>NZ_WIRE01000001.1:2232431-2551350 GCF_009601165.1 Alcanivorax sediminis | reverse complement strand
CCGTATGACGCTCCATGTACTCGGACATATCGAAGCGGACCAGTTCTACACCCAGTGCGCGAGCCAGCTGACGGCTGACTTCGGTCTTGCCCACCCCGGTGGGGCCGGCAAACATGAAGCTGCCGATGGGTTTGTTCTCACCCTTGAGGCCAGCACGGGACAATTTGATCGCCGCTGAAATGGTATCAATCGCATCGTCCTGCCCGAACACCGTCATCTTCAGATCCCGCTCCAGGTTTCGCAGCAGCTCCTTGTCGGAAGACGACACTTGTTTCGGTGGAATGCGGGCGATCTTGGCCACCATGTCTTCCACATCGGTCTCTTCGATGGTGTGCTTGCGCTCGTCTTCCGGGCGCAGTCGCTGCCAGGCACCGACTTCATCAATCACATCGATGGCCTTGTCCGGCAGGTAGCGATCGTTGATATAACGGGCGCTGAGTTCTGCCGCTGCCTTCAGGGAGGCATCGCTATACAGCACGTTGTGGTGTTTCTCGAAGCGGGATTTGAGCCCCTTCAGAATGCCGATGGTGTCTTCCACTGACGGCTCAACCACATCAATCTTCTGGAATCGACGGGACAGAGCGCGATCCTTTTCGAACACACCACGGTACTCCTGGAATGTGGTCGACCCCATGCACTTCAACTCACCGTTAGCCAGCAGGGGCTTGAGCAAGTTAGACGCATCCATGACGCCGCCCGAAGCGGCACCCGCACCGATGATAGTGTGGATTTCATCGATAAACAGAATCGCATTGGGCTCTTTCTTGAGGTCCGACAGCAGGGTCTTGAGGCGTTTTTCAAAATCCCCACGATACTTGGTGCCTGCCAGCAGCGCGCCGAGATCCAGAGAGTAGACGGTGGCATCCAGCAGTGGCTCGGGCACCTTCCCCTCTACGATCATGCGCGCCAGACCTTCGGCAATGGCGGTTTTGCCGACACCGGGTTCACCGACCAGCAAGGGGTTGTTCTTGCGACGGCGGCAGAGGATTTGTGCCGCCCGCTCAATTTCAAAAGCACGCCCGACCAATGGGTCAATTCGATCTTCACGGGCAAGCTCATTGAGATTGGCCGCGTAATTCTCCAGTGCAGAAGCCTGTCCTGCACTCTCGGACCCCTCAGCCTCCTGCTCAACCTCTGGTGCCTGGGTAGAGTCCTGAAGCTGGGAGATTCCGTGGGCAATGAAATTCACTACATCCAGGCGATGGATGTCCTGACAGTTCAGGAAATAAACCGCCTGACTTTCCTGTTCATTGAAAATGGCCACCAGCACATTGGCACCCGTGACTTCTTTCTTGCCGGATGACTGAACGCTGAACACGGCACGTTGCAGCACCCTCTGGAAGCCCAATGTGGGCTGGGTATCCCGTTCCGGGTCACTTTCCGGCAATAACGGGGTGGAATCCTCGATAAACTGGCTCAGTGAATCCCGCAGGTCCTCCAGATCCGCGCCACAGGCGCGCAGCACTTCTACGGCTGCCTCGTTTTCCAGTAATGCCAGCAGCAAATGCTCCACGGTCATGAATTCATGACGGTGGGTTCGTGCATGGCGGAACGCTTCGTTCAGCGTAATTTCCAGTTCTTTACTGAGCATAAGGCTACCTCACTGCCAGTACCCGAATCAGGCCTCGTCGACCTGGCACATCAGCGGATGCTGATTCTCCCGGGCATATTCGACCACCTGAGTGGCCTTGGTTTCGGCGATGTCCTGGGGATAGATCCCGCAGACAGCCTTTCCTTCCGTATGGACCGCCAGCATGACCCGTGTGGCTTGCTCGCGACCCATATTGAAGAAGTCCTCAAGCACCTCTACGACGAAATCCATCGGTGTGTAGTCATCATTGAGCATCCATACCTTGTACATGGACGGCGGCTTGAGCTTGGGTCTGGCCTCTTCGATGGCCAGGTCTCCATGGCGATCCGGGTCAGAGGGTGAATCCGACGGGCCGCACACTACAGGGCCTTTCAGCTCAGTCATTTCCGGGTGCCACTGATATTGCCAATTCATATGTCTTTAAACCGTTGTAACCCTGCTGGCGTCAACAGGCAATGATGAAATGATGGGCGGTCATCCTTTTTTCAAGCCCCCCGATACCGTTGATTTGGTACGGGGTTGACACCCTGCGACGCATGTTTAAAAGTTGCACAGTACTACCTGATCGTTTTACCAATCAGGGCAGACAGTGTAACGCAGCGGATACCGTTGAATAAAAAGAAACGACAAGCCATCGGATAGGCAGAGGGAAGGACCATGGCAACGGGAAGAGTGAAGTGGTTTAACAACGCCAAAGGGTACGGATTTGTTAGACCGGATGAAGGGGGCGAAGATCTGTTCGTCCATTACTCCTACATCCAGATGGACGGCTACAAAAGTCTCAAGGCCGGTCAGCCGGTTGAGTATGAAGTACAGCCCGCCAACAAGGGTTTCCATGCGGTAAACCTGAGAGCCAATGGCGAGGCCAGCAATGAAGAAGACAATCAGGAAGGGCTGACCGACTAACACCGCAGCCCCACCCTCATAACAATGATAATGGGCGCCTCAAGGCGCCCATTATCATTATCGGGCCCTCCCGCTGCCTGCCTGGGAGTCCCCTGTGTCCTGCCCAAATCTTGCAGCGATGTCACCAAGTGGTCAGATGAAGTGATGAAGCCATGACTGGCCATGCAGGAGCCACAAAAAAAACGAGCCCCGGCTGGGACCCGCTTTCTATGTACCAGAGCTGGTCTGGTAACAACCACTCAATAACAAGTCTAGATCTGATCGAGGATCTTGTTAAAGGTAGCGCTGGGGCGCATGGCCGCTGAGGCCTTGTCAAAGTCCGGGTTGTAGTAACCACCGATATCGACAGGCGAGCCTTGCACAGCAACCATTTCCTTGACGATTTTGTCTTCGTTTTCAGTCAAGGCCGCTGCGACAGGGGTGAACTGGGCTTTCAGCTCGGCATCATCGTCCTGTGCAGCTAGGGCCTGGGCCCAGTACATGGCCACATAGAAATGGCTGACCCGGTTATCCGGCTCGCCGACCTTGCGGGAAGGCGACTTGTTTTGCTCCAGATACTGCTCATTGGCCCTGTCCAGGGCGGCAGCAATCACCTTAGCCTTCTTGTTGCCAAACTTTTCACCCAGCTCCTCGATGGAAACAGACAACGCGAGGAATTCCCCCAGGGAGTCCCAACGCAGGTGGTTCTCTTCGAGGAACTGCTGAACGTGCTTGGGTGCAGAACCGCCGGCACCTGTCTCATAAAGACCACCGCCAGCCATCAACGGTACGATGGACAGCATCTTGGCGCTGGTGCCCAGTTCCAGAATCGGAAACAGGTCAGTCAGGTAGTCGCGTAGTACGTTACCGGTAACGGAGATGGTGTCCTTTCCACGGATCATGCGCTCCATGGTATAACGGATCGCCTGAACCGGGGACATGATGCGGATATCGAGGCCGCTAGTGTCATGGTCCTTGAGGTACTCACGAACCTTGATGATCAACTGGGCATCGTGGGCCCTTTCCTTGTCGAGCCAGAAAATGGCCGGGGTATTGCTCAGACGGGCGCGGGTTACCGCCAACTTGACCCAGTCACGAATCGGCAGGTCCTTGGCCTGGCACATACGCCAGATATCACCCTCTTCCACTTCGTGGGTCAGCAGGATTTCACCATCTTCACGGACAACCCGCATAGTGCCTGCATCTTTCATCTCGAAGGTTTTATCGTGAGAGCCGTACTCTTCAGCTTTCTGGGCCATCAGCCCCACATTGGGTACAGAGCCGCAAGTGACCGGATCGAACGCTCCGTGGGTCTTGCAGAAGTTGACGACTTCCTGGTAGATGGTGGCGTAGGTGCTTTCCGGAATGACCGCTTTAGTATCTTTGAGCTTGCCATCTGCGCCGTACATCTTGCCGCCTTGACGGATCATGGCTGGCATGGACGCGTCCACAATGACATCCGAAGGCACATGCAGATTGGAGATGCCGCGATCGGAATCCACCATGGCCAGTTCCGGCCGGTGCAGATAGCACGCACGGATCGTGGATTCAATTTCCAGACGCTGGGAAATCGGCAGCTCTTCAATCTTCTGGTAGATGTTGCTCAACCCGTTGTTCGGGTTGGCGCCAATCTGTTCCAGAATATCGCCGTGCTTTTCAAACAGCTCCCTGTAGAAGCAGCGCACAGCGTGGCCGAACACGATGGGATGAGATACCTTCATCATGGTGGCTTTCACATGCAGGGAGAACAGGATGCCAGTGTTTTTGGCATCTTCAATCTGCTTGTCGAAAAAATCGCACAACGCTTTCTTGCTCATGTACATGGCATCGATGACTTCGCCATCGAGGAGCGGGAAATCGGGCTTCTTGACCGTCACATTGCCATTGGCATCCACAAACTCGATGCGGACAGTGCAGCCCTTCTCTATCGTGGTAGAGGTTTCATGAGAGAAAAAGTCACCGCCACGCATATGGGCCACATGGGTTCGTGACGCCGGGCTCCAGTAACCCATGCTGTGAGGGTTCTTGCGGGCATAGTTCTTAACCGCAATGGGGGCTCGGCGGTCTGAATTCCCTTCACGAATAACCGGGTTTACGGCAGACCCAAGCACCTTGGCATAACGTGCCTGTACGTCTTCTTCTTTCTCGTTGTGGGGCTCGTCCGGGTATTCAGGAACCTTGTAGCCATGGGCATTCAGTTCCGCAATCGCCGCCCTGAGCTGGGGGATGGAGGCACTGATATTGGGGAGTTTGATGAGATTGGCTTCCGGATCCTGAGTAAGTTCCGCAAGCTCTGAAAGGGTATCATTAACGCGTTGGGCTTCTGATAAATACTCAGGAAAGCTGGCGAGAATGCGTGCAGCCAGTGAAATGTCGCTGCTTTCAACTTCAATCCCTGCGCTTGAAGTGAACTTCTCAATAATTGGCAAGAAGGAATAGGTCGCCAGCGCGGGCGCCTCGTCAGTCATGGTGTAAATAATTTTTGGCGTGGTCATCGAAATATAGGTCCCAATTGTATTGGCAGTCTTTCCCACCTGACATGAGTCGGCTTTTGGCCGTCAGATCAGCGGGTCTAAACAGGAACTCCCTCCTGAGTAAAACCGTTCGGTATGCGCTGGCGAGTATAGCACCGACCGTTTAGCCTTGTTAGCGTAGCTGGGCGGTGATACGACCCATTTTATCAATCGAATCCATCAGGATTGTCATTCCCCATGGCGAAATTGATTTTGCTCAACAAACCCTTTCAGGTTCTCTCCCAGTTTCAGGATGATCAGGGTCGCCGCACACTCCGTGAATTCATTCCGGTTCCAGGGGTCTATCCCGCTGGCCGTCTTGACTGGGATTCTGAGGGCCTGCTTTTGCTGACCGATAACGGCAGTCTTCAAGCGAGAATCAGCAGTCCACGTTTTCATCTTCCCAAGACCTACCTGGTCCAGGTGGAGGGCACACCTGGGCGGCAGGATCTGCAAAAATTACGCCAGGGTATCACCCTCAAGGATGGCCCCACCCGGCCGGCCATTGTTGAGCAGATTGGCGAGCCCGCACTGTGGTCACGCAATCCGCCAGTTCGTCGCCGTAAAACCGTAGCCGATAGCTGGTTAAAACTCACCATAGACGAAGGTCGCAACCGACAGGTCAGGCGCATGACAGCCGCCATCGGCTACCCCACCCTGCGTCTGGTGCGGTGGCAAATTGGTGACTGGACCCTGGACGGCTTGTCACCGGGAGAGTGGCGCGCTACCGAGGTTCATGCCCCTGCGTCTCAGCCAACCAGGCGGCGGCGGCAAGAACGTCGCTCTCGCGGGCCTCGACCCAGTGCCACTGGCCGTCGATGAGCTCCTTCTTCCAGAATGGTGCGCGGGTTTTCAGCACGTCCATGATATAGGCACAAGCGTCGAAGGCCGCCTGACGATGCTCGGCACTCACGGCCACCTGAACGATTTCGTCACCCTGAGTCATGGTCCCAACCCTGTGCACCACCCAGGCACCATTAAGGTGCCATCGTGCAGCAGAATGTTCAACGATGGTGCCAAGCAGGCGCTCCGTCATCCCCGGGTAATGCTCCAGATGCAGTGCCTCTACCCGCCCCTTTTCATCCCTTACGTGCCCGGAAAACTGGACAATGGCGCCGCTGAGCCCCTGATCGTGCAACCAGGCCTGGGCAGCGGCCCGCTCCAGCGGATCTTCCTGAATCGCAATATGAACCTTCATCCCCCGGTCACCGGCGGGAATAATGCGATCACGTCACCATCCCCGATGTCGGCATCCTCACTGGCCAGGACTTCATTGACCGCCACCATGCGGCAAGGGGTGGCGGCAAAGGCTTTCGCCAGATCTGGATCGCTTTGCTCAAGCCAGCTGACCAGCTCCGAGACTGTCGTGACCCCATCTGGCAGATTCACTTCCATTGAATCCCGACCCGCTCGCTCCCTCAGGGCCGCGAACAAACGCACCTGAATCATTGCACTACCCTTTTCCTGATTCTGTGGACTCGGCATCACGACGATAATGGCCGCTTCTGCCCCCTGCCTTCTCAAGCAGGCAGACCGTTTCAATTACCATGCCGCGATCGACTGCCTTGCACATGTCATAAAGTGTCAAAGCCGCCACCGAAGCACCGGTGAGTGCCTCCATTTCCACGCCCGTGGTGCCGCTAAGCTTGCAGAGCACCTCAATACGCAGCGTATCGTCACCTTCTGGCTCAATGCTTACGTTGATCCTGGTTAGCAGCAAGGGATGGCACAGCGGTATCAGGTCCCAGGTCTTTTTGGCGGCCTGAATACCCGCAATCCGGGCAGTGGCCAACACATCACCCTTGGGATGTCGCTGATCCAGAATCATCGCCAGCGTTTGTGGCTGCATGCGTACGCGGGCTTGTGCCACCGCCGTGCGCTGGGTAACGGCCTTCTCTGTCACATCCACCATCTGCGCCTGCCCGCGGTCATCCAGATGGGTAAAGCGATCCTCAGACATCCTCACTCCCGGCCTGTTGTCGAAGCGCATGCTGCGCTACCATTCCCGCCTTTCCCATACCATCGTGCCTGAATCTCTTTTTCCGGGCACCCGTATTGGCAGAATTACTATGAACAGCTTCGAGCCGCACATTACTGTGGCCTGCGTGGTGGAACAAGACGGTCGCTTTCTCTTTGTACGTGAAATGAGCAAAGGCCAGGAAGTGATCAACCAGCCGGCGGGCCATGCTGAATTCGGGGAGACCCTGGTGCAGGCCGCCTACCGGGAGACCCTCGAGGAAACGGCATGGCAGGTCGAAATTACCGATCTGTTGGGCTGGTACATCTTCCAGCCCCACAAGGGAGGCGGGGTTTACTATCGGACCTGCTTCGTTGCCCGCCCGATCAGCCATGATCCTCGCCAGAAACTGGATACCGGTATTCTGGAAGCGGTTTGGCTGACACCGGATGAGCTACGTGCCCAGCGTGACCAGCATCGCAGTGCCCTGGTGGAGCGCTGTCTGGACGACTATTTGTCCGGTCGCCGCCTGCCCCTGGACGCCATTTATCAGCACCCCTGGCCGCTGCAGCGCGGCTGAAGTGATAGGCAAAAAATGAAGAAAGCGCCTCAAGATACCCGCGTTATTGTTGGCATGTCCGGCGGTGTGGACTCCTCGGTGGCCGCAGCCCGCCTGATCGATGCCGGCTATCAGGTCGAAGGCCTGTTCATGAAGAACTGGAACGAAGACGACGGCACTGAGTACTGCACCGCCCGCGAAGACCTGCTGGATGCCATGCAGGTGGCCGGTGTGCTGGGTATTGAACTGCACACAGCCAATTTTGCAGCGGAGTACTGGGATCGGGTGTTTGAGCATTTCCTGGAAGAATACCGTGCCGGGCGCACCCCCAATCCGGACATCCTCTGCAACAAGGAAATCAAGTTTCAGGCGTTTCTGGATCACGCTATCACGCTGGGTGCCGACTTCATCGCCACAGGTCACTATGCTCAGGTCGATCACAACGGCCCGGCCAAATTGGTGCGTGCCGTGGATACCAACAAGGATCAGACCTATTTCCTGCACGCGGTGGATTACCGCAAGTTCGACCAGACGTTATTCCCGCTGGGGGACCTGGAAAAGCCGGAAGTGCGCCGAATCGCAGAAGAAAAAGGCTTCGCCAATCACAAGAAGAAGGACTCCACCGGGATCTGCTTTATCGGTGAGCGACGCTTCAAGGATTTCCTAGAGCAATATCTACCAGCACAGCCCGGAAAGATCGAGGATGAGAACGGCAAGGTGATCGGCGACCATGATGGCCTGATGTACTACACCCTTGGTCAACGCCAGGGGCTGGGTATCGGTGGCCGCCCCGATGCCAGCGAAGCCCCCTGGTATGTGGCGGGCAAGGACCTGGAGCGTAATGTCCTGCTTGCCGTACAGGGCACCGATCACCCGCTGCTTTACAGCCGTGAATTGACCAGTGCGCCCATGCAGTGGGTCGCCCTGGAATCGCCAGCACTACCGGCACGGCTCACAGCCAAGACTCGCTATCGCCAGCCTGATCAGGCCTGCACTGTCAGCGATGCCGGCAATGGCCGTGTTCACGTTGTTTTCGATGAACCTCAGCGGGCAGTCACGCCGGGGCAATCCCTGGTGCTTTACGATGGTCCGATCTGCCTGGGTGGCGCTCCCATCCAGGAAACCTGGTAATCAGCGAAGGAAGCCGCATGAGCGAGCGTTTTACCCATGAGCAACAGCAGGTTCTGGCGCTGGCTGCCGTGTTTCAGGCAGCCCAGCTTGGTGATGACATCGCCGTTCGCGGGGACTGCGATCCTCGCGCGCTAAGAGCACTGATTGAGGGCGTCATGGCGCTGGATGCGGACAGCTTCGACAGCATCTACCCGCAGCCAGAACAGCTTCGCGAAGGGCTTGCGCTGCTGGAGCTGAGCCTCAATCGCAAAAGTGGCGGGGCCTCCTTGAGGCCCCTCAACTATGGCCTTGCCTTGCTGCATCTGGCGGCCAAACTGGCCAAGAATGCGGACACCACGAACATTCTTCGCCACCGGTTGATGGCCCTCAACGGCCAGCTGGCCCACTTCAATGACCTGGCGGAGGAGGCGTTCTGCCATCGCCTGGCCAGTATTTATGTGGATACCCTTGGTACCTTCCGTTTCCGGATTCAGGTCAAAGGCGACCCCTCTCACCTGCAGGATGAGGACAAGGCAGCCAAGATTCGCACCCTCTTTCTGACGGGCGTTCGCGCTGCCTTTCTCTGGCAGCAGCTTGGCGGCAAGCGCTGGCACCTGCTGTTCAAGCGAAAGCAGATTCTCGCCACCCTGGAATCCATTAACATCAATTAGTTAAAGCGCACTCCTAAAGTTGAATGTGCACCACTGGATGAGCCGGAGTGCAGCGGAGGTAACCGCCGAAGGGACGAGCCGGGGGAGGTGGCGAGTTTCGAGAAACGAGTTTCGAAGATCAGAACCCTCCCCCTCCTCCTCCCCCGCCTTTCGCTACTCGTAACTCGAAGCACGAAACTCGTAACTTGCCCCCTATCAAACACCTTCAACGACCCGATTTCGCCAGCCACGCTGCCGGGCGCGGCAAGGTTCAATCAAACACGCAACCCCGCCCTTTTTGCTGTATCATTGCGCCGCTTTGAAACCTTACTTGGATGATTTCGGGAGCCTGACACATGTCCAGCCTGAACACGCTTACCGCCATTTCACCGGTCGACGGCCGCTATGCCGGCAAGGTCGATGCCCTGCGTAACACCACCAGTGAATACGGTCTGATCCGCTTCCGCGTGCATGTGGAAGTGAGCTGGCTGGAACAACTTGCTCATGACAAGAACATCCCTGAAGTCCCTCTGATGAGCGGTCAGGCGGCCTGGCACCTGCGCGGTATTACCCGCGATTTCGAAGCCAAGCACGCTGAGCGCATCAAGGAGATCGAAGCCACCACCAATCACGACGTGAAAGCGGTGGAATACTTCATCAAGGAGCAGATGGCCGAGCACAAGGAACTGACCGGCATGAGCGAATTTGTGCATTTCGCCTGCACCAGCGAGGACATCAACAACCTGTCCTACTCCTTGATGCTGAAAGAGGCTCGCGAGATCCTGCTGCCGAAGATGGACCAGGTGATCAGCGCTATTCGTCGTCAGGCGCATAGTCTGGCAGATCAGCCCATGCTGTCACGCACTCATGGTCAGTCCGCCTCCCCGACCACTGTGGGCAAGGAAATGGCCAATGTGGTGGCACGTCTGCAGCGTCAGCGTGACCAGTTTGCTGCCGTCGAACTGCTCGGCAAGATCAATGGCGCCGTGGGTAACTACAACGCCCACCTTTCCGCCTACCCGGATGTGGACTGGGAAGCCTTTGCCCGCCGCTTTGTTGAGAGCCTGGGTCTGACCTTCAACCCCTTCACTACGCAGATTGAGCCGCACGACTGTGTCGCGGAGTACTTCCACGCGCTGATGCGCTTCAATACCATCCTGCTCGACTTTGACCGTGATGTTTGGGGTTATATTTCCCTGGGTTACTTCAAGCAGAAGACCGTGGAGGGCGAAGTCGGCTCTTCCACCATGCCGCACAAGGTCAACCCCATCGACTTCGAGAACTCCGAGGGCAATCTGGGTCTGGCCAATGCCATTATGGACCACCTGGCAGCCAAACTGCCGGTCTCCCGCTGGCAGCGTGACCTGACTGACTCCACCGTACTGAGAAATGTCGGGGTCGGCCTGGCTCACAGCCTGATCGCCTTCGAGGCCAGCCTGAAAGGCATCGGCAAGCTGGAAGTCAACCCGTCACGACTGGACGCTGACCTGGAAGCCGCCTGGGAAGTGCTGGCCGAGCCCATTCAGACCGTGATGCGTCGCTACGGTATCGAGAAGCCCTACGAAAAGCTGAAGGCGCTCACCCGCGGCAAGGATGGCATCAACCAGGAAACCCTGACCGTGTTCATCAATGAGCTGGCGATTCCTGACGAAGCCAAAGAATTGCTACTGGCCATGACCCCCGCAAGCTATGTGGGTAATGCCGCCGCCCAGGCCCGTAATATCTAAGGCTGTTTGCCCCGTGGCGCCCTGCGCCACGGGAGCCAATCCGGACAATCCCATGCCCTCATCTCTTCCTGATTTCGCCCTGCCCATGCCGGCAGAAGATTTCCTGCGCGATTACTGGCAGAAAAAACCTCTGTTTATGCCCGCTGCCGCCAGCGGGCTGGACAGCCCTGATGCCGATACCCTGGCAGGGCTGGCACTGGAAGATGGTGTCGAAGCGCGCATCATCCAGGGGGCGGGAAATGGCCCCTGGAAACTGCTGCAAGGGCCACTGGAAGAATCGGTTTTCGAGGGGCTGGGTGAAGAGAACTGGACCCTGCTGGTCCAGTCCGTTGATCACTTCCTGACAGAAACCTCACTGCTGCTGGATTGCTTCAATTTCCTGCCGAACTGGCGCCTTGAAGACATCATGATGAGCTATGCCACCCAAGGTGGCAGTGTGGGAGCGCACTTTGATCGCTATGATGTATTCCTGATCCAGGCCAGCGGCACCCGACGATGGCAGATCGGCGATGTCTGTGATGACCACAGTCCTCGCCTGCCCCACCCGGATCTCAAGCTACTGTCTGACATGACCGTTCGCGAGGAGTTTATTGCCCAGCCAGGCGATGTGCTCTATCTCCCCCCCGGTGTGGCCCACCATGGCGTGGCGGAAGACAGCGACTGCATCACCTGGTCGGTGGGCTTCAGGGCCCCGGATTACCAGATGCTGATGGCTGAAATTGCCGGTGAGTGCCTTGCTGAGGCTGACAGTGTGCTGTTCAGCGATCCGCAACGGACGGTCGTGAGCAACCCGGCAGTACTCTCTGATACAGACCGGCAGCAACTGGTGCGCGGCGCTCTTGATCTGCTGACGCCGGAAGCCATTGAAAACGCAGTTTATCGCTGGCTCTCAACCCCTCGGCAGGACGGCCTTGAATTTGCGGTTGATGACCACCATATTCGCTTGCGCGATGCACAGATTGCGCTGGTCCGTCATGGCAGTACCCGCCTGTTGATGCAGGGAAACCGGGTATGGCTGAACGGGGAAGCGCACTCACTTACAGAACAACAACGTCCGTTGGTGCAGCTTCTGGCTAGCCAACGTCGCTTTACCCATAACGAGCTGGAAGCGGTCATGACAGAAGCCGCCCAGGAATTGCTACATGACTGGATTGAACAGGGCTATTTCGCCCCGCTATAACGAGACCCCCATGGCTATCAGCATCATCGAAACCCGCTGGGAAGAACATGAAACAGCACTGCGTGCGCTGCGCCAGAGAGTGTTCATCGACGAGCAGCACGTACCTGAAGAACTGGAATGGGATGGCGAGGACCAGGACGCCATTCACTTTCTGGCCATGGATGCAGAGCAGAAACCCGTGGGCTGCATACGATTGCTGCCCACCGGGCAAATCAGCCGCCTTTGCGTGCTGTCTGAGCAACGTAACAATGGTGTTGGCAGCTCCCTGCTGGTAGCCGCTGAGGAAGCGGCCCGGGCCAAGGGCATGGAAGAGATCTTCCTGCACGCACAAACCCATGCCACCAGCTTCTACGAAGCAGCCGGTTTCTCAGTATCCGGCGGCATCTTCATGGATGCGAACATCCCCCACCGCCAGATGTTCAAGCCGCTGCTCTGAATCGCATGCCTCTCGCGATTGGCACAGACGACACCCTGCAATCCCTGTCTCGCAGCGAGGCCAGCCAGGCGCTGGCCTCGCTGGTGGCAGCCTGTAGTCGCTCCCTGTGGATTCGTGTCCCGCTACTCGATGAGCTGACTGCCGACAGTGAGGTATGTGAAGCCATCAAGACCATGGCCATCAGCAGCGAACGCATCGATATCCGCATTCTGTTCGATGACCATGACAACGCCATTCGCGACGGTCATCGAATTGTCCATCTTGCCCGCCGCCTACCCTCCCGGCTGCAACTTCGACAGACTCAGCAGGACGACCGCGACGCCCAGGCGTGCCACGCAATTGGCGACGGTACCGGCTTGTTTGAAGCTAAAGGATGGCCACGCCCCGACCGCGTTCATCTGTGCGGCCATCGACTCCCCCGTGCCCCCCGGCTGGCACGTGACTTTCGTGAACACTGGGAGCGCGCCGGCGGCAATCCGGAACTGAGGGAACTACGGCTTTAGAGGCCGACTGTGGCAGCATTGAAGCTTACAGCTTCGCGATAAGCTGCCAGTTCACCTGTCCGCTGGCCTGATACTTCTCTTCAAAATCTGTCATTGGCACCCCTTCGCCTGCCAGCGGTTGAATGACGGCCTGGCAATGACTCAACGCCAGTGTCGCTCTCACCTCTTCCAGGTAAACCCGCCAATTACTGCGCAGCTCCAGCTCTCCCCCCAGCGCCAGCACGGCTGGCCATACAGGATGACCATGCCAGCGTCGCTTCAGGTGGGCGCTTTTGGGCCAGGGGTTCGGGTAGAGAATCTGGTGTCGTGCCAGCTGCCAGCCTGCCTCCACCATCAGGCGCCACAGCCCAGCGCAGTCGCTGCGCACCAGCAACAGGTTGTCCGGCAGTGGCGCAAAGCGCCGTTCCGCTTTCGAAAGTCGATCTGCTGACTGATCCACCCCGATCACCAGCGCATCAGGGTGGGACTGTGCCAGGCGCACCGAAGAACGGCCAGTACCGCAGCCGCTATCCAGCATGAGCGGAAGATCTGGACCATGCGCCTGACGCCATCTACACGCTTGGTCGAAGGCCTCACAATCAAAGTCTGCTACTGGCGCAAGCCATGGGCTGGCCAGGTGCCGGCGCACCACCTTTTCAAGGTCCGCATGGACGCCATCCTGGTTGGACTGGACCTCTCGGCTATTGGCAAACATCAGTAACATTCTCTCATGGTGAACCTGGCGGCTATTATGCCTGTCAGAACAGGGAGATGCAGGCTAGAGTCAGGGAATAATCGCTGCCTGCAAGGTATTGAGAAAACAGGAACCCCATGAGACGGATACTTGCTCTGTTACTGCTTGCCATCGCTGTGCCGCTGTGGGCTCAGGACATGAGCCTGCATGTCATTTCGCGCCCGGATGCTCAGGCCCTGGTTCCGGTGATTGACCCGCTCCTGCCGGACGGCGCTACCGTCAATGCTTACCAGGGTAAACTGATCATTCGCACCACCCCACAAAACTTTAATGAAGTGCAGTCTGTGCTTGGTGAGTTGAACAGCAAGCCCAAGGCGGTGACGGTTTTTCTCCGACGTACGAGTAACACACGCGGCCAGCAATCAGGTGCAGGCATCCAGGTGACCCAGCGGTCCTTTTATGGGACTAACTCGACTCACGACCCGGCAAGCAAAGCGCGCATCCATGCGGAGCAACGACAGGTACAGCGCTCAAGACAAAGCGATTATCAGATCAGAACGCTGAGTGGCTATCCTGCCGGAATCAACATGGGCACCCTGCTCGCATTAACTGGAGGCGACAACAGCGCCTATCTCCATACGCTTGAACGCGGCATTGAAGTGACACCCCAGGTGAATATGGACGGCAGCGTCACCCTTCAGATCCAGCAACGATATGATCAACCCGGCGGCCCCGGGATAGCTCACACCCAGCACAGCGCTTCTACCCTTCGCCTTGAGCCCGGCCAGTGGCAACAAATGGGTAGCATCAATACGGTGACCCAGAACAACCAGCGCGGAATTGGACGCTATCAGACCGCCCGGCAGACAGTGACGTTGCCGATTGAGGTGATGGTTCAAATCAGTGAATAGCTGCGCGAGCAGCGGTTGTCAGGCTCTACAACGCAAGAGGCCGCGCCCAATGACTGGGCGCGGCCTCTTTGCTTTCAGGCAACCAACGACGCGCGAGCACGCCGCTGTTAACTATTTACTGTTAACTGCTCACTTGCCTGCTTTCAGCTCTCTACGACGACGGTGCAGAACTGGCTCGGTATAGCCGCTCGGCTGGGAGCAACCTTCGAATACCAGTTCAACGGCAGCCTGGAAGGCCACAGAACCATCGAAATCCTTCGCCATGGGGGTGTACAGGGGATCGTTGGCGTTCTGACGATCTACCACATCCGCCATGCGCTTCAGGGTTTCCATCACCTGGTCTTTATTGGTGATGCCGTGGTGCAACCAGTTGGTCACGTGCTGGCTGGAGATACGCAGGGTGGCACGGTCTTCCATCAGGCCCACATCATTGATGTCCGGCACCTTGGAACAGCCCACGCCCTGGTCGATCCAGCGCACCATATAACCCAGGATGCCCTGCGCGTTGTTGTCCAGCTCCTGCTGGATTTCCTCGGCGGACAGTTCGCGATCCAGCAATGGCAGGGTCAGAATGTCGTCCAGAGAGGCACGGGCACGGCTGGCCAGTTTGGCCTGCACTTCCGCCACGTTCACTTCGTGATAGTGAGTCACGTGCAGGGTAGCGGCAGTCGGGGACGGTACCCAGGCACAGTTGGCGCCCGCGTTCGGGTGACCGGCCTTGTTGGCCATCATCTGCGCCATTTCGTCCGGCATGGCCCACATGCCCTTACCAATCTGGGCGTGACCCGGCAGGCCGCATTCCAGACCGATATCCACGTTCCAGTCTTCGTAGGCCTTGATCCAGGCCATGCCTTTCATGTCGCCCTTGCGAGCGAAAGGACCGGCTTCCATGGAGGTGTGCATTTCATCACCGGTACGGTCAAGGAAACCGGTGTTGATGAAGATGACGCGATCCTTGGCCTGACGGATACACTCCTTCAGGTTCACGGTGGTGCGACGCTCTTCATCCATGATGCCGATCTTGAGGGTCTTGTCGGCCAGGCCCAGCGCCTTTTCAACACGACCAAACAGCTCGACTGCAAAGGCCACTTCTTCCGGGCCATGCATCTTCGGCTTCACGATGTATACGGAACCCGTGCGGCTGTTGCTCAGCTTGTTGATCTTCTTCAGGTCGTGCATGGCGGCCAGCACAGTCACCATGCCGTCCATGATGCCTTCCGGGGTTTCCTCACCGTTCATGAGAATAGCCGGATTGGTCATCAGGTGACCTACGTTACGCACCAGCAGCAGGGAGCGGCCGTGCAGGGTCAGGGTGGAGCCGTCCAGGGCGGTGTACTCACGATCACCGTTCATGGAACGGGTCATGGTCTTGCCGCCCTTCTCGAAGCTTTCCTGCAGGTCACCCTTCATCAGGCCAGCCCAGTTGCGGTACACCTCAACCTTGTCTTCAGCGTCTACCGCAGCGACGGAGTCTTCGCAGTCCTGAATGGTCGTGATGGCAGATTCCAGCAGCACGTCTTTCATGTTGGCTGCGTCATCTGCACCAATCGGGTGGCTGGCGTCGAACTGAATTTCAGCGTGCAGGTTGTTGTGCTTGACCAGAACACCGGTCGGTGCGCTGGCGTCGCCCAGGTAACCCTGAAGCTGAGACTCGTCCTTCAGGCCGGTCTTCTCGGCACCCAGGGATACAACCAGCTTGCCATCAACGATGGCGTAGCCAGTGCTGTCCTTGTGGGAGCCTGTGGCCAGCGGGAAGTAGTTATCCAGGAAGTCACGAGCCCAGGCGATAACCTTGGCACCACGCTTCGGGTTGTAGGCACCGCCTTTCTCAGCCCCACCTTCATCGGAGATTACGTCTGTGCCGTACAGGGCATCGTACAGGCTACCCCAGCGCGCATTAGCCGCGTTCAGGGCAAAACGAGCGTTCTTCACCGGTACCACCAGCTGCGGGCCGGCAATGGTGGCAATTTCCGTGTCCACATTCTCTGTGGTCACTTTGAAGTCTTCGCCCTCTGGCAGCAGGTAACCAATCTCGGTCAGGAACTGCTTGTATTCAGCCATGTCGATGGCCTGGCCCTTGCGAGCCTTGTACCACTCATCCAGCTGTGCCTGAATCGCTTCACGCTTTTCCAGCAACGCCTTGTTCTTCGGCGCCAGGTCTTTGAGGATGGCTTCCAGCTCGGCCCAGAAGTGTTCCGGGTCTACGCCGGTACCCGGCGCAATCTCATTGACTACCAGATCATGGAGTTCGGCAGCGATTTCGAGGCTACCCTTCTGAATACGATCGGTCATGGTGCTCTACCCTTCTGGTCAGAGAAGTCTTCAGTAAATCGGTGTTTACCATGCACCGGCAAAAAACCGGTTTGTCCGGCCTGCAAGGCTAAGCAGGCCGGTTAACCACAGCAAACCCGGGAAGTGCGACTGCAGCAAGACGGCCCAGACAGGCCACTCGCGAAAAAAACGGTGGCTATTCTAGCCGAAACGCCGCAGCGAATCATGTTTAGTGACAAAAATTAGCGTGACTGTGTGGTTTTTGATCAACCGAATAGATTGACCACATCAAGCCTGTGTGCGTTCTCCGCACCACGCTGCTGGCCCTGCTCAAGATTTTCGAAATCAAAGAGACGGGTATCCGCCAGCTGGGAGGGGGCAATATTCTGCACTGCAGCGAAGATATTCTCGATACGGCCTGGCTGTTCACGGTCCCATTTCTGCAGCATTTCCTTGATCACCTGACGCTGCAGGTTCTCCTGTGAGCCGCACAGGTTGCAGGGAATGATGGGAAAGTCCTTGAACCCGGAGAACTCGATAATATCCTTCTCGCGGCAATACGCTAGCGGACGGATGACGATATTGCGGTTGTCATCACTGCGCAGTTTCGGGGGCATGGCCTTCATCTTGCCGCCATAGAACATATTCAGAAAAAGCGTTTCGACAATATCATCCCGGTGGTGACCAAGCGCGATCTTGGTAGCACCAATCTCTTCCGCGAAACCATATAAGCTGCCCCGGCGCAGACGCGAACACAGGCCACAGGTGGTTTTACCCTCCGGCACCTTCTCCTTGACGATGGAATAGGTGTCCTTCTCCAGAATGTGGTACGCCACCCCTTCCTTTTCCAGGTATTCAGGCAGGATGTGCTCAGGGAAGCCCGGCTGCTTCTGATCCAGGTTGACCGCCACCAGCTCGAAGTTCACGGGCGCGGAGTGCTGCAGGTTCCGCAGGATCTCCAGCATGGTGTAGGAGTCCTTACCGCCTGACAGGCACACCATGACCTTGTCGCCCTCGCTGATCATGTTGAAGTCGGCAATGGCTCGCCCCACTTCCCGCCGCAGCTTTTTCTGCAGCTTGTTGAAGCGGGTTGTCTTTTTGGCTTCCGGGCTGTCGGACATCAGGTGACCTTCATTTTGCGGATCAATCGGCGGTACAGTGCAGGCCACCAGCGCTTCAGGTAAACAGCGGCCTTTTCACGGCCGGCGATAATAACCTGATCGCTGCCCTGCTGCACGGCCTTGAGCAACCGTTCAGCACATTCATCCGCTGACATGCCCGCCTCCTGCGCATCATCCATGCGGCCCTGGGCAGAACCATCTCCGGTCAACGCATTCAAAGATACCTGGGTACGAATGAAGCCAGGCATGACCAGGGTTACACGGATGCCATTGTCATATTCTTCCGCTCGCAGCGACTCAAAGAAACCATGGAGGGCATGCTTGCTGGCACTGTATGCGCTACGTAGCGGTGTAGGCAGCTCACCCACCAGGGAAGTAACCACCACGAAACGCCCCGCCCGATTTTCGCGAAACCAGGGGAGCACGGCCTTGGTCAGGGCCACGGTGCCAAAGAAATTGACCTCCATGATGCGCCGATCCACAGACAGGTCAGTATCCGCGACCAGAGACCGCTGGGAAATGCCACCGTTGTGGATGACCAGATCAAGCTGGCCGAATCTGGATCGTACAGCTTCAACTGCAGCCGGCATGGCATCGCTGTCACTGAGGTCCAGCGGCAAGATCAGATGATCTTCAGCGTTCACCAGCCCTTCCCGGACACGGCTCAGTTCTGCCTCGCGACGTGCAGAAAGCACCAGCCTTGCCCCGCGACGGGCAAAGGATTTAGCAACGGCTTCGCCGATGCCTGATGATGCGCCGGTGATCCAGACCACGTTACCAGCCAGACTCTTGGACATGCGAAAGTCTCCATGCGTGAAGGTACCGCAGAGAGTAATGGCGAGAGCGTTAAAATCAAAGGGTTACTGCATCAACCGCAGGAACAGCCGCCCTGAGAGAGCCTACCTGCAAGCGCTGGTCGCAAGCAGGCACGCTCAGATGGGGAAATGCGCTTATTTCAGCTCTTTCGAGGAGAGGCCGAGCAGGTGTCTGGCCACAATGAGTTGCTGGATCTGCTGGGTACCCTCAAAGATATCGATAATCTTGGAATCCCGGGCGAGCTTTTCCAGAAGTGTGCGCTCGGAGTAACCAAGTTCACCACACAGGGCCACGCACTTGAGTGTCACCTCATTGCCCATCCGGCCAGCCTTGGCCTTGCACATGGATGCCTCCCTGGAATTAGGCTGGCCATTGTCCGCCATCCAGGCAGCCTTGAGGGTCATCAGGCGCGCCGCTTCGAGATCCGCCTCAAGCCGGTACAGCTCCAGTTCACGGGCAGAGGAATTATAAGGAAGTTTCGAGAAGTCAGCCACAACTCCCTCTTTTTCATATATTTCTTTCGTTATTTCGAGCGCAGCTCGAGCCACGCCTAGCGCCATGGCCGCCACCTGTGGGCGGGTATTGTCGAACGTCTGCATCACGCCGCCAAAAGCCTTCTTGCGTGCCTCCTCACTGTCGGCGATGTCGGCGGAACCGAGGATGTGGTCCTTGGGAATACGACATTCATTCAACGAAAGCGCCGCAGTATCAGAGACCCGCAAGCCCATTTTGTCCTCCACACGTACCAGGGACATCCCGGGGTTATCGCGGGGCACGATAAATGACTTGATGGCGGCTTTGCCCATTTTCTTGTCCAGGGTGGCCCACACCACAACTGCATCGCAGCGCTGGCCGCCGGTGCAGTAGATTTTTTCGCCGTTCAATACCCATTCGTTGCCATCAAGGCGAGCGGAAGTACTGATGGCAGCAGAATCTGAGCCTGCACCCGGCTCAGTAATCGCCATGGCACAGTAGAGCTTGCCGTACTTTTCTTTTTGCTCAGGGGTACCCACGGCCATCACTGCGGCATTGCCAAGGCCACTACCCGGAATGGACAGCATCAAGCCAACGTCCCCCCAGCACATGGCTTCAACCCCCATGATGCCCATCATGTTGGCGCCGTTGCGGATCTCATCGGAGGCATCAGCCTTACCCTTGGGGCCACGTCCCATGGAGGCCATCATCTGAGCGACCGGTTTGAGTTCTTCAGGTGTTTCACAATGCTCAATGGCGTCGTACTTGCGCGAGATTGGCCGAAATACACCGCTGGCCAGTTGCTGAGCCATCTGCTGGACCTGCACCAGCTTCTGAGGAAGTTCCAGATTGATCATCGTGCTCTCCTTAAACCATCAGGCTGCCATGTAACACAGCGATGCTGCGCAGATTGCGGTACCACATTTCCAGGGGGTAATCGCGAACAAAACCGGCCCCACCAAACAACTGCACGCCATTAGTGCCAATAGCCATGGCTTTCTCCATACACTGCAACTGGGCCAGATACGCTTCGCGATAGAAAGAGAGGCCCTGCTCTGCCCTGCTGGCGGCTCTCAGCATCATCAAGCGCATACCCTCAATCTCGATTGCCATATCCGCCACCATGAACGCCACGGATTGGCGCCAGGCGATGGGCTCGCCAAACGCTTTTCGCTCTTTCACATAAGGGATGGCGTAATCCAGCACCGCCTGGCAGCAGCCTACCGCCAGGGCGCACTGGCCGATCCACGAGAGCGCCAGTAGCCGCTGAAGATCAAAGTTGGGTAACTGGTGTTCGGCAGGCACGCTCACCTGATCCAGCACGAGGGTACTTAGCTCCGCGCTTCTCAAACCCATGGTTGCTTCAGGTGAGATGGTGAGCCCCTGTGTATCCGACGGTACGATGAATGCCCCTGGACCGTTCGCTGTGTCGGCAATCACCAGAAACCACCGGCAAGATTGTCCCGCAGGCACCAGGCTCTTGGTACCAGAAAGCAGGATCTGACCGCCGGATTGTTCAGCTCGCGTCTGCAGCTCAGACGGCTCAAAAGTAGCCCGGGGCTCGACCAGAGCGACGGCGGCCCCCTGCCATTGCTCAGCAGCCAGGTCGGGAAGCCATTGCTCCTGCTGCTCCTCACTCCCGAAGTCCATCAAGGCGTTGACCGCTGCCATGGGCTGAAGTGCTGCCAGCGTCACGGACATATCGCCACTGGCGAGGTCTTCAGCGGCAAGTGCGTTGGAAAGAGGTGAGCGTGGCAAGCCTACGCCCCCCAGCGCCTCCGGTACCGGCATCAATGACAGACCAAAATCATGAATGGCGGATACCAGTTCAACAGGCAGGCAGGCGCTGTCGTCAGCCTGACGAGCTGCCGGGGCCAGCGAGCCCCTGACAAAACGCTGCATGTTTTCGCGGGTGATTCTCTGCTCTTCATTAAGCGTGAGATCAAAAAGGTCTGTGGACATGGCTTCCTCTTGCTGAAAGATGTCGCCCTGCGGCGAACCGTGATCACTCAAGTCTTAAGCGGCACAACCAATCAAACATCTGTTTGAAAGCTGCCTTATCGTGCACAAATCTATACACCCTGTCACCCCCATAACCGTGACTGAATTAACTAAAGCCGATAAGGTAGAATCAAAACGCCACACCACAATAACGACCAAGGCAGATAGGCATTCGTGTTTACCCTGATTCCTGAGGACCCGCCAGACCGCGCTGTACGCATCCGACGACAGTTGATGGCGATCTATTCCTATTGCCTGCTCTGGTTTGGCACTTTTGTGGGTGTGGAACTCACTGCTTTTGACCCTGCCACCCCACATATCACCATTTTCACCTTGCTGTTTTGCGTGAATGTGGTCTTTTACATCTTGCTGCGTACAGGCCTCAGTGAACGATTCAAGGACCCGAGCCTTACTGTGCTGCAGATGATCACCGGGATCCTGGCCGTTACTGCGGTGTTGTATTACTCCCGCGAGCTTCGCGGCGCCATGTTGAGCATCTACTTGATGATCATGACGTTTGGGGTGATATCTCTGGATCGGCGCCAGTTACTGCGAATGGCAATCTTCATTCAATCCTGCTTCAGCCTGCTGCTAATCGGTGAAGGTATGCTGGTCCCACAGCAGGTGATTTTTTCCTATCAGCTTGGTCACTGGTTCATTCTTGCCCTGGTACTCGGTTCTTTCGTTTATGTGGGGGGCTATATCCATAATTTGCAAAGTCGTGTGCGGGAGCAGCGCGAGCATCTGAGGGAGGCCCATGACCGGCTTGCCGCCATTGCCATTCGTGATGATTTGACGGGTCTGTATAACCGGCGCTATTTCATGGGGCGACTTGAAGAGGAAATGTCACTGGCTTCGCGCAGTGGCTCCAGCCTGCATCTTGCCATTATCGATCTGGACCATTTCAAACAAGTCAACGATACCTACGGACACCCTGCTGGCGATGAAGTCATTCGGCGGTTCAGTGCTATTGCCAGCATTGGGCTGCGCCGCTCCGATATCCTCGCCCGATATGGGGGCGAAGAATTTGTGGTGCTGTTTCCCCATGTTTCTACCATCGCCTGTGTCTCGGCTCTGGACAGGCTGCGTGAAGAATTCGCCGCGCAGAAATACCCCTTTGCTGACGAACTGCGCAATACCTTCTCCGCCGGTATTGTTCAGTATCAGCACAACGAAACCGTCCAGGATTTCTCCCGCCGTGCCGATCAGGCGCTGTATCAGGCCAAGGCCAATGGAAGAAATTGCGTGGTGAAGGGCTGACGGACGTCTTCGGAACCAGTACCCTGCCGACCATCAGCCGTTACGTTTGCCCGCTGGAGGGCCCCATGTCGGAAATCACCAATCCCAGTCTGAAAAACACAGTGCGCAACCACTTCAACTCTCTCGGCGAAGAAGCGCCTACCTGGACTGAAATCCACGGCCTGCTTTGTGCACTGGCCGTGGGCCCGGCGTCAGACGTGAATTATGCTGAAATGCTGGAGCTCGACGTTCCCGAAGAGGTCGCCACGGCACTTGAAAAGCTTCGTCAACGGCTGGTCACCCAGCTGCTCGCGGGCGATGCGATTAACTTGCCCTGTCTGCTGGATCCTTACCAGGAAGAGGATGGTCAGGATCTTGCCAGCTGGTGTGCCGGCTTCATGAGCGGGGTGTTTGAACATGAAGAGAGCTGGTACGAGGAAAAGGAAGAGCAAACGGTAGAGTTGATGCTGCCCTTTATTCTGATCTCTGGGCTGGACGATGATGAAGCGCTGGATGCTATTTGGGAAAACACTCAGGTAGTTCGCCAGATGGCGTTGAGCATCCCTGATCTGCTGGAGGAGTTCTTCCTGCTGTACCACGGCCCGGAATCCAGCGACGACGCCGAATAGCCTACTGCCCTGATTGTCCTGCCATGGTAAGACAATCAGGGAATGATTCAGTTATCCGGGCTGAGGGACAGGTGACTGATATCTGGTACTTTGATGTCTTCCTGCTTCTTTTTCTGCCCCAGATCTTCCCCAACCCCAGCCATGGAAAGATGACTGACGTCCGGAGCTGGCGGAGGGGGAGCATGCTCGCTGTTATCCATATCCTCCCCCACATCCGCCACACTGAAGGCACCGGAAAACCCGGTACCCCCCGTACGAATAGTACCCACGGTTTCCAGATCGCCAGTGCTTTGCTCCTGGGCTGGTGCAGCGGAAGCGCTTCCCGGCGATGAAGCCACTTGCTCCTCTGGCTTTGCCGCAACCGGTTCGGCTGCCGACTCTGCCATCTCACCCTCAAGCGGCTTGAGAACACACTCCGCTCCGGCCTGCTTGAGTGCCGCCCGGAACTTCATGGCCGTCGCCTGATCGGCATCCTTCTTCAGTACAACGGGCTGCCCCGAGAACAACTTTTCAACGCGGGCAGCATCCATCTTGAACAGCCGCCCCAGGTTCGCCTTGACGGTGTCCGGGTCAGCCCCTTTCACCAGCTGACCGGCAAACACAACATGGAAACGCGCATCGCTCATCACGGATTCCTTTATCTGATCTGCGCCGGGGCGAGCCCCCGGACACAGTACTGTTATTAATGTTAACTCATTTGGCTGGCCGAAAATTCCGCCAGGGCCAAAATGGTCCGTGAAGGATTCAGCCCAAGAGACTTCGGCACCATGGCACCATCAATCACGAACAGATTGGGATAGTTGAACACTTCGCCGCGGTAATCCACAACACCCTGTTCAACGGTATCGGCCATGTTGCAGCCACCTAGCGGATGCGGAGTAACCAGGTCCTTGAACAACGACCAGGTCGCAGGCGTGGTGGGATCACCGCCGGTGGCCTTGGTCAGTGCCAGGTGACGATCGGCGAGACCCTGCACCGCCTTTTCCGCCTTGCGGTAGTCCCAATCCAGCTTCAGTGTGGTTTTCTTCCAGGGCCAATACCAGCGCCTGCCGAGATAAAAGCGACCACCGGGCTCATCCATGGCCTGACCAAACCAGGGCATGATGTTGGCAAACGGGTCACTTTTGTCGCCGTAGCGAAGCATGGCGTCGCCGAGCCGGGTGCGCGCTATGATGGAGCTCTTGCCCATGCCCTCCAGCCAGTTCCCCAACACGTCTGGAATACCGCCATCCTCAACGAAATACCGCGCACCACCGTCGCTGCCATCCAGATAATCAATGGCACTGGAGATGGTAGGCCCACGAGTCGGGGAAATCAGCCGGTCTTCATAACTGGCCGGGGTGGCGAAATCACCATTACAGGTCCAGTTATCACCCAGGCGCGAGCTGAGCTTGGGCAAGGTTCGGTATTGATCCCGACAGCGCAACAACAGCTCGGTAGAACCCACCGAGCCTGCCGCCACTATCACTTTATCGGCTCGAAATACCTGCCAGCACTGGCCATCCAGGTCACGTGCCCGCACTTCATAGCCGCCTCCCGCCAGCGGCAAGATGGTGCGAACGTGATGCAGGGGGCGAATCTCGGCCCCTGCGGTTTCCGCAGCCGCCAGATAATTCAGATCCAGGGTGTTCTTGGCCTGCACGGGACAGCCCAGGTCGCAGTTTCCACAGTGGGTACAGGTCCCCTGCTGCTTGCCCTGAGCATTTACCCAGCTCTTGCTGTGCTTGTAATCATAGGGATCGGCATCCATGTCACTGGACCAATCCGGATTGAAAGTTACGGCCTGGTCCACCATGCGGAAACGATGGCCATCACCCAGCGCTTCTGCCGCTTCCTTCATCAGTTTGGTTCGCGGTGTCCATTGATTGTCCGGCAGGGTCTGCACGTTCATCATCACACCGGCTGCATCGTAATGAGGCTTCAACGTCTGGTAGCTGATGGCTTCAGGCCAGCCGGCATCAAACGTTTCCGGGGTCGCCTCAATGCTCACATTGGCGTAGATCAGTGAACCACCGCCGACCCCTGCGCCCATGGCAACGCTCATATCCCCGAAGTAACGGAAATCGATCCAGCCATTCTGTTTTTCTGGCTCTCCTTCATCCCATAACCAGTTTTTCTGGCTGACGGAGGGATAATCAGACGGCAGCCAGCGACGGCCACGCTCCAGAACAATCACCTTGCTTCCCTTCTCTGCGAGTCGACATGCCATGACGGAGCCGCCAAAGCCACTGCCAATCACAAGGACATCCACTTTTTCCATGATTTCCCCAGATTTTTATTGTTGCCGGCTCGATGACTGGCCGGCGCTTCTAATCATCGAATTGCACTATAAAATCTGTCGGCAATCCTGTCTATTTGGCCGACTTTCCAGTACCCTTCGCGGCTTGTTTTTTCTTGGTATTTAATCGAATCCCTGCCGTTGTATCAGCCCCGCATCATGGAACAAATCGACTTTGTCACCGTTGAAGAACAGCAACGCCCTCGTAAACGCGGCGGTAGTCAGGCTGTCACCGAAAAAACATCGGCGAAAAAATCACCACGCCAGGGAGCTGCGCGCGAGGGTTATCGTCGACTTACCGCGGACATCCCTGCCGACCTGCACAAACGTCTGAAAATGCAGGCGCTGATGGAAGACCGTTCAGTGACCGAGCTGATTGTTCAGGCAGCAGAGAGCTTTCTGCGCAATAGAGATTAATCAATCACGACCGACTTTGACTGCTCCGGTCATCACAACTTCATCAGATTGTCACCCCATCGCATCTCGCCAATACCACCATGGTTATTAATCACCCACGGAGGTTCGATGATGGCTGCCGACATCTTCCTGCTTGCTTGCGCGATACTGTTTGCGCTCAGCTTTCGCTTTCTTTTTCGTCATCTGCCCCGGGAGCGATGGCAATTCGTGGCTTCCCTTCCTCTACGCAAGAATAGCGATGGCTCATGGCAAGGCCTTAACCTGACCTTCTATGGCATCTTCACCGGTCTGGCGGGGGGAGCTGGCGTTGCCACTTTTATTTTGCTGACAGCCTCTGTGCAGATTCCATTGGCTACATCGTTATTGCTCACACTCGGGGTGCTGTCGCTGTGCCTTCCCGCAGCGAAAATCATTGCCACGGTGGTGGAGAAGAATCGTCACGGTTTCACTGTCGGTGGCGCCAGCTTTGTCGGGATCATGGTCGCACCGCTGTTGCTATGGGTTGCTGACCTCCTTGCACAGCGATATTGGCAGGTCACGCTGCCCATCCTGCCCATGCTGGCGGCCATGGCGATTGCCTATGTTATCGGTGAAGGAATCGGTCGCCTTGCCTGCATCAGCTTTGGCTGCTGCTATGGCAGAGCACTGGCGCAATCCCCCCGTTGGGCGAAAGCCTGGTTTGCCACCGTACACCATGTATTTATTGGCAAAACCAAAAAAATCGCCTTCGCAGGGGAAATGGAATCAGTACGTGTTATTCCGATTCAGGCGATGACCTGCGTGGTGTACACGGCATTGGCGTTACTCTGTGCTGCCCTGTATTTCCGTGGTGAATTCGGTCTGTCCTTCTCATTGGCACTCATCGGCAGTCAGTTATGGCGCGCCTGGTCGGAAACGCTTCGCGCAGACTATCGTGGCGGCAGCAAAGTGTTTTCGGCCTATCAATTCATGGCCTTGCTTGCAGCACTGTACGGTATAGCGATTAGCCTGATCATGCCCGCTCATGCCGATTTGCTGCCCAGCCTCCAACAAGGCCTTAAAGCCCTCTGGACGCCGGGTGTCATTCTTAGCCTGCAGCTGGTTACCCTCATCATGTTCTTCTTTTCCGGCACCAGCACCATCACTACCGGCGAATTGAGATTCGGCTTGGCCGACGATTGGCGAAGTCAGGCGGGTTGCGAACGGCATGAAGGTGGCACGGCAGGCAATCCCTCGTTGTGACAGAGCACAAGTTCGAAGGCATTCCTCACGCGGCTGACTCACTGCGAGGTTCGCCGAGCCCCTCAACTAAACCAGCGCCACCGCTTTAACCTGGGCATACACAGACTCGCCCGCCTTGATATTCAAATCACGAACCGAGCGCGAGGAAAGGCGTGACAACAGAAACTGACCCTGAATAGACAGTTTCACCAGATGCTGCCCGGCCGCAACCGGGGTGACTTCAATCACGCTGGCCGGCAGCACATTGAGGATACTGGATTGATCGGGCAGGACTCGGCACAGGCTCACATCCCGGGCGGCGATACGTAGTCGCACACACTCCCCCGTTGGCAACGCAGTGGAAACCGGGACCAGAAAACCGAGATCACCAACACGAACCTCCTGCAGGTGGTCATCTGCATCAAAATGTGCACAGTTTCCCTGTAACAATGATGAGGCATCGCTGCGCTTGGCCAACGGGCCATCCAGCGAGGCAAGCGCCGTTGTCACCGGCAACTGAGACGTCACTCTCCCCTGCTCCATTAGCCAAACTTGATCAGCCAACAGCAGCATTTCATCCAGGCTGTGAGTGACATAAAGAACCGGAATGTTGGCCGCGATGTGCTTGATCATGGCGAGCAGGCTTTCGCGATGGGACAGATCCACTGCGGAAAGGGGCTCATCAAGCAGTAAAAACGCAGGCTTTCCTGCTAGCGCCCTGGCCAGTGCCACGCGCTGCGCCTCACCGCCGGAAAGCGTATGCACCTCACGGTCCAGCAGATGCGCGATGCGGGTCTCGTGCACGATGGCCTTCATATCAGCGCCCTTGCCGCGCCGCTTCAGCACGTAGTCCAGATTCCCCTGTACCGTCAGGTGACGAAACAGCGTCGGTTGCTGCATCAGCATCCCCAGGGGGCGCTGCCAAACCGGCAATGAGGGTATCCCGCCGTCATCCAGCCACTGTTGATCGCCAAAACGAATGGTCCCGTCACAGCGGTGCAAACCAGCCAACATCCTCAGCAAGGTGCTCTTCCCTGCGCCGGAAGCACCGAACAGGACAGTCACCCCTTTGACCGGAAGCGTTCCTGCAACCTCAATCTGCAAGGCTCCTGCTTGCCCTCTGATGGCGAAGTCGAGCGTCATAGCCAGCCTCCTGACGCACGGCGCCGCTGCCAGCGAAACAGCGCCCACAGCATGACCACGGAAACCACCAGCAGGACCAAAGCCAGGCGATGAGCATTGGCATAGTCCCCCGCTTCGACATGTTCATAGAGCGCAACAGAGGCAACCCGGGTTTCTCCTGGCAAGCTTCCCCCGATCATCAGCACCACACCGAACTCACCCAGAGTATGTGCGAAGCCCAGCATTGCAGCACTGAGGTAACCCAGTCGCGCCTGAGGCAATACCACCGAGATAAAACGATCCCGGGGACCTGCCCCGCACACAGAGGCCATGGCCAGCTGATCCTCGTCAAGCGAGGCGAACGCATTTTTCAGAGGTTGAAGCACGAAGGGTAGAGAGTAGATAACCGAGCCAATGACCAATCCCGGAAAGCTGAACGCCAGTGAACGCAGCCCAGACAGTCCTGCCAGCCAGCCACCAGGCCCGTCAGGCCCCAGCAGCAACAGCAGATAGAAGCCCAGAACAGAGGGAGGCAGAACCAGTGGTAGCGCCAATACCGCCTCGACCAGTGCCTGCCCTGGCCAGCGACGACGTGCCAGCACCCAGGCCAGAGGGGTACACAGCACAAGCAGAACGACCACCGTGGTCAGGGCAAGCTGGATACTTACCCATAATGCCAGCCAGTCTCCATTACTGAGCATCAGCCACCTGATAACCATGACTGATAATAATTTCCTGACCTTTTTTGCTCAGCAGGAAAGCATAGAAATCCGATACCGCCGGGGTTTCCGAGAGCTGGATGCCCTGCTGAATGATTGCTGGATAGCTGTCTTCGGGTATCTGCCACAGCGAGCCACTCAGCTCACGTACCTGGCTATAAGCCACAAACGCTGCCGCCGCTGCGCCACTATGGGCGAAGTGATAGCTCTGGCCGACATTCTCGGCGTGAACCAGTTGTACGCTATCAGGAATTTCAAGTTCGTGAAGGACGTGTTTGGCCGCGAGTCCGTACGGCGCCGTGCGCGGATTCGCCAAGGCAATAGGTTGAACCTCACCGCTCTTCAAGGACGCCGTACTTAATTCAAGATCTTTTTCTGGTGACCACAACACCAACAGACCGCGCGCATAACTTCTCACGCTGTCGGTCATGCCGATGTCCTCTTCGGCCAATTCACGAGGGCGTCGTGCATCTGCAGCCAGAAAGAGGTCATAGGGTGCCCCCTGACGAATCTGGGCGGCCAGTTTGCCTGTGGAGGCGATGGTCAGGGCAATATCCGCTTCAGGATGCATTTCCTGATAGCGCTCAACGATATCACGCAGAGGCTGGGCAAAGTTGGCCGCAACCGCAATCTGAATACGCGCTGCCGACACCGTCGATGTCAGACAAGTCAGCAACAGCAAAAAGATATAACGCATTGGAACCTCACGTGAACAGCCACGCCCAGTCTAGGTGAGCTTCCTTAGGCTGTCAGTCGTTTCCGTTTTCGCTTACGCGCGGGTTCTGACCACGGTGGGCCTGGCCCCGGGAACGTGCCAGCTCAATTTGCTTCTGCCGCTCAGCAAAGCGCGCTTTCTGTTCCGGACTGGATTCGTCATAGCAGTGCGGGCAAGACACCCCTAACTGAAACAGTTCGGACTCCTGATCCTGCTCACTGATCGGCCGACGGCAGGCATGGCACTGATCGTACTCACCCGGGTTGAGATCGTGATCCACCGTCACCCGCTCATCAAAGACGAAACATTCGCCCTCCCAAAGCGAGTTCTCCCTTGGGGTTTCTTCCAGGTATTTGAGAATGCCGCCCTTGAGGTGGTAAACCTCATCAAAACCCTGCTCTTTCAGGTAGGCGGTGGATTTTTCACAGCGAATACCACCGGTGCAGAACATGGCTACTTTCTTGTGCTTGGCGGGATCCAGTGTCTCTTTCACATAAGCCGGGAATTCACGGAACGTGCGGGTATGGGGATTGATTGCGCCCTTGAAGGTGCCTACTTCCACTTCGTAATCATTGCGGGTATCAATCAGGATCGTTTCCGGATCACTGATCACCTCGTTCCACTCTTCTGGAGTCAGGTAGGTGCCCACGGTACGGTTGGGATCAATGCCCTCAACCCCCATGGTGACGATCTCCTTCTTGAGCTTCACCTTGGTACGCAAAAAAGGATGCTCATCATGGAAGGATTCCTTGTGCTCCAGGTCAGCAAGGCGGATGTCGCTTCGCAGCCAGTCGAGCACCCTGTTGATGCCGCTACGTGGCCCGGAAATGGTCCCGTTGACACCTTCGCTGGCCAGTAGCAGGGTACCGCGAACATCCTGTTCCATCATCAGGTCCAGTAGAGGCTCGCGCAGCGTTTCGTAATCGTCCAGCCTGGCAAATTTGTACAGGGCTGCCACCACAATGCTGCTGGCCGTTTCTACAGAATGACGATTACTCACTGACTAACTCCGATGAAAAATACACACAATGCGGGTCGAGATCGCTGCGACTCAGGTTCCAAAGCTGAAGTTCAGTCCTGACCAGACTGAGGGTCGTTCTTGCTACCCCCCATGCAATTCGGGGAATCCGCCACTTGCCCTCCTTGTGCTTTCCACTCGTCTACCGTGTGGGTATGCAATGCCAGGGCATGGATCGGGCCTGCCAGCTCATCAGCGAGCAGCTGATATAGCATCTGGTGTCGGCGAACCGGCATCATCCCGCTGAAAACGTCAGACACCAGCACCAGCTTGAAATGGGTTTCTGAGTTGGGCGGCACGCTGTGCTTGTAACTCTCGTTCTCCAGAGACAGGTAGGCTACAGGAACTGCATCCCGGATCTTGTGTTCAATCTGTTCTGCTACCGCCATGCTCTCACCCTGGATCGAATAAACCACTAAAGACAACGCCCCGCCATCGCTGGCGGGGCGCATATTCTACGCCTTTTGGTCGAGCGGAGGAATGTCACCCAGCGGATACGCCGGGCACAGGAATGATACGTTCCCAGAGAGCCTCACCCTCGCCATCCAGCAGAGGCGCCAACGGATCGCCGGGGCCAAACTGCTTTACTTGCCGTGCCTCCTGCCAGCGAGGCCAGTCCGGTTCTGTGCCGTGGGCAAACTGCCCCCAGACCCGCATTACCTCACCGGACAAGGCTTTGGCCTCGTCCCCGCCACCCGTGAAGTAAAGGCCCGCAGGAGTATCCGTGACGCCAAAGACAAACGGGATATCCACCACATGGCAGGCCCCTAGCGGCACTCCGAAGGGCGCACTTGGCCAGGTAAACTGAAAGCCCCAACAAGCTTTATTCTGCATGGACTGTGCATCAAGCAGGCGCAAGGTCGGCACCCTGAAAAGCCGGTCCGATTCCATGGCAGATAGCCGGTCGAGATCGCAGCGGCGCTCATCCGGAGTCACCGTATTTCGGTAATACTGGTCCGCCTCTTGACCATGACCGGGTACACCGCGTTCGAACCGACGCAGTAGCTCGGCGTCGTCAATTTCACGTAATGCCGCCATGCTCGTCTTGCCAGCCAGCACCCCTCCATATTGAAAGAAGTGATATTCATCCTGGCACACACCCGCGAGCAGTCGCTTGTCCCTGGCGGAGCCTTTTGCAATCGCATTGATCGGTAGTTCTGGCAGAAAGTCGCCATCGACTACCGGCAAAAAATTCATGGCAAATTGTGGTGTTGTGTCGCGCAGCCCCCGGTTAACCAGCACTTTCACCGCAGCACTTTGCGCCTTGATCCAGTCCCTGTCGGAGCAACGCTCAATACGTTCGGCCGCACCGCCCTCCCCTGGGATGGCAGCCACCATGGCTTCAGCGACTTTGCTGGCCTCGGAAGGTAACAGCGCAAAATCTGCCGCCCCTGACTGGACAATGGCAGCATGGAACAATTCAGACGCCGCCGGACAGGCAAGCAGGGAGCAGACACTGAAGCCACCCGCTGATTCACCAAAGATGGTGACGGCAAGAGGATCACCAGCAAAGGCCTCGATATTCTCTTTAACCCATTCCAGCGCCGCCACCTGATCGCGCAGGCCCGCATTGGTCACTGCATCCAGCTCCGGAGCGAGCGCAGTGAAATCAGCAAAGCCCAGGGCCCCAAGCCGGTATGCGGCATTCACAACGACCACATTCTGTGTGCGCGCAAGCTCGGCACCATTGTAGAGCACCTGGGAGATGGAACCCGACAGGTAACCACCACCATGAAACCAGACCATGACCGGGAAAGGGCCCTCGCCCTGCGGGCGCCAGATATTCAGATACAGGCAGTCCTGGCTGGATTCGTTGACCCCCATGATGGGGTTGTTCATCTGGAGAGAGGCCAGTGGGAACTGGTCAGCACTGAACTGTGCCGTGCTTTCAGGCAAGCGGGCTGGCGACTTGAAACGACGCTCTCCCACCGGCGGCAGCGCAAAGGGAATCCCGCGGTATTCGATCACGCCTTTGTGGTTCAGGCCCTGATACTGCCCCTGGCGTATCACTGCAGTCATAGGTTTTCCCTTCAATAATGGCCAAGACATCACGTCTTTGTTACTGATTCGTAACTGAATCTCACTCATGTTTCATTGTTCGACAACAATAAATCCCGTGCCCCCCAGCTCACATACACTTGCTACGCTCGTAAGGGCACGCCAATCAATCTAAGGAGGGATACTCCAATGAGCAATACCGTTATTACCAAGCTGAATGAGCGTTACGAACAACTGAATGCCGAAACTCGCGCAACCGCTGAAAAAATGAGCAGTGCGCTGCGTGGCGCAGCCAAGCGTGTTGAACAATCCAGCACCGAGCTGTTCGAGTCCCTGGTTAAATCCGGCGAAAAACGCCAGAAAGAATTGGCCAAGACGGCCAAAACGGCAAGCAAGAAAGCCGCACAAAAGGTTTCCACCCTTGACGAGCTCCGCGGCAAACTGGCCGAGGCCCTTGGTCTGCCGACCCAGAGCGACGTGGAAGCCTTGAACAAGAAGCTGAACACTCTGACCCGCAAGGTCAACAAGCTGGCCAAAGAAGCCAGCTAAACAAGGCCTCACAAGGATTGGCGTGGGGAGGTCTTGCCTCCCCGCCTTCCTGCCGGAACGAGACAATGGTTGACTTAACCGGCCAGCTCTCGTTATCTACTGCTCGGGATAACAACAAGTCACGAGCTCATGCCCCCCAGCTATACAACGCTTTTGCAACAACGCACTGTCGCCCCTTTCTGGCTTGAATTCTTGCTGGATGCAGCCCTTCGCGCCGGTGTAGATCTGAGCACAGCCCTGGTGGAACTGGGTGTCAGTAACGATGATCTGGAAAACCCCCAGTCACGTATCTCCATGACCGTTGAAGACCAGCTGATTCGCAAGGCACTTCAGCACAGCAATGATCCCTTATTTGGCCTGCATATGGGCGAGGCGATCCGTCCACGCTTCATGGGCGAACTTGGCTATGCCAGCATGTCCAGCGCGACGCTCAGGGATGCCATCGAACTGATGATCCCCTTCATGAAGGTGACCACCGAATACGCCGGCATACGTTTTGAGTGGCGAGACGATCAGCTTTGGCTGATATGGGAAAGCGACATGGAGGCACTGCCCACATACCCCATGCGCATTGATGCCAACTTCGCTGCCGCCATCACTTTTGGCCGCTGGATTTTGGGCAAGGACTACAACCCGGAACGTATTCATTTACGCCACGCCCCCCAGGGAAATGCTGCCGAATATCAGCGTATCTTCAATTGTGCTGTGGTCTTCGAGCAGCAGGAAAATGCCATTGTACTCAGCAATGACATACTGGATCTGCCGCTTCGTGACGCGGATCCGGATGTGCACAAGCTCGCGAGATCCCGCATGCAGCGAGCGGTTACACAGTACCATGCCCGCGACAACCTGCTGGATCAGGTGCGACTGGAAATCCAGAAATGCTTTCAGCGGGGAGTGCCTCAGCTTGAGCCCATCGCCGATGAGTTAGGAGTCAAACCCTGGACCCTTCGCCGCCAGCTGCGAGCCGAGAACACCGACTTTTCCAGCCTGCTTGAGGAAGAGCGCCGCCGCATTGCCTGCGACTGGCTACTGCATAGCGAACGTTCGGTAAACCAGATCGCACTGGATCTCGGATATTCAGAGCAGAGCGCCTTTAACCGGGCCTTCAAACGATGGTTTGGCATCACCCCGGTCAGTTATCGTGACCAGGGGCGAGACGCCCCTCCACCCGTCTGAGCCTCAGGCCAGGCTCGGACTTCCCCGCCAGCGGCGTTTGCACTGCCCCAGTGTATAGCCATGGGAAAAGCCGTCCACCAGGGTCTCCCCAAGGGGGCCTTTCAGCATCGGAATCGAGACTGGCAGCAGTCCATAGAACAGCAGGGATAGCCTCTGCACCTTACCAAGCTCGTCCCGCCAGTCAGCCAGGAGATCCCGATAACTTTCCGGCTGACCGCAGAGCAATGACTGTGCTGCTAACTGACCACTGAGGACCGCGCCGTAGATCCCCTCCCCCAACAGCGTCTCCGTGCATCCCGCCGCATCCCCGGCAAACAGAATACGTCCGTGCTGTAATCGCACCCTGGGGAGCCAGGTGCCAAGCGGAAAACCCGAAACCGTGTGTGGCGTCGCGCCAAGCCGTTGCTGGCAATACTGGTCCAGAGTCTTTCTGTCGGGTGCGGCCAGACCATGCTTCCAGGTATACAGGCCCACATTAACGTGATCCCCCTTGGGGAATAACCAGCCATAGCCGCCCTTGATGGCCTGGAAATCCAGTGTCATACCGGGATATTCACTGATCACCGCACGATCAACGTGCCCCTCAATTGCCATGGCCCCTTTCCAGGATCGCTCACCCAGAAGATGTCGCACCCGGCTGTTGGCACCGTCGGCCGCAATCAAATAACCGGCCCGAAACGTGTCTCCTTCCCGTGTGTGAACCTCAACGCCGTTCAAATTCTGGCGAACACCGGTAATTCCTCGGGTGAGCTGAAACACGGCGCCCTGACACTCAGCCTGCTTGAGACAATGCTGATCAAGTTCGCTGCGCTCGGTCATGACACAAAAGCGCTGCGGAGCCACGAGACTCCCTCCCGGGCCCGGGTACCGGCTGACATGCAGCGTATCAATTGTCTCCCTGACAACAGGATCAATGGAAAATCGATAGCGATTCAGCGCCTTTATCGTCACCCCGCCGGCACAGGGTTTTCCGGCTCCTGCCGTCCGTGACAGCACCAGCACACGCTGGCCGGCAGCAGCCAGATCCCACGCAGCAGCACTGCCCGCCTGGCCCGCCCCTATTACCACCACATCCCAGGTATTCATATTCCTCCTTAGGAGTTCGTGCGATTAGTCGCCGGCTCCTTTATAATGCGCGCCGTTCGGACCTCTGACCCATGCAAGGCATGGTTCAGAGGTTCACAGTGTCTGCCACCTCTCCCGAATTCAAGCTAGGAGATTGTTCATGAAAGCACCCGTACGCGTAGCCGTTACCGGCGCCGCTGGCCAAATCAGCTATTCCCTGCTGTTCCGCATCGCTTCCGGCGATATGCTCGGCAAAGACCAGCCTGTTATTCTGCAGCTGCTCGAAATCACCCCTGCCCTGGAAGCCCTGAAGGGCGTCATCATGGAGCTGGAAGACTGTGCATTCCCGCTGGTAGCCGACATCATCGGTACTGACGATGCCAACGTGGCCTTCAAAGACGCCGATTACGCGCTGCTGGTTGGTGCTCGTCCGCGTGGTCCGGGCATGGAGCGTAAAGACCTGCTGGAAGCCAATGCAGCGATCTTCTCTGCCCAGGGTAAAGCCATCAACGATAACGCCAGCAAAGATATCAAGGTGCTGGTAGTCGGTAACCCGGCCAACACCAACGCCCTGATCGCCCAGCGCAACGCGCCGGACATCAACCCGCGTCAGTTTACTGCCATGACCCGTCTTGACCACAACCGTGGCATGGCGCAGCTGGCCACCAAGCTGGGCAAAACGGTCAACGACATCAAGAAGATGACCATCTGGGGCAACCACTCCTCCACCCAGTACCCAGACCTGCACCACTGCGAAGTGGACGGCAAGGTCGCTGTGGATCAGGTTGAGCAGGACTGGTACGAAGGCACCTACATTCCTGAAGTACAGCAGCGCGGCGCGGCCATCATCAAGGCCCGTGGTGCTTCCTCTGCCGCTTCTGCAGCCAACGCCGCTGTTGACCACATGCGTTCCTGGGCACTCGGCACCGCCGAGGGCGACTGGGTTTCCATGGGTATCTACAGCGATGGTTCCTACGGCATCCAGGAAGGCCTGATCTACTCCTACCCCTGCACTTGCAAGGACGGCGACTGGACTATCGTTCAGGGCCTGGAAGTCAACGACTTCTCCCGTGCTCGCATGCAGGCTACCGAGCAGGAACTGGCGGAAGAGCGTGACGCTGTTTCCCATCTGCTGCCGTAAGGCATTGCGGTAATGAAAAAGGGGCTCTCAGGAGCCCCTTTTTTGTGTCTGCCGCTCACTGCCTCACTGGCTCTGACGGCGCTGCAGCAAGTTGAAGTTAGTAGTCATCAAACTCCATCTGCTGGGCTTGCTGGGCACGCTCCAGATAGTCTGAATACGCCTTCATGGTCACCGGCATGACCACGCCAAAGTAGCCAACCATCAACAACAGTAAAACGGCGAACGCCGCTTTCACGCCGCCGGAGTTGTTCACCGGTGCTGCACCGTAATTATTGCCCCCCTGGCTGCCCTTCTTGAAGATCAGGATCAGGCCGAGAATGAAGTTCACCAGTGGCACCAGCATCAACAGGCTGAGCCAGCCACTGGCGTTGATATCATTGAGGCGGCGCACCATATACCCCCAAGTCATGATCAGCATGCCGATAAAGGCAGCCAACGCGATCATGCTCAGGACAATGGCAACAATACCCATAGCACCCTCTCCACCGCTGGCAAATGCCGGGACAAGAACGGCCGCAGCTATGCCAACCACCAGATAGAACAGCATGGTCAAACCGGTGGCATAAACGAAATATCGCATCCGGCCAATACGACCAGAGAGAGACAGGAATTTTGGTTGATAGGCTTCATTGCTGGCAACAGCAACATCGGCACCAGGTGCCTGGTACGGCTGGTTCATGGTTCCCCCATTGGAACGTTGGTAAGTAATTCAAAATCAGGAAGCGTTGCGGTTGAAGTCGTCAATGGCTCGCAACAGGTCACGACGGCTGATCTGCCCCACCAGCTTGCCATCGTCGACCACTGGCAGGCGCCGGCGGTGATCCGCAAGGAAAATCTCGGCGGCATCAAGAATGGAAGTTTGTCCATTTACAGTCTGTAGATCGAAAGTCATGTACTCACTGACAGGACCGATTTCAGTGCCGTGATAGCTCGCTTCCAGCGCCCCTTTGAGACAGTCGGATTCGGAAAACATCCCTTTGAGCTCACCGCTTTCACCAACCACCGGGGCGCCGGAAATCTTGTTCTCCAGTAAAACTCGAATGGCATCGTGAACGGATTGATCAGGAGTCAATGTGATCACACGGCGACTCATATAGTCCGCCACCAACATGGATTTGAGCATAAGTATTCCTTGCCAATAGAGGGCTGCGCCCAACAATTCCTTTCTGCCTTTATAGCAGAAAACGTCTGTCAAACCAGCGAGCCTGGCGATTTTTGAGAGAAAGTACACGCTCTCGTTGAGTGAGCCCCGAGAATGCCATCAGGCGGCTATTCGGATCAGTGGTCATGGATTCAGGGGGCCATTAAATGCTAATTTGCGTATAAAAATATAGGCATTTACGTCAAATACAGAGGGGGCTGCATGGAACGCAGACAGGAAGATCAGGCAGAACGGACCTGGTTTCGGAGCGATCGTTTCTTTAACGAAGGGCCAAACTGGTATTTTGCAACTCGCGAAAACACCGTAGAAGGGCCATTCAGCAGCAGGGCCGAGGCTGAAACCGGGCTGATGATGTATCTGCGTGACATGGAAACCAGAGAGCGATACGGTCTTAAACCAGCCAGATTACCGGATTAATCCGATAATCTGGTTTTCTGTTGATCTGATGATCTACAGCAAAGACCTGGGCGCCGCGATAATGCCGTTATTGTCGGCATAGACGTACTCCCCCGGACGGAAGGTCACACCACCAAACTCGACTTCGATGTTCAGCTGGCCCTCATCCCTGCGCACCGACTTGATGGGCACGCAGCCCAGGGTCACAACGCCAATATCCAGTTGGGCCAACGCATCAACGTCGCGACACGCGCCGTAAATGATCACCCCTTCCCAACCGTTCTTCACGGCATTTTCTGCAATCATGTCACCGATCAGTGCATTGCGCAGACTGCCTCCACCATCCACGACAAGGACCTTGCCTTTGCCATCGGTGGCAAGGTGCTCCTTGACGCGACTATTGTCTTCGTAACACTTGACGGTAACGATCTCGCCACCAAAGGCACTGCGACCGCCGTAGCTGAACCAGTTAAAACCAGTTACTACTGACACGATATCCGCGTTATCGTCACACAGATCACAGGTCACAAAAGTCATATCTACTCCCAGCTCTTGTTCAGCCGCGTATGGGCGGTTTGGTTATGCGGACTTGGCATGGCTCTCGTGCAACTTGCCCGAGTAAACCAGAAAGTCCCGATACCGAAGCTGGTAGAGCCCGGAATCCGGGCCCTCCAGCGCCATCCCCACCATCCCTTCGGCCACCTTGTTGCCATCCACTGGCAGCCAATGGGCATCGGTCCAACGGGTCAGGGGTTCAACAATGCGGTTGAGCAGGTTGCCCCAGTCTTCGGCCGGACGTTTGTCTTCGCGATCACCACGCAGCAAGGAGGGTTGCGCCAGTACCAACAGGGGAAGCTCCAGTTGTTTCAGCGCGCGCTCCATCTGCCCCTTCACTCGTGAGTAAAAGAAGGGCGAACGGGAATTGGCATTAATGGCGGAGACCACCAGAAATCGCTGCACCCCTGCTCGCTTGGCCATCTGGCCGGCCAACACCACCAGGTCATGATCCACATGGCGGAAGGCCTGGCGAGACCCTGCTTTCTTCATCGTGGAACCCAGGCAACAGAAGACATCATCAACCTTAAACTGCGGCAGACAGCCTTCCATGTTGTCCAGGTCAACAACTTGCCAATCCAGCTTGGGGTGCTGGATATCCCCGTCGCGACGAGACAACACCGTAACCCGTTCGTATTGATCGTTATCCAGAAGCAACTTGAGGCACGCGCGCCCAACCAGACCCGTTGCACCTAACAGCAGAGCCTTTCTTGTCATTATTCGTCCTCGTCCTGATTCTCCGCTGGCTCCTCTGGAAGCCAACGGCGTAAAACTGTTTCCAGAGCATCCAGATGAACTGGCTTGGCAAGGAAATCATCCATACCCGCAGCGAGGCAACGCGCCTGCACGCCTTCTGCCGTGTTGGCAGTAATGGCCACTACAGGTGTGCGCTCCTCACCGCGATTCTTTTCCAGTTCGCGCAGTTGCCGGGTGGCTTCGAAGCCATCCATCTCCGGCATCATGCAATCCATCAGCACCAGATCGAACGGTTCCTGCTCCAGAAGAGCAAGCGCCGTTTCGCCATTGCTCACTGTTTTCACCTGATAGCCCAGCTTGCTCATCATGCCGCGGGTCACCAATTGGTTAACCTCATTGTCCTCGACCAACATCACACGGAACCGCTTGCGACGCTGACGCTCTTCCGGGGTCTTGGTGGGAGCGTCCCCCACGGGCACCTGTCGCTGCAGCCCGAGCAGCCGCGATACGGCCTGACGAATACTGGAACGGTGGGCAGGCCGCACCAGGACCACCAGATCATGCTGATCCACCATCTTCTGGATTGCGGGCAAACTACGCTCTTCAATGGTAACCATCAGTACCAGGCGGACAGGACGAAGAGACGGGTCTTCCAGTACATTTCTGCACAGGTTTAACGCCAGCTCGGGACGAGAGAATGTGTCCACAAACAGTATGTCGAAATCCGTCTGCTCGCGATGCCCGGCACGCAGCGCCTGCAGGGCGTGGTCGTAACCCTCAGCGGAGGAACATTGGCAGTCCAGAGCTTCAAGCTCTTCCTGAAGACAGGCCACCGTGCCAGCAGCAGCACCTACCACCACAGCCTGAGCGCCATTGAGGACACGAATCAGACTCTGGGCTTCGCGCATATCCGGCTGCATTTGCACTGGCACGGTAAACCAGAAAGTGGAGCCCTCACCGGGAACGCTTTCCGCATTAATGTGACCGCCCATGGCATCTACCAGCCCTTTACACACCAGCAGCCCAAAACCCGTGTAATTACTGCTATAGGCATCCTGGCCATCTTCAAAAAAACGGTCCAGGAAGAGATGGCGAACCGTCTCGGGATCCATGCCAGCGCCCTGGTCACTGACTCGAACACGTAACACACCCGCAGATTCGCCCTCTACGGTGAAATCAACATCAAGACGGATTTCACCACTATCACTGAATTTGATGGCATTGCTGAACAGGTTGTTGAGAATCTGCATCAGCCGTTCACGATCGCCTCGAATCCGCTTGGGCAGCATGCGATCAATCACACAGGTGAGCTCCAGGCCATTGCTCTGGGCCATGGGGCCGAACGCTTCAAGGGCCTGCTCGATGGCACTGCGAAAATCGAAGAACTCGGAGTTCAGTGTGACCCGCCCGGACAGGATGCGGGAATAGTCCAGTACGTCATCAATCAGGGCCAGCAGCAACTTGCCGCTTCGCCCTGCTACTTGCATGTAATCTTTTTGCTCGTCATTGAGGCGCGTATCTTCCAGCAAAGACATCATGCCCATGAGAGAGTTCATCGGCGTGCGCAGCTCATGGGCAAGGCGGTAGACCAGGCTCAGCTGGATTTCCGAATTGGTACGGTTCGGCTGCGCGGCAATCTCGACCTTGCCTCGGCGCTCACGGGTAACGGCATGCCAGAAAGTCTCGTACTGACCACGGTACAGGCGGAAAAGGTAGAAGGCATAACTGCCAATCAAAATGGCAATTACCCAATCATGCAGGGCCCCCATGGCAAACAGCACCAGCAAGGTGGGTAGAAACATCAGAACGATATAGGCTTGGCGAACACGCAGTCCGGCCATCCAGGAGGAGCCCAACGCGGTGGTAACCCCCACGTTGTAGAGAAGGATGGCGAAGAAATTGAAACCTGTCCCCACGCGCCATGCCAACCAGGCCGGGATCAACCCCCACAGCAGCGCATGCATTGACAGGCCAACGCCAAAAAGCTTTCGCCAACGCGCTGGCCCTGCACCATAAAGTGCATCAAACCGGGCAACCAACCAGAGTCGATATCCGGTAACCGCCAGTACTGCACCGCCCCCGATCAAGGCCTCAAGCTCATAGCTCTGATACACCTGCCCCCAGGCAAACACCAGCGCATAAACCAGTAAGGCCGCCAGGACTCCCATCAGGGAATTCTTGGCGGCCCCATAATCGACCTTTCTTAGAACCTTTCGATCTTTCTTATACGTCACAGTGTCTGTTCCGTAGAACCTGTTATAGCCGTGTGGCGCTACGTTAGCACTGCTTACTCGAGCTGGCTAGGGTCAGCTCAGCCTTTGGCCACTTTACGGCGGCGATCCAGTGCATTCAAAAGCGGCACAAAGAAGAACAGATCCACGAAGAGGGCCATGGCAATGGTGATTGCCGACAGCAGGCCCATGCTGGAATTCGGGTAAAAATGGCTGGTGCCGATCACCGCGAAGTTCGCCACCAGAACCACGGAGGTGGCGACAAGCGCCACACCGACAGTGCGCAACGCATATTCCACTGCCTTCTCAGTATTGAGACCCAGTTCCCGCTTGGCACGCACGTATTTACTGAGGAAGTGAACCGTATCATCCACCACGATCCCCAGGGTCATACAGGCGACCACAGAGACAGCCAACCCGATCTCTCCATTAATCACTCCCCATAATCCGAATGCCATTGCTGCTGGCAGCAGGTTCGGAATCAGGGACAGCAGGCCATAACGGAATGAGCGCAGCGCGATAATCAGCAGCACCGACACGCTGATCAGCGCGATCAGGGCGCCGGACAGCATGCTGTTGATGTTCCGCATGGTGACATGACCAAACAGCACATCCATGCCAGTGCCCTTGGTCTGCATATAATCCGGCCAATTTTCAGCCATCCAGTCTTCTACCCGCTGGTTGAATTCCAGGACCGGGCGGGAGCCAATATTTTCAAGCATGACGACAACCCGGGCCTGGGACTTGTCGATATCCAGCTGATCTTCGAGGCCCAGCCCCTGCGGGAGTGAAAGCTCATACAGAAGCGTGTACTGGGAGATAAGTTCACGACTGTCCGGTACGCGATAGTACTCGGGGTCGCCGCCGTGCATGTCTCGATTGAGTCGCTTGATCACATTCACATAGGACGTCACGTAGACCACGTGCTCCTGCTGCTCGACCCAGTGATGTAGCTTATCCAGATTTTTCTGAAACTCCGGATCCATGGCACCGCCGGAATCTGCAGCAGGCACTGCGTAATCGATGCGATGCATGCCCGTCATTTCCGACATGGCAAAGTCATTGACCCTGCGCACCTCGAAGGTTTCATCGAAATATTCATTAAACACATCGTTGATGCTATTGAGACCGATACTGGCGGTCAGGCCCACAGCCAGCACCGACATACCCAGCAGCCAGGGTTTGTAATGACGATTGAGGTGCTGGGCAAGACGCTCCATTAACGGGGAGAAATCCCGCTGTTTACCCGGCTCAATGCGGTGGGGAATAAGCATCACCAGTACCGGCAACAGAACCACCGAAAAGAAGAAGGCCAACAGGACCCCGATGAGAACCACATTACCAAGCGCGCGGAACGGCTGTGATTCAGAAAAATTGAGAATGGCAAAGCCGATAGCGGTTGTCAGACTGGTAAGCCATACCGGCTGAAAATTGATTCGCAGGCTTTCCACGATAGCCTGCTCACGGGACCGGCTTTCCAGCCGCTCGTGGCGGTAACTCGCCAGAATGTGCACAGAATCCGCCACCGCCAGTGTCAGAATCATGGCAGGCGCCATGCCCACAATCGGTGAGAACTCTATGCCCAGCCACATGGCCAGCCCCATGGCAGAGAGAATGGAAAAACCGATCACGCAGAGGGTCACCACAACAAACATGACACTACGCAAGATCAGCCACAGGCACAGCAACATCACCACAAAGGCCAGGGGTAAGGTGCTGTTCATCGACTGTTCTGTCGCCTCAGCCGACGCCTGGTTGAAGATCACCGTACCGGTGACCATGAAGTCGATATCCGGGTAGCGCTCGCGATATTGCCTGACCATTTCACGGGCCGCTTCCGTAATTTCGGGCGCTTCAGTCTTCCCTTCCCCCATGGTGACAGTGGCCGCAATGCCGGCCACGTGGCCCTTATCGGATATCAGCCGGCCGATCAGGGAAGGCTCGCTCAGCGCTATCTGGCGAATCTCACCCAGCTCTTCATTGCTTAGCTGGTCGGCATATTCCACCAGTGGCGCCACAAACAGATCATCCCCTTCCACCTCGGTATGCTGGAAGTTGGCAAGGGAGTCCACACGGGTGGCATGGGGCAGCAGCCAGGCATCTTCAGTGAGTGCCTCTATGGCTGCCAGGGTTTCTCGGGTGAAGATCTGGTCATCTTTTGGATGAATGACAAACAGCACCACCTCGTTGGCTGTGAAGTTGTCCTCCAGGGCCACGAAGCGCTTGAAGTCGGGGTTATCCTCAGTAAAGAAAATACGCGGGTCATTATTGTTCTGAAACTTGCTCATGCCCCCAGCAAGCCCCATGCATAGCAGGATACAGCCTGCCAACACCCACACCGGGTGGGCAACCACCCAGCGACTCCAAGCGTCTTTCATGTCTTCCCCTTTTGTTTTCATTCTGCCTTTTCGTGCTCTCTTGTACGCACGATCCGGGCAAATTAGCCACTGAAGTCTATTCAGGGGTAAACATTGTGTCACGCACCAATAAGGCCAAAACCGAACACCATCCAACCACTTTACGTTAACGTAAACTTCCCCTACTCTTCGCCTATGACGAAAAAGCAGACCTACAGCATCGGCGAACTGGCGCGGGAGTTTGACGTCACCACTCGCACCATTCGCTTCTACGAAGACCAGGGGTTGGTGTCTCCGGAGCGCCAGGGGCAGACGCGGATCTACTCACCGGCGGACCGGGTGACGCTCAAGTTGATCCTGCGCGGCAAGCGACTTGGCTTTTCCCTTGCAGAATCAAAAGAGCTGATCGGGATGTATCAGCCCCAAAGTGACAATCGACACCAGCTCCTTGCCCTGCAAAGCAAGATTCAGCAGCGCCGGGAACAGCTTGAACAACAACTACGGGATATCCACGCACTTCAGCAGGAACTGGATGATGCAGAACAGCGTTGCGTGGACGCCATGAACGACCTGGAGAGATAAGCATGTTCAACAGCAGCTTCAACTTTGACCTGGACGAAACCCTGGTAGCCCTGCGCGACAGCGTTCGCCAGTTTGCCCAGAAAGAGATTGCCCCGATCGCCGCAGAGGTGGATCAGAGTAATCAGTTTCCGCTAGCCATGTGGAAGAAACTGGGTGACCTGGGGGTGCTCGGTGTCACCGTCAGTGAAGAATATGGCGGCGCTGATATGGGTTATCTGGCTCACACCATCGTCATGGAAGAAATTTCCCGGGCTTCTGCTTCTATCGGCCTCTCCTACGGCGCCCACTCCAACCTCTGCGTCAACCAGATCTACCTGAATGGCACTGAGGCTCAGAAAGCCCGTTACCTGCCCGGCCTGGTGAGTGGTGACCAAATTGGTGCCCTGGCCATGAGTGAGCCCGGTGCAGGTTCGGACGTGGTCAGCATGGGGCTGCGCGCGGACAAGAAAGGTGACCACTACATCCTCAACGGCAACAAGATGTGGATCACCAATGGCCCTGACGCCCACACCTATGTGATCTATGCCAAGACTGATACCAGTGCCGGCCCCAAAGGCATTACTGCGTTTATCGTCGAGCGTGATTCCCCCGGGTTCTCTCGCGCCCAGAAACTGGACAAGCTCGGCATGCGCGGCTCGAACACCTGTGAGCTGGTATTTGAAGACTGCGCCGTGCCTGCGGAAAATATCCTTGGCCAGGAAAATCAGGGCGTGAAAGTCCTGATGAGCGGACTCGACTATGAGCGAACCGTTCTGGCAGGCGGCTGTACCGGGATCATGCAGGCGTGCATGGATGTCGTCGTACCTTACGTACATGAGCGCAAACAGTTTGGTCAGGCCATCGGCGAATTCCAGCTCATGCAAGGCAAGCTTGCTGACATGTACGTCATGCTCAATGCCAGCCGCAGCTATCTTTATAACGTGGCCCGCGCCTGTGACCGTGGCGAAACCAATCGCAAGGATGCCGCGGGTGTCATCCTTTACTGCGCCGAAAACGCCACCAAGATGGCACTGGAGGCCATCCAGACCCTCGGCGGCAATGGCTACATCAATGAGTACCCTACTGGCCGACTGCTGCGTGACGCCAAACTTTATGAAATCGGTGCCGGCACCAGCGAAATTCGTCGCATGCTGATCGGTCGCGAACTGTTCAATGAGACCGCTTGACGCCAGACGCGTAGCACGCCCGATGTATAACCGGGTGCCCGGCGTTAAGCGCCGGGCACCCAGCGAGAGTACCCATGCCCAAGATTAACAGTCAGATCAATTCAGCCAGCCCTGAGTTTCAGGCGAATCGGGAGCACAATCTGCAGCTTCGTGAGCAGTTGCGAGCCAAACTGGATCACATTGCCCATGGGGGTGGCGAGGCCGCCGAACAGCGCCTGCGTGAGCGCGGAAAGTTGCCGGTTAGAGAACGCATCAACCTGCTGCTTGACCCTGGCTCTCCCTTCCTGGAGATCTCCGCGCTCGCTGCAGAAGGTGTTTACGGTGAAGACGTACCCGCCGCAGGCTGTGTCGGCGGGATCGGTCACATTCATGGCGTGGAATGCATGATCGTCGCCAACGACCCGACAGTGAAAGGCGGCAGCTATTATCCGCTCACCGTAAAGAAGCACCTGCGCGCCCAGGCGATTGCTGCGGAAAACCGCTTGCCGTGTGTTTATCTTGTGGACTCCGGCGGCGCCAACCTGCCCCGCCAGGATGAAGTATTCCCTGATCGCGAACACTTCGGCCGCATCTTCTTCAACATGGCCAACATGTCGGCCCGTGGTATCCCGCAGATCAGTGTGGTGCTGGGCTCCTGCACTGCGGGAGGAGCCTACGTGCCTGCCATGGCCGATGAGGTCATCATGGTCAAGGAGCAGGCGACGATCTTTCTCGCTGGCCCTCCCCTGGTGAAAGCCGCCACCGGAGAAGTGGTCACCGCCGAAGAACTCGGTGGCGCCAATCTTCATTGCGAACAATCCGGTGTCGCTGACCACCTGGCGGAGGATGAGCCCCATGCGCTTGAGCTTGCTCGCCGCTGTATTGCCCACCTTAACTGGCATAAGCCGGATCAGGTAAAACGACAGCCGGTCAGAGCGCCTGCCTATACCCCTGAAGAACTCTATGGCGTGATCCCCACCACTACCCGCCAACCCATGCCGGCAAGGGAGTTAATCGCCCGCATTGTCGATGGCTCGGAGCTGGATGAGTTCAAGGCCCGATACGGCACCACGCTGGTTTGTGGCTTTGCCCATATCCATGGCTACCCCGTCGGCATTCTTGCGAACGACGGCGTGCTTTATTCGGAATCAGCCCAGAAAGGGGCTCATTTCATTGAGCTGTGTAACCAGCGCAAGATTCCCCTGCTCTTCTTGCAGAACATTACCGGCTTCATGGTGGGCAAGAAATATGAATCCGAGGGGATTGCCAAGCATGGCGCCAAGATGGTGAATGCGGTGGCCTGCGCGACGGTGCCCAAATTCACCGTCATTACTGGCGGCAGCTTTGGTGCCGGCAATTACGGCATGTGTGGCCGGGCCTATGATCCCCGCTTCATGTTCATGTGGCCCAATGCGCGCATCTCCGTGATGGGCGGAGAGCAAGCGGCCAGCGTACTGACGCAGGTCAAGCAGGCCTCCCTGAAGAAAAAAGGCCAGCAATGGAGCGACGACGAAGCGGCAGCATTCCAGGCCGACATGACCGAGCGCTATGAGCAGATGGCCCAGCCTTTCTACGCCAGTGCCCGCCTCTGGGATGACGGCGTTATTGATCCTGCTGATACCCGTGATGTACTTGGCCTGGCTATTTCCGCCAGCCTGAATGCCCCCATTGAGGACACCCGTTACGGCGTGTTCAGAATGTAAGGGAGACGCAGCATGCAGCACGCTTCACACAACACGCAACAAACCGGAGTTCAGCCATGAGCGTTACCACACAGATCGATGGCGAGGTTGCTCGCATCACGCTGGATAATCCGGAAAAAAGAAATGCCTTTGATGACACCATTATTGCCTCACTGACCCATGCCTTTGAGGAGGCCGGACGTAATGATCAGGTGCGGGTGGTCGTCCTGCAGGCATCAGGCAAACATTTCTCTGCCGGCGCTGACCTCAACTGGATGCGTGCCATGGGTCAGCTGGATGCGCAGCAGAACCGTGAAGACGCCCTGCGACTGGCAGGGCTGATGCAGTCCATAGACCGCTGCGCGAAACCGGTCATTGCCCGCGTTCAGGGGGCCGCGTTCGGGGGGGCACTGGGATTAATCTGTGCGGCGGATATGGCGGTTGCTGCTGACAATGCCCGTTTCTGTCTGAGCGAAGTGAAACTCGGCATCATTCCCGCCGTCATTTCCCCCTACGTGGTGCGTGCAATTGGGCCACGTCAGGCCCGCCGCTATTTCATGACCGCCGAGGTCATCCCCGCGGAGCGGGCCATGCAGCTGGGCATTGCGCACGAAGTGGTCCCGGAAGCGGAACTGGATCAAGCGGTGGACGCAATGATTAATGCGCTCCTGGCGGGTGGGCCGCAGGCCCAGATCGAAACCCGGGGTCTTGTCGAGCGAGTCAGCACCGCCCCCATTGATCAAGCCATGCTTGAGGACACAGCAGAACGTATCGCCCGGCTGCGTACCGGAGCTGAAGGCCAGGAAGGCCTCAGCGCGTTCCTGGAAAAGCGCAGCCCGAACTGGATCTGAGTCTATTACGAAGGCGTCGCAGCGGGTCATTCACCACCGCCTCGCCACTGAAACGGATAAAGGCAACACCATGGCCAAGATAAAAAAACTCCTGATTGCCAACCGCGGTGAGATCGCGCGCCGTATCATCCGCACCTGCCGTCAACAGGGCATTGCCACCGTGGCCGTATACTCCGACGTGGATGCCACCCTGCCCCACGTCCGTGAGGCAGACCAGGCCGTCTGCCTGGGGGCAGCCCCGGCCCGGGAAAGTTACCTGGTGATTGACAAGATCATTGCTGCGGCAAAAACCACCGGCGCCGATGCGATTCACCCTGGCTATGGTTTCCTGTCAGAAAATACGGAACTGGCTGCCGCCTGTGAAAAGGCCAACATCATTTTTGTCGGCCCTAACCCTCGCGCCATTGAAGTCATGGGCGATAAGGCCGCAGCCCGACAACTGATGGCAGCCAGCAACGTACCGGTTCTGCCCGGTTTCGACGAAGAAGGCGCCACTGACGATGCGCTGGTTGCCGCCAGTGACCAAGTTGGCTTCCCACTACTGATCAAGGCTGTAGCCGGTGGTGGCGGCAAAGGCATGCGCGTCGTCAACAGTGCCGCTGACTTCCATGAGGCATTGGCAGCGGCGCGTCGGGAAGCCCGCAGTGCCTTTGGCGATGATCGCGTATTGCTTGAGCGCTATTTACCTGCAGCACGGCATGTGGAAGTGCAGGTGTTTGCGGACAACCACGGTAATGCAGTGCACCTGTTTGAGCGCGACTGCTCCGTACAGCGCCGCCACCAGAAGATCATCGAAGAAGCTCCAGCCCCAGGGCTGGACGAGTCCACCCGTAACGCTTTCGGCAAAGCGGCAGTACAAGCGGCCAGAGCCATTGATTACCGAGGGGCAGGGACCGTCGAGTTCCTCTATGCCCCGGCCAGTGGTGAATTTTTCTTCATGGAGATGAACACTCGCCTGCAGGTAGAACACCCTGTTACCGAAATGATCACGGGAGAAGATCTGGTTGCCTGGCAACTCTCAGTGGCCGCCGGAGACCCTCTTCCCAAAAGCCAGAATGAGTTGGCGTTTCACGGCCATGCCATGGAGGTACGCCTCTATGCCGAGAATCCGGAACAAGGCTTTCTCCCCTCTTCCGGCCTGCTCCAGCACCTGCGCTGGCCCCACGAATCTGCGCGCGTGGATGCGGGCTATGAATCCGGCGATCGTGTTGAAGAATTCTACGACCCCATGATCGCCAAATTGATCTGCCACGGAAGCAGTCGTGATGAAGCGCGGCAGAAACTCATGACCGCACTTCACGACCTGGAGCTGGCGGGTATCCACCACAACGGGGCCTTCCTGCTCAGGGTGCTCGCTGACGACGCCTTCGCAGCAGCCGAGCTGGACACCCGTCTTCTTGAACATCGCCCTTACCTGATGGAAGCGACCCCTGCTGACCCGGCATTACTGGCGGTCGCTGCCAGCCAGATTCTTGGCGATCCTACGGAAGCCGACGTGAATGACACTCCATGGCACAGCCTCAACGGTTGGCGTCCAATGGGCAGTCACTTCCGCCTGACTCGCCTGCAGGTCGATGATTCACTGCAGTCTGTTCGCGAAGAAGGCAACCTGGTGATTGTTGATGATCAACGACATCCGTTAATTGCGACGGTCGAAGATAACCGTTTCAGGCTGCACTGGGGCAACCAGGGTCTATCTGGTCGTTTTGCGCGAGCAGGCAACGACAACTTGCTACTTTTCGTCAACGGTCAGGCCCACAACGTTACCCTCAACCCCAGCCGTGATAGCGCTCATCAAGGCGCCGAAGGGGGATTTGTAGCGCCCATGAGCGGCACGATTGTCGCCCTGCATGTGGAATCCGGTGCGGTAGTAGCCACGGGTGATGCTGTCATTACTCTGGAAGCCATGAAAATGGAGCACACCCTCAGAGCCACTGAACCGGGGACGGTGATGGGCTTCCATGTGGCAGCTGGCGACAGCATTAGTGAAGGCACCCTTTTGGTGGATTTCATTGCAGAAGAGAAGCTGGATCAGGCATGACCTGATTCAGTAATAATAAACACGGATTCAATTTGGGCACCGGCCCTTTCAGGAGAGACCGATGACGCCATTGTGGCTACCAGGCGAAGCGCAGCAGCACAGCAAGCTGACCGAATTCTGGGAGAAAGCACGCAATCAGAGCGGAGAATCACTGACGAATTACCGTGAGCTTCACCAGTGGTCAGTGAATCACCCGGAACAGTTCTGGGAACAGGTGTGGGACGACTGTGGCATTATCGGTGAGCGCGGCAAGACCATCCTGAGCAAAGGGCAACGCTTTCAGGACACCTGCTGGTTTCCGGAAGCCGCACTCAATTATGCCGAAAACCTGCTGCACAGACAGGACAACCATCCAGCGCTGATCAGCGTTCTTGAAGATGGCCAGCGACAGGTCATGAGCTACTCTGAACTCCGCGTGGCAGCCGGACAAGTCGCGGCCCAGCTCAAGGCGGCAGGCATTCAACCCGGCGATCGGGTGGCTGGCTTCATGCCAAATCGAATCGAGACAGTGGTGGCGGCACTGGGTGCAGCCTGGATAGGTGCGGTCTGGTCCTCTTGCTCCCCGGATTTTGGTCCCTCCGGTGTTATGGATCGCTTTGGCCAGATTGAGCCCCGCGTGCTGATTGCCTGCGATGGTTACCACTACAACGGCAAGTGGGTGGACCTGGAAGACCGTGTGACACAACTCCACGAGGCCTTGAAACCGGAGCTGATGATCATTGTTCCCGGCAAGGGAACCAGCAGCCGTGTGGAAAAAGCCCTTATCTGGCAAGGCTGGCTGGATGCCGCCGGGCCTGCACCGATGTTCACCCGACTGCCCTTCAATCACCCGCTATTCATCCTGTATTCATCCGGTACCACCGGTCAGCCCAAGTGTATTGTGCATGGCGCCGGCGGTACGCTGCTGCAACAGACCAAGGAACTGCAACTGCATGGTGATATCGGGGCTGAGGATACCCTGTTCTACTTCACTACCTGTGGCTGGATGATGTGGAACTGGTTGATCTGTGGCCTGCATACCGGTGCCACCGTGGTGCTTTACGATGGCAGTCCCGGCTTCCCGTCTACCGCCCGGCTTTTTGATCTGGTGGATGCTGAAGGCATTACTCACCTGGGTACCAGCGCAAAGTTTATTCAGGCCGTTGAGAAGTCAGGCCTGGTACCCAAAGAAACGCACACCCTCAGTACTCTGCGTACCCTTTTCTCCACCGGCTCCCCACTGCTGCATGAAAGTTACGACTTTCTATACCAGCAGGTGAAACAGGACCTGCTGGTCAGTTCGATTTCTGGAGGTACCGATATCATCTCCTGCTTTGCCCTGGGCAACCCTTTACTCCCTGTCTACCGCGGTGAGTTGCAGTGCCCCGGGCTCGGTATGGATGTGGCCGTGCTGGACGATCAGGGCAATAAACTCGCTGGAGCCAAAGGCGAGCTGGTCTGCCTTCAACCTTTCCCCTCCTGCCCTGTACAGTTTTGGAACGATCCAGACGGCAGCCGATTCCATAAAGCCTATTTTGCCCGTTTTGAGGGTATCTGGGCGCATGGCGACTATGCCGAACTGGTGCCCCATGAACACCATGACGGGCTGATCATTCATGGCCGTTCGGATGCGGTGCTCAATCCCGGAGGCGTCCGTATTGGCACAGCCGAGATTTACCGCCAGGTAGAAACCCTGGAGGCAATTCGTGAGTCGATTGTCGTTGGGCAACAGTGGCAAGGTGATGTTCGTGTCGTGCTGTTTGTGGTGCTGGCAGAAGGCGAGGAGCTGACCGACGAGCTACAAGCCACAATCCGCAAGGCGATCAGAGAGGGTGCCAGTCCCCGACATGTTCCGGCGGTGATCGCCACGGTGCCAGAAATTCCCCGCACCGTGAGTGGCAAGATCGTGGAGCTGGCGGTGCGGGAGATCATTCATGGCCGCGAGGTGAGCAACCGTAATGCACTGGCGAACCCGGAAGCACTGGCCCATTTTGCAGACCGGGTTGAGCTTCAGGCCTGATGGTTTCGGGTTACAGTCATTGACGATCTGCCAGAAAGGCGCATCATGTGTCCAAACCGCAGTTTTGTGACACGGAACACATGAAGAAGAATAATCTTTGGCGCCTTTGGCTTTCCGCCTCGTTGCTGGCCTTTCCGCTTTACTTGCAGGCTCAAATCATCACCCTCACCGGCGACGATCTGAAGCCCCTCCAAGGCAAGCAATCAGCGCTCTACTCCTTCTTTGCCGTCCAGGACGGCAAATTGCAACCCGTGCCCCACCAATGGGTGCAGTGGTCCGAGGAGGGTTACCCCTTTTTTGAAGAAGATGGCAGCACCAAACTGGCAGGCGATCCGCTACGGATCGATTCCCAGGATCGGCTGTTGTTGCGATTCGAGGACGGCGGGCCCGCGTTGACCAGTACCACGTCAGAAAAGATTGCCGCCGAACTGACGGTACAGCAGGGTAATGAGTCTCGCTTGTTCTATCTGGTCAAAAATGCCTACCTGCAAAGCACGGAACGGTATGTGCAATTTGACCCTGACACCCTGACTATCAAGAGCACCGATTTCGCCCTTACCATGGCGGATCACAACCTCTTTAAATGGAACGATTTCTACTTTCGCGGCTTTGAAGGCAAAAACGGCCAGCGTCAGAGCATTCTCGACACCCTCAAGTTACGCTTGAGTGCCGGGGTGTTCGGAGAGAACAATCGCATTACCCTCAACAACAACAATCTGGATCCGAAGGTAAAGCAGGTGGTAAGCGGTCCCCTGGCAGCCCTGGTGTACGCATCGACATCTGTCAAAGTGGCTCGAGTACCCGTGTTACGGATTCACAATTACTTTTTGATCATGCCTCAGCAGGTGGAAATCCACAGCCGGTTTACACTGCCTGGTCTGGCAGACACCGTGCTCGAACGCCCTGCTCTGGATATCTCTCTTGACGGGAATGGTCTTTATAACAGCAAGCTCGTGACCAGCTGGACGGGCAACAATGTGGCGATTACTGATGGCAAGCTGTCCAAGGCCGAGAAAGAGATGCTGAAAATGCCACTCAAAGGCGATAACTGGATCTGGTTCGGGACCGGCCGGGGTTTCGACATGCTGGCTCAACTGGCTTTCGTGAAAGGATTTACTACACCTGTCAGCCTGCTCTATCAGGACGACGCCAGTCAGATCAATGAGCCAGAACGTTTTACCGGTCAATTACCCAATGTGGGCTTCTCACTCACCGATCTTCCCTTCGGTCAGGAGTTCTATTTCGTTACCCGCATGTTCTACAGCAAGGACAGCAACGGTCTCAGCCCTGGGCAATATGCCAACGCGCTACTGTCTCCCACGCGGACTACGCTGACGCAGCGTTAGGTCGCCATTAATCAAAAAAGGGCCCAATGGGCCCTTTTTATTGTCGTCTCTCACTGGAGAAGATGCGTTATCATGCCTTCATAAGACGCTGATAGATATGGTCTTTCAGCTGAAGTCGCTGATGCTTCATGGTCTCCATCTGTTCGTCGCCCACCGGACTTTCGCGCATTTCCAGTCCCCGGATCTGTTTGTCGAGCTTGTCATGCTGCAAAACCTGGTCGCGGAATACCGGATCTTCCCTTGTCAGGTGATCGATTTTCTCGTGCAGGTTAGGAAATTCGTGATGAATGCTGTGATTTTCGCCCAACATGTTACTGACTCCTGTCTCATTGCTCCGGGTACCAGTGGCACCTGAAAAAGCCCACTGAACAAAAAAACGTCAAGCCTAACTAAATCACCACAAATCCTGGTTAGATTCAAACCCTCATCGCCGTAACATGAAATGACCCTACCCGAGGCTACGCAGTCACCGGCACCAAGGTGGTAGTTAGACTCCGGCGATAACATTGCCGGCATCATCAACCCGCGCATGGAGGCGTGCAAGATGGCATTACCCCACCTGATCACCCGGCAGGATATCGAATCCGGAATTATCAAGGCGAGTGAACAAACCCCTCAACCCGATGCGGGTCTGTTTGGTCCCGGCTCTGTGAGCTGGCAGATCATGAAAGAGGCCATAACCGTTCTGGCTCAAGGACGAATACTGGTACTGGCTCTTGCACACAGCCGTCTATCCCAGTTGCTTGCCTCCCAACATGACGTGATACAACGGGTGCAGCACTCGCAACGCTTTGTGATGAAAATAGTCTTTGGGAACCAGGAGCAGGCGCTGGCTACGCTGGCAGATCGTTCCCACCGTCGACGCACTCTGTTTGATGTGCCGGAAAGTGAAGCGTTGTTATTTGCCGTTACTAGCTGGATGGATTCGTGCCTGATGATCTACCAGACCATTATTGGCCCGCTGACAACCGCACTCCAGGAGCGGCTATTTGAAGAAACCCGCCTGCTGGCGCTGGCGTTGGGGATTCCCGAAGCCCAGCTACCGGGGGATTGGCATGCACATCGACGCTGGTGGCAGAAGCAGCTGGACGGCCTATCAAGTGTGTCCCCCTCCCGCAGGGAGATGGGCCATGAGTTAATCCGTGAACAAGGTTTCCCTGATCGGCTGCCCTATGGCAGTTACGCCAGCATTGCCAGCTTCACCGTGCCCGAACCACTGGTTGATGCTTTTGCGCTCAAGCCCGCCGATTTGGCTCATCACCGTCGCTATCAACAGCAGCTCCAAAGGCTCATGGATATGACTCGTCGCCTTCCTGAGACGCTACGCTATCAACCGGTGTACCAGGAAGCACGCCAGCGCTTGCAGGGAAAAGCCCGGGCAGGGCTGACGACCAGGTTGCTCAACCGCTGGTGGAGTGGAGAGAGCGAACTGGTGAGCAGCGGATGGTCCATGCCCAAGGCAGACAGGCACCCGGGCATGACTGCGTAAGGTTTCTAGCCGGGAGACCAGCTTGTCTGTTCGCGTTTTCGCCACTATTCACAGACAGGCTGCTTTACTGGCACGCTGACGGGAAAAGGAATTGGCTATCGAAAGCCGCGCTGTTCCTTGATCATATCGTAGGCCTTGCCGATCTCCGCGGTCTTTTCCGTTGCCAGCCGAATCATTTCTTCGGGCACGCCCCGTGATGCCAGTTTGTCTGGGTGGTGCTCGCTCATCAGCTTGCGGTAGGCCTTTTTGACCTCCAGATTCGAGGCGGATTCAGCCACCCCCAGTACCTGATAGGCCTGCGATAGCGACGGACGTGATGGCCCTGACGCTTGCTGCTGGCCACCGTAAGTGCCACCGCCCTGGCCTGAACTGAACTGGGCCTGCGCCAGCAGCATGTTGAGGATTTGCCTGAACTGTTGTGGCGGTACACCAAGACCCTCGGCGACCTTCAGAAGCACCGCTTCTTCCTCCTTGTGGAGCGTGCCATCAGCCAGCGCGATCTGCAGCAGGATTTCCAGCAGCACCAGAATCAGTTGCTTGCGCCGGTGTACCGTCGCAGCGAACTGCCTGATGGTGTCATCCAGAGGGAAATCGGAGGATTTCCCCTGGTTGAACAACGTAATGGCTTGCTGGCGCTGTTGCTCATTAAGCTGCATGCGATCCATCACCGCCCGGGCCTGGGCGATCTCGTCTTCGCTGACACGACCATCCGCCTTGGCAAGATGCCCCATGACGGAAAATACCGTGTCAAAAAGCGCTTTCTGCACCGCTTCCTGCTCACCCGCCCCATAGGGGCGGAATGGATTGAAGCTCTGCACCCTTTCCGCGCCTTTATCAAGCATGTGGCCAATAAACAAACCAATGATCAGACCAATCGGCCCACCCACCAGCATTCCCAGCAGGCCGAGAATGATCTTGCCGCCCCAATTGAACTGCATTGTAAATCCGTAACGTTGAGTGACTTACCGGGTTGGATGGAACCAGCCCAGGCTCGATTTGGTGTCGGTCAGGGGGCGGTATTCCGCGCTTACCCAGCCGTCATAATCCAGGCTGTCGATATGTGCGAACACATGATCGAAGCGAATCTCCCCGGTGCCTGGCTCGTGGCGACCGGGGTTATCTGCAAACTGGATATGGCCAATATGGGGACAAAGTTCAGAAAGGGAACGGCACAGATCCCCTTCCATGACTTGCATGTGATAAATATCGAACTGCAGACGCAGATTGTCCCGCCCGGCCTCCTCGATGGCCGCCATGGCCGCACGGGAGGTATCCAGAAAGAAGCCAGGCATGTCGATCCGGGAGTTAATTGCCTCCACCGTCAACATGATGTCCTCCGCGGCCAGAATATCCGCCGCAAAACGCAGGTTTTCCACCAAGGTCTCAAAGGCGACCTGATCGGGCATCGTGGCCGGCTGCAGACCTGCCAGACAGTTAATTCTCTGGCAGCCCAGCGCCTTGGCATACTCCAGAGCCTCAAACACCCCTTCGCGGAATTCCTCGATACGGTCGGGCAGACAGGCAATGCCTCGCTCCCCGCCCTCCCAGTCGCCGGGCGGCAGGTTAAACAGGACTTGCTCAAGTCCATGCTGCTCTAGCTTGCCTGCCAGTTCTGACGCCTCCCAGTCATAAGGGAATAGGTACTCCACCCCACGAAATCCTGCCTGGGCTGCTGCGTGAAACCGATCGAGAAAGGGCTGCTCATTAAACAGCATGGTGAGATTGGCAGCGAAACGTGGCATCAAGACTCCTGATTCGGATTGATAGCGGCATCCAGTCTGACGCCATTCAGGCGCTCCAGTTCCAGCAGCAGACCGCTATGGTCCAGTTCGCCATGGCCGCTGGACAGCAGCGCCCGGTATTCCTCAAATACACGCTGGCTGAGAGGCAAGCTGAGCCCTTCCGTCCTCGCCTCATCAAGAATCATGCGGAGGTCCTTGAGCTGGATACGAGCGGGGGCGCCTGGCGTAAAGTTACGCGCCAGCATCCGTTCACCATGCTGCTCCAGAATCTTGCTACCGGCGAAGCCGCCCAGCAGCGCTTCTCGCACCTTCTCTGGCCGTGCGCCGCCTTTTGCCGCGAGCAACAACGCTTCAGAAACTGCACCGATAGTAATCCCGACGATCGCCTGGTTAGCCAGTTTGGCCAGCTGACCGCTTCCAACAGGGCCAATAAGAGTCGCCTTGCCCATTGCCGCCAATATGGGCAAGGCGCGGGAAAAGGCTTCTTCACTGCCGCCCGCCATGATGGACAGGGTCCCGGACTCTGCACCTCGGGTCCCCCCCGAGACTGGGGCATCCAGATACTCCCCGCCCAGATCAGCAACGCGCTCGCCATGGCATCGTGCCATCCCGGGCTCAATGGAGCTCATGTCGATGACCAGCGCTTTGCTTGCCAGGCTCTCGATGGCGGAACTGACGTAAAGAACATCATCCACCACCATCCCGTTCTCCAGCATGGTGATGATGACATCGGCTCCCCTGACCGCGTCAGCGGGACTCGCTGCCACCCGCGCAGAATCCGCGAACGCTTGCGCCTTCTCCATCGTACGATTCCACACCGTCAGTCTGTAACCGGCGTCCAGTAAACGGTTGACCATGGGTTTACCCATCAGGCCAATACCCAGGAATGAAATAGTCAGCGGCAATTTTTCGGGTTGTGAATCAGACATGGAAACACGCCAGGCTGCCTCACTGGCAACCACCCCGGGTTGTCACAGTGAAGGGGGAATGAAAGGGTCAGTTTAATACGCAGAGAGGCACATTAGTGTGCCTCTCTGGAAAGTCTCAAGGGTAGTACCGATAGTGTCGATTTAACAGTAGCCAAACCCCTGAGAGCCGATCTTGCCCGGCTTCATGAGGAGGCCTGCGTGTTACCACGCAGCCACAACATTGCTCCCAGCATCACCGCGATGACCTGCGCAAGCACCCCCTGAATGGTGGGATAGACACCCAGCCAGTCCACAGTGGGTACGGCCAGGTAGAATGCGCTGATCACTCCGGCTTCCTGTAGCGCTGCGATTCCCTTGCCAAGCAGAATGACGGACAGGACCAGCAGCACAATGCTGGTAAACCTGAAGAACTGACTGAGCGGCAGCTTCATTCCAATCCGGAAGAACAACACACATACCACCGCCAAACCCGCTACCGCAGCGGCGATACCATAGAACAAGTACGGCATGGTAAGGGGCGTCACCTGGCTCCACAGCGCCTGATAAAACAGTATGGTCTCGAAGATTTCCCGGTACACAGAAATGAAAGACACAAAGGTCAGTACCCATACGGTACCGTTACCTAGCGCGCTATCAACCTTCTCTCGAATATAACCCAACCACTTCTGGCTGTGGCTGTTGCTGTGCATCCAGAAACCGACGTAAAACAGAATCAACGCCGCCACGATACCTGCCGCACCTTCGGTTATTTCCCGTGATGCACCACTGAAATGGATCAGGGTATTGGCGAGATACCAGGTAAGCCCACCCGCAACGAGCGCCGCGACCCAGCCCAGATGGATATGTCGGGTTGCGCGCACCGCATTGGCTTTGCGCGTAAAGGTCAACAAGGCAGCCACCACTAAAAGTGCTTCAAGACCTTCACGGAACAGGATGAAAAAGCTGGCCGACATGGTAGCTGCAGGGCTCAGGCCGTCTCCTGAAAGTACCGCAGCGGCATCATCAAGCGCTGCGCGGGCAGATACGACTTTAGCGGTCACCTCAGCAGTGCCCCGCTCGCGATCAATTGCTTCCCGCACCGCCATAAAACGGGATTCCGCTTCGCGCAACAACGCAGCATCCACCGCCGCCAGTTGCTGCTCGATCATTTCGAAACCATCCAGATAGGCCGACAAGGCGGCCGCTTTGGCTGCACGCTGATCGCCCTGCTGATACAGGACGTCTGCCAGCGCCAACTTGTCATGGCTCAAGGCAATAAAGCGGTTCTTGTTGAACAAGGCCGGCGGATTGGCACGCAGATAACCCAGTGCCGCGTAGGCCTCAGGCCCCTTGCTATCGAGCACATCTTCAGGCGCCTGGGCGACCAAGGTATCCAGAGAAAGGCCGGCTTTCATACCAGGAATGGTGCCGAAAGCGGCCTCCCCTGCATCCTCCACGTCCGCGGTCACCGCCTTGGCGCCCACATAGAATGCCAGGGCCCAGCGCTGTTCATCGCTCAAGCTGCCCTCGTATGCAGCCATGCCAGTGCCGTCCACGCCTTGGGTAATGGTGGTATATAGCCCCAAAAGCGAACGGCCGTTGTAACGAGCCACTTCAGTAAAGTCCGTGGGCGCAGGCTCCAGTGCGACCCCGGCCGGCCCATCACCCTGGCCGCTTTGGCCATGACATGCAGCACACTGCGCCTGATAGAGGCTGGCAGCCTGCGCCATGTCCGGGGCCTGCTTGGGGGCGACAGGGATGCCGTACACACGAACCAGCGAAGCACGAATGGCCTGGGTTAGGGATTTGACCTGCTGTTCGCTGGCCTGGCCAGCAACCGCCAGCTGAAGCTCGTTGGCTTGCGATTGCAATTCCTCCTTTCCTTCTGCCTCTGGCAGGTTGGCGACGCCCTCTGCCAACAAAGCGGAGAATTCGCTCATCTCTGCGAACTCAGCAGGGCTGACCACTACACCATCAGCAACAGCATTGATGTAATCCGCGCCAACGTACTCAACAAGTTGCACCAAAGCCGTTTGATCGTTGGCCGTTGCCGGCTGTGACAAACAGATAAACGCTAGCAGGACGGGAAAGAGGCGCCCTGGAATCTGAGGAAATGACATAAATGGTCCACTTTTGGAACTGAAAAGGCGACTCATTATCATTTATGTCGTCATCACCAGCAAGAGCGAAACCTTGAGCCAGCGCAATAGGTCAGACGATTTCGTCTCTTTGGTGAAACCCCACCATTAGCCAATGGTGAATGCCAGAACTTTACTGATGTGGGCCTGTGGCCAGCCGCTCTCCTGCTGCCACACGTTAAAAGCCTGTTGAGCTGCTCGTTGATCCCGCTGGCTGACCGGTGGCTTGTCGATGATATTCTGGGCCTTCAGCGCCGCCACCACATCGTTGGTGGGGTACCAGGTGTCGCGGCCAGTCATGCGAAGGAAGGCCGCCCCTGAATTCCCCCCCAGCTGCTTGCCCCGTTTCTTCAGCAGGCTCCACATGCCGACGGTATCGTCTGCAGGCCAGCCGGCCAGCCACTCCCCCACACTGCCGTACTCGGCCGCCAGATCGAGTACGAACTGAGCGTTATGGCGGATCGCCTTCATTTTTCCCCAGTGACGAATCAGGCGGGTATCCTGCATGCGCTCGTCCAGCATGCTGTCGGGCATCAGCACCAGCTTTTCCGGGTCAAAGCCAAAGAAAGCGTCTTCAAAGGCCGGCCACTTGTTATCCACAAGAGAGTGCTTGAGGCCGGCGCGAAAAATCCGCCGGGTCATCACTGACAGATACCAGGCGTCGTCTCGCCCGCGCAGGATGGAGGCATCGGCCACCGTTGGCAGCTGGCTTTTTACCAGCTTCAGACTGCCCTTGCGGTTCACCGCCAGGGCCAGCAAATCCTTGAAGGGGGTCATGCTCTACTCCGTGATTGATCAAGCCACGCCTTGCAAAAATGCAGGAACCACACTCAGCATGAGTGTGTCTCAACGAATGCTTCGAGCCGCGTATACACTATTTTAGCAGCGTTGTAGAATCGCTGTTTGGCCCAACAGCATCAACCACGGGAAGCGCATGAGCAGCGATCAATACCACGTCAACAAGTCAGACAAACTCAAGGGCGTCTGCTACGACATCCGCGGCCCGGTGCTGCGTGAAGCACACCGCCTTGAGGACGAAGGCCATCGAGTCATCAAGCTGAATATCGGTAACCCGGCACCTTTTGGTTTCGATGCCCCGGAAGAGCTGCTTCAGGACGTGATCGCCAACCTGCCGGAGTCCACTGGTTACTGTCACTCCAAAGGCCTCTTCCCGGCCCGCAAGGCAGTCATGCAATATACCCAGACCAAGGGTATCGACGGCGTGACGGTGGATGACGTGATCATCGGCAACGGGGTATCCGAGCTGATTGTCATGGCCATGCAGGCGCTACTCAACCCGGGTGATGAAGTGCTGCTTCCCGCCCCTGACTATCCTCTGTGGACAGCATCCGTACGTTTGTCTGGCGGCACCCCGGTCCATTATCTCTGTGATGAACAACAGGACTGGCAGCCCGCGCTGGATGACATCCGCGCCAAGGTGAACAAGAACACCAAGGCACTGGTCATTATCAATCCCAACAACCCGACAGGTGCCAACTACGAGCCGGCCATGTTGCAGGAAATGCTGCAAATTGCCCGGGAAAACAACCTGATCGTGTTTGCCGACGAAATTTACGACAAGATTCTCTATGACGGCGAGAAGCACACCTCCATCGCCTCCATGGCTGATGATGTGCTTTTCATCACTTTCAATGGCCTGTCCAAGAACTACCGCGCGGCAGGATTCCGCGCCGGCTGGATGGTGATTTCCGGCGCCAAGCATCGGGCCGAAAGCTATATAGAAGGCCTGGATATGCTGGCCAGCATGCGTTTGTGTGCCAATGTACCCAGCCAGCACGCTATCCAGACGGCACTGGGTGGCTATCAGAGCATTGACGACCTGGTCTTGCCGACCGGACGTCTGGGCCGCCAACGGGATCTGGCCTGGGAAATGCTGGATTCCATTCCGGGGGTCAGTTGCGTCAAGCCCAAGTCGGCGCTGTACCTGTTTCCCAAACTGGACCCCAAGGTGTTCCCGTTTGAGGACGATGAGGCCTTTGCACTGGATCTGTTGCGCGAGGAGAAAGTGCTGATCGTTCAGGGCACCGCCTTCAACTGGCCAGACCCGGATCATTTCCGGGTGGTATTCCTGCCCCGCGTGGATGACCTGGAAGATTCCATAGGTCGCATTGCCCGTTATCTGGACCGGGCGAGAAAAAAATAGCACGTTGTCGCGAGTAACGAGTTTCGGTATTCAGCACCGCAAACCCTGGCAATTTTGCTGACCGAAACTCGCGCCACGCAAGCGACGCGATGTCACAACCCATCAGTTGACGAGCCGATATGCCACACCTCCACATCGACGACTTCAGCCATGACGTAGCCCGCATACTGATGCAGGCCTACACGAGCTTTCCCCGGCCCGGGGCGCTTTACGTGGAGGACATCATCGGCCCCACCGAAGTGGATGATGTGGGCCTGCACAGCAGTCGCCACATGGCCTGCCTTGGAGCCATGCTGTGGCTGGCAGAGGAAGGCTTTATCCGCTATCAGGCGACGATTTTCCAGGAAGGGCTTGAGCAGGTGGTGTTGAGCAACAAGGCTTTCGTATTGCTGACCTCCCTCAGCGAATTGCGGTTGGATAATACCGACCCGCAACTCCCCGCCACGGTAAAGCATGAAAAAGCCACACTGGCTGAACAGTTCATGCAGGCCATCCGAGCCCAGGATTCCGTTCGCACCACCGCAGTCGTTCGCTATCTGCTGTCTCGGCAACCGGAGCCGGTTCCCGCAGAGGAGTTTGCAGATCTTATCAAGCCTGACACTCCCGCAACTGATGAGGAATGGTTGTAACCCCTGCCAGGATCCGTTGAAAATTCAAATTTGAAACACGAAGCAAGGTCTACTGGCCTTTCTGATTCTGAGCCTCGCGCTCTAACGCAATGAACGAGGGCATTGCGTAAAACGACTCAACAAGACATTCCGCGCTTTTGAACTCTTCTCCTTGAGAATGTACCCCGTCTCTATGTCGCCTGAACGATCTCAGTTATCCAGCTCTTCCGGGCGAGTGTAACGATAGTGGATGGTCTTCAGCGCCGGTTCTCCGGCCTCGTCAAAGCCGGCCGCACCCGACAGCCGCGAGACTTTTACCGCCCCGGGAAGATTTTCTTCAACACACTGTTCCAGCCAGGCGTAATTCAGCCAGGGTGCATTTACACAGGCCAGAATTTCCGCTTCTGGCGCCAGCAGCCGGTGTAATTTTCGCAGCACCTTGGGGTAATCCTTTTCCACCATAAAACTGCCTTTCTGCGCACTGGGTGGATCAATGACAATAATGTCGTAGCGGCCCAGGCTATGAAGCTTTTTCCAGCTGCGGAATATATTGTGTGGCAGGTAATGCACCTGGGCTGCCTGAAAACCGTTGAGCGCGTGATTCTGCTTTCCCAGAGTGAGTGCGGCATCCGACAGGTCGATATTCACCACCGAATCTGCACCACCGGCCAAAGCCGCAACGGAAAAGCTGCAGGTAAAGCTGAACAGATTGAGTACCTTCTTGCCCTCCGCCCGCTCGCGTATCCAGCGGCGGCCCTCGGACATGTCAGCAAAGAAGCCGAGATTCTGGCCTCGCTGAAAATCCAGCTTGTACTTCATACCCTGCTCTTGCGCCACCGGCTCCGCGGGCAGCTCACCGCAAACGACTTCATTGTCGGCTTTTCCATCGTAACGGTGCTGTACCACCAGGGCAGTGCATTCCAGTGAAGCCATGGCAGCCTGGAGACTTATTCTGAGGTCTTGCAGAGTGTCCTCACTCTGGGCCCTGAACACCGTTGCCACCAGCACCGGATCGAACCGGTCAACGGTGAGCCATTCCAGTTCCGGTACGGTCTTGCCGCGGCCATGAAAATAGCGAATTTTTTCAGCAGAAACGGGAACCAGATACGGCGCCAGCAGGTCAGAAATGCGGGAAGCGGACATAGGGTATATCAGAATCAGACTCATCGGGGGATGCGGATTATCGCATACCTTGAGTCCTGGCGCCCCGCCCCCACTTATTCATTTCCAACTTGAATGACGGAGAAACACGACGATGATGCGCATCGCGCTTTATCTGCTGACCAACCTGGCGGTGATTGTGGTCGCCAGCATTACCTTGAGTCTGCTGGGGGTTAACAGCTACTTTGCCCAAACCGGCGGCGGCCTGAACCTGACTAACCTGCTGATCTTCAGTGCGGTATTCGGGTTTGCCGGCTCACTGATATCCCTGTTCATTTCCAAGCCCATGGCCAAATGGTCCGCACGGGTTCAGATCATTGAGCAGCCTTCCAGTCAGGCTGAACGCTGGCTACTGGATACGGTCCGTGAACTCTCTGACAAAGCCGGTATCAAGATGCCAGAGGTGGGTATCTTCCCCGCCCAGCAGTCCAACGCCTTTGCCACCGGCTGGAACCGTAATGATGCTCTGGTGGCCGTTTCCCAAGGCCTGATGAGCCGTTTTCGTCCTGAAGAAGTTCGGGCGGTACTGGCCCATGAAATCGGGCACGTCGCCAACGGAGACATGGTCACCCTGAGCCTGATACAGGGGGTGGTGAATACCTTCGTCATCTTTGCCGCACGCGTGGTGGGCTCTATTGTGGACAGCTTTATGCGCCGTGATGACGGTTCAGGTGGGCTGGGCTTTGGTTACTACATTGTGGTGTTTATTGCCGAAATCATCTTTGGTATCGCCGCCAGTGCCATCGTTATGTGGTTCTCTCGCTTTCGCGAGTACCGCGCAGATGAAGCGGGCGCCAACCTGGCAGACCGCAACAGCATGATTGCCGCTCTGCAACGGCTGAAAGCTGAGTATGAAGTGCCAAATCAGATGCCGGATACGCTGGTGGCCTTTGGCATCAACTCCGGTTTCAAACAAGGCATGAAAGCCATGTTCTCCTCGCACCCGCCACTGGATGATCGCATCCGCGCGCTGCAGGAAGGTCGTTAAGCGGGTCAGGGGCTCAACTGCTTGCAGACGAGCCCTGCCCACTATTCTTTCAAGCCTAAGCGTGATTTTCACGCCTCCGTGGCTACCCGGTAGATTATCTGATCCTCATACCCTGTCGTGATCGGCCACAAGCCACACAACTCCTGATCCAGCAATGGATCTCCGGTGTCTACCAACAAGGGGCGTCCCTGCAAAGTGCCCAGCTTGGTGCGAGTTGCGAGCACATGGATATTCTCCTTTCCAAGGCGGCGTATCAGCTCGGGGCTGAATTGCTGGTTACCTCTCCCGAAAAGATGTCCCTGGCCACCAATGACCGTAATCAGTGCCTTGGCGGGCTGGTCTCCAATCAGCTCAAGCAAGGCATCTGCCCCAAGATCTGAAGCGATCAGTTCATGGTTGTATACGGCATCCACCCCCAGCAACGTGTTTTCCAGACCCAGCTGTTCCATGACCACCGCGACGGTTGAGCCTGACCCCATCAGATACCAGGTGTCGTCCTGCATGCTGTCGGCCATCCAGGCGGCGACTTCTGTGATCACAAGGTCCTCAACCTCGCGGCCACCACATTTGACCTGCTGAAGATAGCGGGCCTCTGCTGGGACACGCAGCTCCCCATAGTGCCTGGCGCGCACAATCCCCTGGCGAAACGCGTCTTCATCAATATCCCTGACTTCGGACTGCTGCAGGGCAACCAGCTCACCGCCAGCCAATTCAGCCAGCAGCTTCGCCGCTGCCTCTGGGTTAACCGCGTACACGGCAGAGTGCATTTTGCAGCCCGCCGGGACGCCCAGTACCGGCAACGACACCCCGACCGCATCTACGAGATCACGGGCCGTGCCATCACCTCCGGCGAATAACAGCAGTTGAGCACCAGCCTGCTTCAGGGAGCGTGCCGCTTCCCGGGTATCTTCTGGCCGACTGGGCATGGAGGATGCACCTACCACCTGACAGGCAAGCCCTGCAGCTCGGCAGCTGTTCTCCCCCATGTCTCCGCCCCAGGTTAATACCGTCACATTTGGAATACCGACCAGCGACATCAGGGCGCGACTCATCCTTTCCGGCGCCTGCTGCCGTGCCCCACGGCGCAGTGCTTCATCGCGGGTGTCCTCACCATCGCTGCCTTTCAACGCGACGCTACCGCCAATCCCCGCAAACGGGTTGACCAAGACACCAATGACGAGGATTTGCTGATCTTTCATAAAAGGGTCATATCCAGAAACAAAAATGGCATTGCTGACGACTGATCGTCAGGCAACCATGTGAATTGTAGATACCCACCGAGGTCACCACTGATGAACACGAATAGCCAGGCTCCTCACAGCAAATTCAACGGTGCTGCCATGATCGATGAAGAGGGGCGCGAAGTCCCGATCACCGAGTCCATGATCCAGCGGGCTTGCGAAAAACTGGCCAACAGCTGGTGCTACCCGCTACCTGTTAGCGGAAACGCTAAGCCGGTGCAAACAGGGCATTAAGTATTGCCCTGAATGGCTCACTGGCCGTCCCCTGCCAATCCCAGCGATGCATTTCCTGGCGGAACGGGTATTGTTTTCTGAGCTGATCAAAGGCCCATGCCGGGTCCGCATTCTCAAGGCTTTCCTGCAAGCGTCGAAAATCCTCAGGCAACGAATAAGCGGTCTGTAGCAAGGCCAGCAGCCCGGCTTCATCAGTCACATCAAGCCGTAATGCCGGCAGCGCTTCTTCAGTCCCGGGCAATGGAGCCGCAAGGCCCGACCAGCGGCAAAACGCCTCATAAACCATCCTGGTGCCGTTCTCCTTTCCCTGAGCGCTGTATCCCGCAATATGCGGGCTGCCGAGCACTACCCGGTCAAGAAGTTCAGCAGGAACCCGGGGTTCATCTTCCCAGACATCCAGCACCGAAGCCGGCCCCTGCCCTGCTTTCAGGAGCGCGAGTAAAGCCGAGTTATCCACAACAGGACCACGACAGGTGTTGATCAGAATTTTCTCAGGCCCCATAACCGAGAGACGATTTTTGTCCAGTAAATGCCAGGTTGGGCAAGGACCATTTCGTGTCAGTGGCACATGGACGCTAATAACATCACAGTCCAGGACACTCTCGACCGGCTCCAGGGCAAAACCCGTCTCGACACCCTGTTCTTTCAACAATGGGTCACACGCTCGAACCTTGAGTCCCAGGGCTGCCAGCCAGCGCGCTACGCGGCTGCCCACATTGCCCATACCAATCACAGCCACAGACATCGTTGCGGCACTTCGCCCCTGGCGCTGGCAAACCAGCAGTAACGCCTGCAGTACGTACTCGGCCACTGCACGGGCATTGCAGCCAGGTGCGTGGGCGAAGTGCCTGCCCGTTTTCGCCAGCCACTCCAGGTCCACATGATCCGTGCCAATGGTAGCTGAACCCACAAAACGAACTGCGCTATCAGCAAGAAGCGCCTCGTCTACCCGTGTCACAGACCTGACCAGCAGAATGTCCGCGTCTTTCACGGTGGCAGGGTCAATGCTCCTCCCATCCACTTTGACGACAGTCCCTTGGCGGGAAAAGAGCTCTAACCCCGGCATATTGGCATCAGCAATGATTTTCACGCGCTGCAATTTCCCGATTCAATGACGCAATATTTGTTCAGTCACTCGGGCGACATCACCGGCATAACCCGCACCAAACAGATTGAAATGATTAAGCAAATGGTACAGGTCATAGACCCGCCAGGCGCTACGCTGCCCGGAGTCAGGTAATGCACCCTGATACGCATGGTAAAAACAGTCTGGCACATGACCAAACAAGGCCATCATCGCCAGATCCACCTGCGGATCGCCATAATAACAGGCTGGATCATAAAATATGGGCTCCCCAGCGTGCAGGCCCAGATTCCCTGACCAGAAGTCACCGTGTAACAGTGCAGAACAAGGCTGCTCCGGCAACCATGCTTCGACCCCTCCCATTACCCTCTCAATATCGCGTTTCACCTTTGCTGGTAACGCCTTCGCCATGCCCAACTGTGGAGCAAGCCGCTGCTCTACAAAGAATTGTCGCCATGAATGGCAAACCCGGTTTCTCTGTACCGAACCACCAATATAGTTATCGGCAGGAAACCCGAACCTACCTTCCTGACAGCTATGGACATGAAGTCCGGTAAGGTGATCAGCCAAGGAGCACCACTCAATTTCGTTTGCTGGCCTACGCATGGGCAGCCACTCCATCAGTAACACCCCGTATCCCTCAATTTCACCAACAAATTCAACGTGGGGAACGCGAACATAAGCCGACAAAGCAGAAAGGCCATCCGCCTCAGACATCAAGATGTCTGCATTTTTGTGGCATTTAGCGAACAGATTAAGACCTTTTGCTGCAACTTTGCAGGAAAAGGCCGTATCACCCCTCGCCTCCTGATGAAAGACATAGGGGGCTGGTATCTCTGCTGTTTTCAGGGCATTCTCAACTAAACGTAGCGCATCCATGCTCTGCGACTCTCTGCTTATGCGAATAATTGACGCCGCAAGTGTGTAAAATTGCTTCCCGGGTCAATTTTGAAGGCGCTTCGGCCTTGATTTAAGCCGTTCTTCTGAATTACAACTAGTGCAACCGCCGGATGCCCGGCTAATAACAACAAAATAAGCGATCGCCAGCCCATGAAAGCATTCTTTTCCCTGTGCAGCGCCATTGTTCTGGCCCTGTACTCGCCGGTTAGTGCCGCCAGCGATGACGGCCTGTCTGAGCAGATCCGTCAACTCAAGAATCAGGCCCTGGATCTCAACCGTGATCTAACCATACTGGAACGCGAACTTTTGTACGCTACGCCCCAGACCAGCATCTTCGTATCCGTGGATGTGGGCACACCAATCCGACTAGTTGATATCAACCTCACCATCGACGGCGAGCATGTTGGCTATCATTTCTATTCTGATCAGGAGTTCGAAGCGCTCACCAAAGGCGGCATCCAACGTCTTTACACTGGGAACCTGACCAGCGGACGCCATCAGCTTGAAGCGACCATTACGGGCTACGACCCGCAAGGCAAGGACTACCAGAAAACGACCAGCTACGCTTTCACCAAGGGTGCAGGCAAGAAAATGCTGGAAATGCAGGTGGTTGACGACCTCAACAATCAACAGCACAAATTTGAATTCCGTGAATGGAATCAGCAATGAAGCAGCAACCACTGAAAAAGTGGCTGCTTGCGGCCGGCATTGCCGCGTCATGTGCAACTGCCCAGGCAGCCAAAGTCGAGTTCTTCGATGAGATCGATACCGGGCCCACTCCGCTAAGCGTTGAGCAGCACCGCTATCTGTCTTTTGGCGAAGTCATGTACGACTACTATCGTCATGCCAACTTCGATGCCATCAACTTGCTGCTGGTCAACCAGCAGGGAGCCCTTTTCGACGAAGATACGGAGTATGCCGAGCTGTTACTGGGTGATCTTTACGTCACCTATGGACTGCCTTATAAAGCCGAAACCATTTTCAACCGTCTTCTCAAGAAAGACATTCTCAGCCATACCCGGGCACAAACCTGGCTACACAAGGCTGCCCTGCATTACCGAGATGGTAATCATGCCGAAGCGGCGATGATTCTTGATGACAAGAAACTGGATGGCCTGGAACCGGCCGACGAAGCACGCCGTAAGCTGATGCTGGCCAACATTTTCATGGCCGAAGGTGACTTTACCGGTGCCCTGGACTATCTCAACGATGTTCCTGTGGAAACCGATGAAGGCCGCTACGCCACCTACAACATGGGCGTGGCATTGATTCGTGGCGGGCACGAAAAACAGGGGCTCAAACTCCTCAACTCACTTTTGACACTGCCTGCCAGCAGCGACCAGGCGCTGGCGCTGCGCGACCGTGCTGCACTGGCAGCGGGTCTTACCCAGTTGCGCAGCAGCGAACTGGACGGCGCACAAGCATCGCTGCGACAGGTACGCAGCGATGGCCCTTTTTCTGAAGATGCACTGCTTGCTCTGGGTTTGACCAACTATCGTGCCGGCGCCATCAAGCGAGCCCTGCCTTTGTGGCTGGAGGCAGTGAGTCGTAACAGCAGTCACCCTTCCGTTCAGGAAGCGCTCATGCTGGCCCCCCGGGCCTATGAAGAGCTCGGTGGCATGCCGCAGGCCCTGGCAGGATACAAGTATGCGGCCACCCAGTACCGTGAAGCGCTGAAGGACCTTCAACGTGCGATCGAGAATATCGCACGCTCCGGCTGGGCTGAAAACTTGCTGCCCGAGGATAGTAACGAAGTCGGCTTCCTGCCCGCCAACTCAGAAGACCTCGCGCACGGAGGGGAACTCTCCTACCTGTACAAACTGTTTTCCAGCAACACCTTTGCCCAGCGATTCCAGAATTATCGCCAGATACACCAGATTAAAACCATGGTGGAGCACTGGGAGCGATCCCTGCCTGCACTGATGGAGTCTTACCAGATCCAGCAACAGGCCCTTAACCGCCACCTCCCCAATGTGCGCAGGCAAATCAGTCTTCATCAGAAGGAACAAGAACAGCTGATGATGGCCAGTGACAAACTCAGCATGTCCATTCCCGACTTTGTCGACATGAGTAACCCGGGTGATGTTGCCAACGCCGAACAGGCGATCATGTGGAAGAAGGTCGATGCCATGGCTAACCAGTTTGGTCGTCTGCCAGGCTCCAGCCACGCCAACGCTCTGAGGCTACGCAGGGTGCGAGGCCTGTTACTTTGGGATATTGCCCACCAGTCGATGGAACAAAGGGAAAAACAGATTCAGGCTGCTGCAGAACTGGCAGACGAAACTCGTATCCTGGCAGAGCGGGTCGCTGCGGTGAGCCTGCAGATCCGTGATGCCACGTTGCGTACACGCGATGATCTTGGTCAGCGGCTATCCCAGCAGCAAAGCCGCATTGCCGAGATTAAACGCCTGTCAGAACAAACCCTGGCTGCGCTGGAGCAAAGCATGCAGGCCGACGCCCTCGCCCTGCTGCAGGCCAACCAGAAAAAGCTGGCAGATCAGCTGGCTGAAGCCCATCTGGCCGTGGCGCGTCTTCAGGACACCTCCGTCTCCGGCGACACAAAACAGAGGACAGGATCGTGAATCGTTTTCGCCTGCACAGTCTCGCCGCTGCAGTGATCGCCATCAGCGGTTGCGCCAGCGCACCCAGTGGCGGCACCCTGGATCAACAGGCCCAGTTTGGTGGTACCACCCTGGCGGATCTCGAAAGCACCGATATCGTGATCGAAGAGCAACAGCTCGACAACGCGACAACCCAGGACGCCCTGGCCAGTTATCGCCAGGCCGCCGAGCTATTTGATGACCCTGAACGACGCGCAAAAACCCTGCGACGTATGGCGGATCTTGCGCTTTCTTCTGCCACCGAGCAGGAAATGGCAGCGGTACAGGAAGACGAAGAACGCATTGAGCGTGAAGTCGATGAAATGGTGTACAAAAACACCATGCAGCAGGTGAACACCACCGCAGATACCCAACGCAAGCTCGCCCTGTTGGACCAGGCCGGCAACATCGCCCCTACCGTGGCAGAAGAAAACGTGGATTACACCACGGCCATTTCTCTCTACCAGGAACTGCTCAGCAACACCAGCGATCCCAACGAGCGGGCCGAAGCCTATTATCTGCTGTCCAAGGCCTATGCCATGGATGGTGATCTGGAACGCGCCAGACAAAGCCTTGACTCATTGGTGTCGCAGTACCCCAACAGCGAATGGGCGCTGGAGGCCCAGTTTCGCAGAGGCGAAATGCTGTTCTCTGATGGTGACTTCGAGTACGCAGAACAAGCCTACGCGGACGTGATTCGTCGTGGCAAAGGCAACGAATTCTACAACCAGGCGCTCTACAAACAAGGCTGGAGCCATTACAAGCTGGGTGACTACACTCCAGCCTTGGGTAGCTTCTTTACCCTGCTTGACGCATTGAACGGTCATTCCGAGCTGGATAACGATACCAGCATGGAAAACAAGTTGTTCAATGATACCCAGCGCGTCACGGGTCTGGCCTTTACCAATCTGGATGGTGCTGAGTCTGTACGCAAATGGTTTGCACGTAATGGCCGACGGGACTATGAGCCAGACATTTACCGGACGCTGGGGCAGGTTTATCTTGGCCAGGAACGTTTCCGTGATGCAGCAGAAACGTTCGATATGTTCGTCACCGTCTATCCTGACTCTGAACTGGCCCCGGAATTTTCAAGCCTGCAGATCGATTCTTACCAGAAAGGTGGCTTCCCCACTCTGGTATTGCCGGCCAAGGAAAAATTTGTTCAACATTACGGCATTTCGAGCGATTTCTGGAAACGCCATCCGGACATTCGCGAACAGTATGTCGGATTGCTGAAGGGGCATATCCTCGACCTCGCCGAGTACCATCACGTACTGGCTCAAAAGTCTGGCAAACCGGCCGACTACCGCGCTCCCGCAAACTGGTACAAGGAATATCTCGATACTCCGCCAGTCAGCGACAATCAGGGTGAGGTAAACCATCGCTATGCCGACGTGCTGTTTGCTGCCAAAGAGTACCCGGCTTCCGTTGCCGAGTTTGAACGCACAGCCTACAACTTCCCGGACTATTCAGAGGCATCCACAGCGGCCTACTCGGCCCTTGTGGCTTATCAGAAAGTACTGGAAAACACCTCTCTCAAGGAAGAACAGGCATCTGACTGGCGCAGCCGAAAAATCTCCAGCTCGCAAAAATTTGGCCAGACGTTCCCACAACATCCTGAAGTGCCCAATGTGCTCAGGAATACCGCTGAAGATCAGCTTGCTCTTGGTGATATCCCCGGTGCGGTGAAGACAGCCGGCATCTTGGTTAACCGTCAACCGTCACCTTCCAATGAGCTACTGCGCTATGGCTGGTCGACAATCGCTAACGGTGAATTTGATCTGGCCAACTATCCTGTTGCGGAGTTCGCCTACGGAAAGCTGTTAGCGTTGCAGATGCCCGCTACCGATCGCGCAGAGTATCGAGAGAAGCTCGCGGTCAGCATCTATCGTCAGGCTGAGACGGCACAAGCTTCAGGCAATATGGACCTTGCGGCGGCCACCTTCCTTCGCGTTGGTCAAACCGTTCCAGAGGCAGCAGTGCGCAAGAACGCAGAATTTGATGCCGCCACCCTGTACATCAATCAAGGCCGTGGCGCTGATGCCATTCCGGTTCTGGAAGCGTTTCGTGATCGTTACCCGGATGACCCCCTTAGCGAAACTATCCCGGACAAACTCGCCGTTGCCTATGAAAACCAGGGTAACTACACCGCGGCAGCTGGCGAGCTGGCGATTATTGCGGCCAACTATAAGGGGAAGGATGACGAGCTTTCCCGCCAGGCGCTCTGGAAAGCCGCCAAGATGCAGGACCGTGCTGAACAACCAGCCGCCTCCATTGCCGTGTACGAGCAATATCTGCAGGAATGGCCACAACCCTACGACTTTCGCTCTGAAGCCCAGTTCCGGCTTGTCGAGCTGAACAGAAGCACCGGCAACAGCGGACAGGAGTCCCACTGGCTTAAGCAGCTGGTCAGCACTTATCGTGAAGCAGGCAGCAACGCCAATGATCGTGTAGCCTGGCTGGCAGCCTATGCCAGCTTCACGCTGGCTGAGCCGAACTTCCAGACTTTCAACAACATCAAGCTGGGACAGCCGTTGAAGGACTCGCTGGCAGAAAAGACCACTGTCATGAAAGCCGCATTGGCTGATTATCAGGCCGTTGCAGATATTGGGGTCGCAGAATTTGCCACAGCGGCCAACTATAAAATTGGCGAGATGTATCGTGTCCTTGCCAAAGACCTTATCGCCTCTGAGCGCCCTGCTGGACTGGATGAGCTAGAGCTTGAAGAGTACACCATGCTGCTCGAGGACAAAGCTCTGCCCTACGAGGATCAGGCCATCGATATTCTTATTGCCAATGCCAACCTGGTCACAGATGACATCTATGACCAGTGGGTAAAAAAGAGTTTTGGTGCACTGGCAGAGTTGATCCCTGGCCGCTACGCAAAGTTTGAACAGGTTGAGAGCTATGTGGACATTATTTACTGATTCCTGCAAAAGCAGGCACTCTTTTTGGGTCGCCCTGTCCATGAGCCTCGCCTTGGCGATGTCGGGTTGTGCCACCAATACAGGCGGCGGGCTCGATGGAACTGCCGAGGGGAACACTAGTAAGTACGAAGGCCAGAAAGAAGGGGGGGCCGCGGCCGATAGTGATGCGGTACATATCCCCCCGGTTCCGCATGATCCGCAGGTGGAAAAAATAGCCCAGCAGGCCATGGCTGAATACGCCCGAGCCCTGCAAACTCGCATGGCAGGAAACAATACTCAGGCACTGGTCATGTTCCAGTCACTCGCCGAACGCTATCCGCAACTATCAGGGCCCAGCCTTAACGTGGGCCTGATCTATATGCAGCAAAAGCATTACCCGGAAGCCGAAGCTGCCTTCAGGCAATCTCTCGCCGTGAATGGTGCCAACCCTTATGCCCACAATGGCCTTGGACTGGCATTACGGGAACAGGGGAAATTCAGGGAAGCACGTACGCATTATGAGCAGGCGCTCACGCTGGACCCCAAGTACGCTCGCGCGCATTTTAATCTTGCTGTACTGGGCGAGTTATACCTGCAGGATCTTAACCTGGCACTGACCCATTTCCGTGCCTACCAGAATTTGCAAAAACAGGCGGACACCAACGTTGCCAACTGGATTGTCGATCTGGAAAACCGCGCACCGGGCGCCCCGCAACAACCCGTCGCAGGCAATGGCTCCGGTGAAGACACAGGAGGTGTTAACTAATGCGCATCAAAATAATCACCGTCATTCTGGCCATCACCACCAGTGCGTCTCTCCAGGCGGCTGATGGTAAAGAAGGGGCCGCTGCCACTAATGTCATTGGTACACAGGAAGCCCCTACGGTGCTGAACGTCGTGCCCTGGAAAGATCGGGAGGTGAAGCTTGAGAAGAAGGATCCCACCTCCTCATTACTTAACCGTGTGCTTGAGCCCCTTGATCAGGAGGTTTTGATGAGGGAGATCGAGTATCACCAATTGCTCACCAGCAAACCTGAAGATGAAGGCCTGTTCCTCGACTGATGAAACCACGACGGCCGCGCCCGTCATGGCTTGATCACTTGATGCATACACACTTTATTTCTGATACAAAAACACCTTTTGGGGAAAGCGGCAGCAACCCTTTTTCAAGCCAGTGCTGCCGCCATAAAACAACATAAACCAGAAACACCGCAGGAGAAGTCCATGCCCACCACTGCCACCGCTGCCGCACAGAGTCCTGGTATTATCGATACCTCCATCTCCTTCATTCAGGATGGCGGCTTTTTCATGTATCCCATCCTGATCGTTCTGGCCCTGGGTCTGGCGCTATCACTGGAAAGAATCATCTACCTTCAGGCCACCAAGGCACGTAACCAGAAAACCTGGAAGGATGTCTATCCATTGATTGCCAAAGGGCAGTTCCGACAAGCACTGGACGTGGTCAGTACCAGCAATACCGGCCTCGCCAAGATTATTGGTTACGGCTTGGAGCGCGCCAAGACAGCAAAGCGACACGATGACATCGAACTTGCCATGGAAGAAGGGCTGATGGAAGTTATCCCGCGCCTTGAAACCCGTACCCCGTACATCGCAACTTTTGCAAACATCGCCACTCTGCTCGGCCTGCTCGGCACCATTCTGGGTTTGATCAGCGCCTTCACTGCCGTTGCCAGTGCAGATCCTGCACAGAAAGCGGATCTCCTCTCTGCCTCTATTTCCGTTGCCATGAACACCACTGCATTTGGACTGATTGCCGCTATCCCGATGCTGCTGGCCTTTGCCTTCATTAACTCCATGACCGGCAAAATGGTAGACAGCATGGAAATGGCCTCGGTGAAATTCGTGAATGTCTTCCGCCAGGTTTCTGAGCGCAAGAACGACGGCCAATAAGCCGATTTCTTGTTTTCGCCAACCTGGTGTAAGGATCTGGTATGCGATTTCGCAGACGAAGTTCGCGCGACACCGATGTGGAACTGAACATCACTGCCTTTCTTAATTTGATGGTCGTGTTGATTCCCTTTCTGCTGATTAATGCCGTGTTTGCTCAGGTATCCATCCTGCAGCTGAACCTGCCGGCCATTAGTGACAGCAGCAGCCCCTCGGATGACGACAAAAAAGAAAAATTGGTACTGGAAGTGCTGATCTACGAAAACCGCTATGAAGTGGTGGATCGAAACACCAGCGCCGTACTGAAGATTGTGGAAAACAAGGCCGAAGAGCACGACAGTGCAGGCCTACATGACTTTCTGGTCGATCTGAAACAGAGATTCCCGTCCGAAACGGCGGTCACTCTGCTTTGCGAAGATGACACTCCCTATCGGGTCATGATCAAGACCATGGATGTGGTGCGTCTTTATACCACCACCATTAATGGGCAGAGCATCAAGAAAGAACTGTTTCCAAATATCAATATTGGCTCAGCGCCTGCTGACAAGGCCGCAAATAACGGAGGTGACGCGTGAAGAAGTCTACTCGCGCCCGCCGCATGGAGCGCCACCACGGCAAGCACAAGACGGTCGCAGCACTTAACCTGACCTCCTTGATGGATATTTTCACCATCCTGCTGATCTTTCTGCTGGTGAACAACAATAATGCAGCCAAGCTGCCAGACAACAAGGACATCCAATTACCGGAATCCATTGCTCAGGAGCTGCCCAGTGAGGTGTTAACCATCCAGGTTAGCCCAACTGACATCATTGTCGAGGGGCAACGCATTGCAGACACCGAAACGGTTCGTAAACAGGAAGAGCGTACCGTCAAGGCAATGATTGATGAGCTCCAGTTCCGCGCTTCACAGGCCCTGGCCGTGAACCCGGAAGACGAACGGGAAATCATGATTCTGGCTGACCGTGATGTGCCCTACGTTGTCATCAAGAAACTGATGCGCAGCTGTATGGAAACCCCCTACACCAAGGTTTCCTTCGCTGTACTGAAAGTCTCAGAGGAGGCAGCGAATGACGCAGAATAAAAACAATAACCTGCGCATCCTGATTGATGGCACTCTGCCATGGGACAAGCAAGAGGGGGAAGATCGCCGTCTTTATGGCATCGTCATTATTCTTCTGATCCTGTGTCTTTTACTGTTGTTTATGGTGGAATCCATCACCATCGAAAAACCTGATCGTCGTGAACAGCAAAAGATTCCGGACAGACTGGCGCAGATGGTTCTGGAGAAGAAAAAAGAACCGCCTCCGCCCGAACCGGAACCGGAGCCTGAGCCTGAAAAGGAGCAGGAAAAACCGAAGGAAGAAAAGCCCAAGCCTGAAGAGCCAAAACCTGAGCCCAAACCCGAGCCTCGCCCGGACCCCACTCCGGAACAGCGGGAAGAGGCTCGTGCCACAGCCAAAGCCAAACTGGAGTCCGATCTTGGTGATTCGCTTGCCGGTCTGGATGACATAGGTCCACTGGTGACCTCCGGCAATGATCTGCGGACTGGCGGCAGCACCGAAGCCAAGGCCGAGCGAGATCTGATCGGTAAACGGGCTAGCAGTGGCTCTGGTGGTGTTGCCGTGGCCAAGGCATCCAGCGGTGGTGGTGGAGGTGGTACGCTCTCCTCTGGCACGGTTGGTACAGGCAAGGTCGACAGCAAAATCGTCGAATCCGGTCAGGTCGCCAGTACGACTCGTAAAGGAAGCGATGGCAAGAGCCGCCGCACCCAAGAGCAGTTGCGACGGGTGTTCGACCGTTACGCTGGCAAGTTTAACAGCCAGTATCAGCGGGCATTGCGTAGCAACCCCGCCCTTCAGGGCACCGTGGTACTGTCACTGGTGATTGCACCGGGCGGTGAAGTCACCGACGCCAAGATCAAGTCCAGCCAACTGAATGATGCCGCGCTGGAACGACGCATCTTGTTGATCACCAAGGGCATGAATTTTGGTGCCATGAACGTGGAAACCTGGAAAGGTGACTACAAACTGAACTTCTTCCCGAACTGATCCGGTTTCGGCAAAAAAACGCCCTTCGGGGCGTTTTTTGTTTATGAAATGTACTCTCCTGGTTATATCGGAAATACATGCCGACTTGCGCCGCTAAAGCCCTGCCCGCTTCTTGGTCCAGGCTGTTGCCTCTGCATTCAGTGGATCCTCCGGCCACGGGTGTTTCGGATAACGCCCACGAAGATCCTTGCGAACGGCTTGATAATTCTCAGTCCAGAATCGAGTCAAATCATCCGTAATCGCAGCCGGTCTTCCCGCAGGGGTCAGCAAATGCGCAGTAATGAAGACTCTCCCTCCAGCGAGCTCAGGTAATGATCGCATTCCAAACAGCTCCTGAAGCTTTACAGCCAGCACTACACGTTCCCCTGTGTAATCCAACGCCACTTTTCGCCCAGTGGGAATACTCACCATTTCGGGCAGAAGCTGATCAAGGTGTCTTTGCTGGTCGTAATCCAGCAGAGCAGTCAAGGCGTTATCAAGCGCAACTGACTTGAGATCCGTCATCGCCCTCATCCCCGACAAGTAAGGAAGCAACCAGGTTTCCAGCGTCGCCCTCAAGGTCTCGTCGCGGACATCAGGCCAGCCATCTTCAAGATCTGCCAACCTGGCCACCCGTGCTTGCCATTGTTTGAGCCGAGGCGTCCAGGGGAGTGACGCCAATCCTTCCTGACGAACCCCGTCTAGCAGGGCTATTGCCACCTGCTCAGTGTTCAGCGTCTGAAGTGGCAGGCTGTGAAGTTCGATTTTGCCCAGCAGAACCTGACGGCGACCAATGACTCGGTGCCTTACAGCATCCCAACCAACCCACTCCTTTGCGGTGGTAAGTGTCGTCAACAGTGATGGAATTCGGTCTGCTGGCACCGGAAGAGCCAGCCGCACAAGTGCATCTTTTGGCTTGCCATCCGTATCAAGAATAACCAGCCACTCCTGCCCTTCAAGAGCATCACCTTGTGGCAATATCACCCCCGGCCCATCCGCCATCTGGTAACGACGGCCATCATTACTTCGGCGTCGCGCCAGCTGCATTGGCATGGCCTTCACCAGGAGTGCGGCGAGCCCCTCAGACCAATCTTCACAGTGTTTTCCTGCACCGGGAACCAACCTGGAGGCTTCTTGCAACAAGGCATTGAATCGTTCCGGCTTCTGGTCCAGCAGCTGTAACCGACTGCGAATATCAGCGCCATGCCCTGCAAGAATGTCACGTTCATTTAGCAGAGCAGCAATCCGGGCGGCTGTTTTTGCCAGGCCTGATTTCTTGCCTTCCAAAACCAGCATCGCCAATGAGGGCTCCACCCCCATACTGGCAATGGCTTCTCCATGGGCGGTTATCGCTCCGCTCTGGTCCAGGGCACCTTGCTGGGTCAATCTGCCCACAGCCGAGCACCATGCTGCTTCAGGCGGATGATCGAGCCACTGCATCTGTGAGGGGTCGAGACAGCCCCAACGAGCCAGGTCCAGTACCAGTTGATCCAGACCTACTCGACAAATTTCAGGCGTGTTGTGGCGGGCCATCACTTCATCTTCTGACCAACAGCGAATGCAGACACCGGGACCCAATCGTCCTGCCCGCCCTGCTCTCTGCCTGGCACTAGCCTCACTGATTCTGCGGGTAACCAGGCGAGTGCGATGACGGACCGGGTCATAAACCGGCTCACGTTGAAAGCCGCTATCGATGACGTGAGTAACATTTTCGATAGTGAGACTGGTCTCAGCCACATTGGTGGAGAGTATCACCAGCGACTCCCCCCCGGCCGCTCGGTTGATCACCTGCTGCTGCCGGTCGAGAGAGAGCCCACCATGTAACTCAGTCACATCGGACTCGAGCGCGCTACGGCTCAACAAACGGGACAGCTCCCGAATTGCGCTCTGGCCAGGCAGAAAAACCAGGACGACTTTTGCTTCTGATTCAATCGACAGGATCTGACCGGTGACCTGTTGCTGCCAATCCTGGTGGCCCCCCGCCGGTGCGTAACGTACCTCAACAGGAAAGCTGCGCCCTTCACTCTTGACCAACGGCAGCCCGAGACGCTCGGTAAGAGGACCGCAGTCCAGCGTGGCAGACATGACCAACAACCCCAGGTCCCCCCTGAATGCCTCCCGGGTTTCAGAGATCAACGCCAGACCAAGATCCCCTTGTAATGAGCGCTCATGAAACTCATCAAAAATGACAAGGCTGATGCCATTCAGCTCGGGATCTGCCAGTAACATCCGCGTGAGGACGCCTTCGGTAACGACTTCAAGGCGAGTTTCTTCACTGACCCGGGTATCGGTTCGAGTCCGATAGCCAATTGTCTTTCCCGGTTTCTCATGCAACTGTGAGGCCATGAACGTGGCCACAGAGCGGGCAGCCACCCGCCTGGGCTCAAGCATGAGGACTCGACCTGATTTCGCCCAGTGCGTATCCAGCAGACGGAGCGGTACCCGGGTCGATTTACCCGCACCGGTCGGTGCTTCGAGAATGGCACCACCATGCTCGCCCAGAGCGGTAAACAGTGTTTCAATCACTGTATCGACCGGAAAGGTATGCGTCATGATATGTTAGATCTCAATTTTGATGTGCCCGCGATCAATGAAGACGAATGAGCTTCAAATGGGACTGTTGAAGATAGCTGGCTATGCTATATTCTCGCTATCACTAATAATATATAACTAGTAGGTGATCCATCCGCTATGCTGAACGACTTGGGGATTCCTGAACATCTCATCTGGAAACTGAATGACTTTGACAACCATCAGCGTGCCGTCAATTTCATCAAACAGTTTCAGGATACGTTGTGTGTGTACAGCGCCCCGGTAGAGCAACTCTATACCAACTATGAGATTTCACTGCCGGAAAGTGACGACCGCTCACTGATTATCTTGCCCAACCCTTACGCTTATCACGACACCTTCAACGGCATTGTTGAAGACAGCGTTCATGCCAGTGGCATGTACATCGTACCCGGCGACCTGTTTGGCAAGGAAGGTCTGTTTCTGACGCTCAGACTGCTCAAATCAGGCAAGCGAGTGGTTAAGCCGGTCCCGCTTAAAGTGGGATTGTGGGCATTGATGAAAAAGGAGACCGAGTCGGTACCCTTCCTGCCCGTCATTACCAAGGGGGATTTGCGAGCATTTCGCAAAGACTTCCCTTGTCTTCACCTTCATAGAATCCAGCCCTCCAAGCTGGTCGACCGGTCTCCCATGGAGATCAAGGCCATTCAGAAGGTCATTCGCGACAAGCTGAAAGTGTATATGTAGCTGGGTTGCTGCCGGACAACCCTGTCCGGCAGCGATGTCGTTTGCACTACGCTTCCAGAGATCCTGAAGTCAGCCTCTCAATCAGCATTTTCGTAGCAGTAGTCCAAGGCGTGCACATAATATTCCAGCCCTTTAAAGGCGGCCATATGTGCGCGCTGACGACTATCATCATCGACGCAAATCAACTTGATCAGTTCCATGGCTTCATGGGGGTGGTCATCATCATAGGACGCGTGAGCCCTCAACCAAGCCATTGAGTGCCGGTTAATTGTCGCAACACCCTGTTCTTCATAGGCTTTCATGCCCTTCACGACGCTTTGGCTCCACTCCCCTGTCGCCCACTCAATGGCAAGATTGGTAGCCGCAATACCCTCTTCAAGGCTGGCCTGACGACCGATACTCCACAGGTAGTGGTTCACGGCATCCATCGCTGCCGGAGGATCGACAAATTCGAGATCGTGAAGCGTTAACCCGAATCCCATAGCCCAATCCTGATACCAGTAGGCATGACGCTGCTCAATCTTGATATTGCCAATCAGCCAGTTCTTCGCTTCCTCGTGGCCCGGCTGGCGGCCTGGACGGGTCTTGGCCAGATTCAATCCCATGTACTTGGGAAAGTTTTCAACCAGGGGGTAAAAATTCAGCAAGGCTGAGCGGAAGCGCGGCAGACTCAGGGCTCCGCTCCCCATCTCTGTGAAAAGCGGGTGATGTACAACCTGATCCTTGAGCGGTACCAGCTCGTCCCAAAATTGCTGAGCCCAGGGTGAGTGAGCGGTAATCTCGAGCGCTTTCTTGTAATTAGCGGCGCGCATAGTTGTTCTCCATAACAACAGATGGGCAATACGAATACGACCGACGCGCCAGCGGCACGTTAGTCCAACAATTTGTATAAGCGATTTCGCAGACGACGTAAATGACGAATCCGCGGATTATCTGCCAAAACCGCAGGGTTATAGAGTGCCTGCTGGTATTGAAGCGCCCATTGCCTGGCAGGTTCAGCCGCGCGGGGCCAGCGCTCGGCAATGCGTTCAGCCAGCTGAGCCGGTGTGATGCCGGTATCCAGCGGCACCCCGCTCAGGCTAGCAACCCGTTGGTGGAGACGCCAGAATTCCCGTTCCATGGGACTCTGCCGATAACCACGGTCCCGACTCAGCAGGAACAAGGTGTAGAGCCCCAGTAGCAGGGTAATCCCCGCCAGTAGTGCAAGGGCAATACGTAAGGGACTGACGGAGCCGAGTAACTGACGAAGCAGCGACATCTGGCTCTGGCTGTTATAGCCCAGCACCCAGGTCTGCCACTGGAAGTCCACATAGTCGCCCCACTGTCGTAGACGACCCAGCAAGCCCGAGTTGGCAAAACTCTGCAGCCCGGACAACAAAGGTTCATCATCAGCGCTGTCACTGAGGGCCGCCCGTAAACCATTTTCGACCCTGTCAGGGGCTACTGCAGCCGTGGGATCCACCCTAACCCAGCCTCTACCCTCTAGCCATACCTCACTCCAGGCATGGGCATCATACTGGCGTACCATCAGATGAGAGCCCAGCGCATTGGGTTCCCCCCCCTGATAACCAACCACTACCCGGGCAGGAATCCCGGCAGCCCGCATCATGAAGGTAAAACTGGAAGCATAATGCTCACAGAATCCTCTCCGGGTCATGAACAGGAACTCATCCACAGGGTCCACAGGTAACGGGGGAGGGCTTAGCGTGTAATAAAAGGGGTGTTCGCGAAAATACCGCAGCGCCCTGTCAACTACCTCTTCAGCTGAGCTTGAGTCCAGTCGCCATTGCTGTGCTAGGCCGCGTGCCCGCCGACCCACATCCTGATCAGGCAAAGACAGCATCAGCTCACGCTCAATACTGTCAAGACGCATTGCACCCGACAGCACAGGATAACTGGTGACGGTATACGCGAAGGTTTCAGACACAGGCTTCTGAGCCACCAATCGCATATCCCGGGCCAAAGCCGCATCACCTTGTTCTATAACGGGCACCTTCATGGCGAAAAGCCATGATCGCTGTGTTGGCTCCATAATGACCTGATACCGATAGCCGGAGCCACGCTCCGCGGACATCAGAGCCTTGTACCAACCGGGTGCAGGGCTTCCCCGCTCAGCGAGATAATCCTTCTTCTCCATTCCCCGAGGAATGGCCTGTTGCCAGGTGCGCCCATCGAAATGGCTGAGCGTCAGTCCTCGCCAGTAGCGTTCGCCGGGGACCGGCATGGGGCCGTCAAAGGCAATTCTGAAGGCCGGATCCGACGACTGGGATAACTCGCTGATTTCACCCGGCGCCATACTGTCAGACATCCCGGTTCTGGCCTGACCGGAATCAATCCGCATGTTCCACAGAGGCGCCACTCTGGGGACCAGCACAAAAAGTACCAACATGACCGGGAGCGCCTGCAGCGTCAATGCTCCCGCACGGCGCAAATGGGCCAGCGGCCTGACTCCGGTATCACTGTGGTTGATACCGACCAGACAGGCCGTTAGCAGCAACATACACAGCAGCACATAGCCAAACATTCCCGGCCCACGCTCAAACAGCAATGCCGTTGCACAGACAAAGTAACCCAGTACGATCACCACATAGGCATCACGCTGGCGCACCACTTCGAGATACTTCAGGGAAAAAAGGCTCACTAGCAAGGCCACCCCCGCGTCGGGACCATAAATCCGCCCAAACGAAAACCAGGTAAGGCCCACCACAGATGCCATCAATACCCCCCTGACCATTTTTCCCGGAAGGCGAATCCTTTGACGGTCGGCCAAAGCACGGATCACCATCACCAGAATAACCAGCCCCGCCTGCCAAGCAGGCCCGCGAATCAGCTGGGGGAGTGAGCAGGCGATAATGGTGATCACCAGCCAGAGTCGGGTGTGAGTGGGTACCTGATAGACACGCATCAACCAAACTCCGGGTAAGCAGCCAGCGCATCCAGCGCACGGAGCCGGTGGGTATCCCCCGTGTCCGGCACCAATGTCATTCCCGGCAGCTTCAAGCCGTAGGGGTTTTGATGCTGATCCAGTGCCAGCACCCAATAACAGAGAATGGACAAGCGCTGCTCCGTCCCGATCCCCTCAAGCGCATCCCAGGTGAGCCATAATCGACCGCCAGCCGGCTCTTCGAACAGCTTGGTATTCAAGCCTGCCCCCCGGGCATATCCCTTCCAGTCGATACGGCGCAGGGAGTCCCCGGCCACGTAGCCACGCAGTCCACGGAACTCATCATTCCCCGCCTTGCCTGTGGGTGCGGCCTGTGTTGTTTCGCTCCCCCCCTCTGCGGGACACTCCTGGCTGACCTGAGGTGAAGGCCAGGCAAGGCAGCAATGATCCAGGCTCACGTAGGACCAGGTACGCAGCAACCCCAACGGGAAAACACTCTCCACCTTCATTCGGGGAGCCAGCACCTTGCCTCGCTTTGGCAGGGCGAGGTTCATCCACAGGGTACTTTCTGTTCCTGCTGGCACACTGATCTGCTGGGCTGGCTGCCCCTCCCACTCCAGCCAGATACAGTGGTGGTCATGGTGTTCACTGAACAAGGTGACCCCAAGAGAGCCCCGCTCACCGGCATAGCCGGATTCGCTCCCGCCATTACGCAAACCCAGCCCGGAAAGATTACGGTAAGTATGAAGAATCGCCACCAGAAACAAGCTGGCCAGGAGAAAACTGAGGGAAAGAACAAGGTTGTTTTCGTAGTTGATACCGCCGATGAACAGCAGGCTGCCGACAGCAAGATAGAAAAAACCGTACCCGGTCGGGAAGATGAAGATCCTCCTCTGGTTCAGTACTACCAGTGGGGCACGGGGCAGTCGTCGGGCCAACCAGGCCTGATAGTACCTCTGGATGGGGGCCGGCAGGCGCATCAGTTAGCGCCGAACCACCGGTACAGACTGCAACAACGACTGGGTCATGGCGGAAACGCTGCCTCCCTGGCGGGCACTGAGTCGATGTTCTGCTACTGCCGCCCAGACCGCCTGAATATCTTCAGGCACCACGTAGTCACGGCCACTGATCAGCGCCCAGGCCCGGGCGGCTTTCAACAGCCCTAACCCCGCTCGTGGCGACAACCCAGCCACAAATCGATCATCCGTGCGGGTAGCGTCGAGCAGGCGCTGCACGTAATCAAGCAGTTCATGGCTGGCTCTCACCTTTTCCACCATGACACTCAGCTTGACCAAACCCTCGCTGCTGATCACCGGCTTCAGGTTTCGTGCCTTCTCGCGCAAATCACCACCGGCCAACAGGGCCAGTTCCACTTCCGGAGAGGGATACCCCAGGGAAATACGCATCAGGAAACGGTCGAGCTGGGATTCTGGCAGCACAAAGGTGCCTGCCTGATCTGACGGGTTCTGGGTCGCCACCACGAAGAAGGGCTTCGGCAAAGGCCGCGTCGCACCATCCAGTGTGACCTGTCGCTCCTCCATAGCTTCCAACAGAGCGCCCTGGGTTTTCGGCGTAGCACGGTTGATCTCATCGGCCAGCAGCAACTGGGTAAAAACCGGACCTTCCCTGAGCGTAAAAGTCTGGGTGTTGGGATCAAACACGGATACACCAAGAATATCTGCAGGCAGCATGTCACTGGTGAACTGTACCCGGCGATATTCGAGCTGAAAGACCCGGGCCAGTGCATGCGCCAGCGTGGTCTTGCCCATGCCAGGAAGGTCTTCAATCAGCAAATGACCATTGGCCATCAGACAAGTCAACGCCAGCTTCAGCTGGTCTTCCTTGCCGAGAACTACCTTGGCCACTTCATCTAGGGCTTTTGTCAGTGCCTGCATGCGATGCCTTTATCAGGTTCTTGTTGTGTGCAGAGCGGATCTGCCAGCCGGTGAAGGCTGGGTCAGGCGCTGGCCAGCGCTTTGAGACCGCGCTCCAGATCCGCTTTCAGGTCTTTAACGGATTCCAGGCCAATAGCTAGACGAATCAGGTTTTCCGAGATACCGGCACGACGTTTCTCTTCCTCAACAACACGCCCATGGGTGGTGGAAGCCGGATGAGTGACAGTGGTTTTCACATCGCCCAGGTTGGCTGTAATGGAAATGAGACGCGTGGCGTCGATGAAGCGCCAGGCAGCCTGACGATCCCGGTTGCCCGCGGCGTCCTCAACCTCAATGGACATGACCGCGCCATAGGCAGACTGTTGTCGCCCAGCCAGGTCATGCTGTGGATGAGAAGGCAACCCCGCATAGTGCACCCGGACAATGCCCGGTTGGGATTCAAGCCACTGCGCCAGTTCCATCGTGCGGGCGCTCTGTGCCTCCATTCGCAGGCTAAGTGTTTCCAGCCCCTTCAGGAAGACCCAGGCGTTGAAAGGGCTCATACAGGCCCCTGCAGATCGGACAAAACCTAACACCTCATCCAACTGCGGTTTCGGACCGACAACAGCCCCCCCCAGACAACGCCCCTGCCCGTCCAGATATTTGGTTGCACTATGGATGATGATATCTGCGCCCATTTCCAGTGGCTTTTGCAATGCCGGGGTGCAAAAACAGTTATCCACTACCAGCAGTGCGTCATTGTCATGGGCCAGCCTGGCCAACGCGGCGATATCACCGATTTCTGACAGCGGATTGGACGGGGTTTCCAGATACAGGATCCGGGTTTCAGGACGAATCGCTGCTTCCCAGGCAGACAAGTCCTTGAGATCAACCAGGGAGGTTTCGATACCGAACTTCTTGAGGTACCGATCAAAAATCACATTGGTGGTACCGAAAACACTGCGCGAGCTGACCACATGATCGCCCGGCGCCAACAGCGAGAAGAAGGTACCTGTGATCGCGGCCATGCCAGAGGCGAATGCCACGCAGGATTCGCCCCCTTCGAGCGCAGCCAGCCGCTGTTCGAACGCCCGAACGGTCGGGTTGGTAAAGCGGGAATAGATATTGCCCGGCTCTTCACCACCAAACCGTGCCGCAGCCTGGGCCGCGCTTTCATAAACGAAACTTGACGTCAGGAAAATCGGATCCGAGTGGGCCATTTCATCCGTGCGTAACTGGGCGGTACGAATAGCCAGGGTTTCTACATCAAACTCGCTCGGATCCAGATCCTTCATTGTGTCGTCTCACCTCAAGGCGTTGGACTTTCAAGTGTTGCACGCTGCATGAAGCGTGTTACATCAATTCGTATTATGCAGGTCAATAATTTCGTTATCGGCCAGGGCCTGCTTCTTCTCTGAGGAGCCTTTGGCGTCATCACTGCGCCTGGCTTCCAGCTCACTCAGGTAGTCCAGGGTAATGTTACCGGCCAGGTACTCTCCATTGAACACGGAACAGTCGAAAGACTCTACTGCGGGGTTACCCTCGCGGCAGGTCTCTACCAGATCAGCCAGATCCTGGTAGATAAGACGATCTGCGCCGATCAACTCGCAGATTTCATCGGTAGTGCGGTCATGGGCAATCAATTCCCGGGCTGCAGGCATATCAATGCCATAAACGTTGGGGAATTTCACTGCCGGCGCAGCAGAAGCGAAATAGACCTTGCGAGCACCAGCCTCCCTGGCCATCTGGATAATCTCGTTACAGGTTGTGCCTCTAACGATAGAGTCATCCACCAGCAACACGTTCTTGCCCTGGAATTCGAGTTCAATGGGGTTGAGTTTCTGGCGAACCGATTTCTTGCGCTGGTGCTGGCCTGGCATAATGAAGGTGCGGCCAATGTAACGGTTCTTGATAAAGCCCTCGCGGAATTTCACGCCGAGGTGATTGGCCATCTGCAAGGCAGACGTCCGGCTGGTATCGGGAATCGGAATCACCACGTCGATGTCATGGTCCGGCCACTCGCGCTCCACTTTTTCGGCCAGCTTCTCCCCCATGCGCAGGCGTGCCTTGTACACGGAAATGCCATCAATGATGGAGTCCGGTCGAGCCAGGTAAACCTGCTCGAAAATACACGGGTGCAGGCTCGGGGATTCAGCACACTGGCGGGTGCACATTTCGCCTTCGGCAGTAATATAAATCGCCTCACCAGGCGCCAAATCACGCACCAGGTGGAAGCCAAGGGAAGACAATGCCACAGACTCAGAGGCCACCATGTATTCAGGCCCCTGCGGCGTGTCCTTGCGACCAAAGCAGACAGGACGAATGCCATGAGGATCCCGGAACGCGAGAATACCGTAGCCGGTAATCATGGCCACAACCGCATAGGCGCCTTCAACCCGCTTGTGAACGGCGGCCACAGCGTCAAAGATGTCATCGGCCTCAGGCTGCAACTTTCCTCGGCTTTGCAGCTCGTGGGCAAATACGTTGAGCAGCACTTCCGAATCAGAGGTGGTGTTGATATGCCGCAGATCGGCACGGAAGATGTGCTCCGCCAGCTCTTCCGCATTGGTCAGGTTACCGTTGTGGGCAAGGGTAATCCCGTAAGGGGAGTTCACGTAAAAGGGTTGGGCTTCGGCGGAGCTTGAGCTACCCGCAGTAGGATAGCGAACATGCCCGATACCCATGTTGCCCACCAGGCGGCGCATATGGCGGGTGCGAAATACATCGCGCACCATGCCGTTATCCTTGCGCAGATACAGTCGGTCTCCATCGCAGGTAACGATACCCGCGGCGTCCTGCCCGCGATGCTGCAGAACGGTCAGCGCATCATAGATGCCCTGATTTACATAGCTATGGCCGACAATGCCCACAATGCCGCACATGGTTTTTCCCTCTAGCTGCCGCTTACATTCATAACAAGGCCGAGCAAACTCTCGCCCATTTCCCGAGTCCAGGTTTCCATCATCACCAGATGAGGAACCAGGACGGATTCTTGCCACCACTTGTCAGCAGCGAACAACTGACGGCCCAAAGCCACCAGCACTACCATAAGCAAAATACCGCGCAGTGCGCCGAACACCATACCCAGCAGACGATCGGTACTACTCAGCCCGGTGACACGAATCAGCTCACCCAACAAATGACTGATAAGTGCCCCCACCACCAATGTCAGGGCAAAAAGAGAACCGAAAGCAACGACAAAACGCAGGCTGGGGGTACTGATCTGATCTTCAAGAACCAGTTCGAAGGCCGGACTGAACAGGCGCGCGATAATAAAGGCGGCAACCCAGGTGAGCAATGAAAAGGCTTCACGGGTGAAGCCCCGGCGCACACTCAGCAGTGCAGAAATTGCAATAACGATCAGGATGATGCCGTCAGCCAGATTCATCAAAAAACGTGCTCTTGCGGGCAATATGCGCTTGAGTGGATTGCCTCGGCCCTGTGCGACGCCGCACAGGCTCCGTGTGAATTCAGACGGCGAAGTTTACCAGAGGCTGATCGGCTATGCATGCCGAAACACGCTGTTCAGGGAGCGTAGATCCGGACCAGTCCATCAAGCTTGAAACGGGAATCGTTCGCGAGTCGCTGACGGGTACGCTCCGCATCCTGCTTGCGAATTTCCGGGCCCACCATAACCCGGTGAAGAAGCTTACCGTTCTGGCTGTCGGTTTCCATATATGCCCGAAAGCCGGCGTCCTTCAGGCGGGCAACCAGACCGGCGGCGCCATCCTGCTGGCTGAAACTACCCACCTGAACAACAAAACCCGCCAACACTGGATCGTCCTTGGCAGTGATTGTCGGCGGCGGTGGCGTGGTCAGTGTCTCCAGCACCGGAGCTTTTTCCTCTGGCGCAACCATCTCAGGCGTACTTTCGGGTTGCTCTGCCGCGGCTACCACTGCCTCACGATCACTTTTGATACGCTCCTCAGCGGCCCGCTCCACGTCTTCAGAAACCACAGGATCGATAACCACGGCCTGATAGTCAGGTGGCGAGGGAATATCCATGTCCAGAGCTGCGCGGATCTGGGCCGGGGAACGGAACACCAGCGGGGACAAGACTGCCGCAAGTATCAGCAGTAACACCACACCGATAATGCGCTGTCGTGTCTGTTTATTCACTCTGCCCATCCTCCACAGCCAACCAGGCCTCAGCAACCGTATAGAACGATCCGAAGACTACCACCTGATCACCGGGATTGGCAGCGGCCAGCGCACAGGACAGGGCATCAGACACGGAACCATGAACCGAAGAGACTGATTGAGAAGGTAGGGCCGCTACCAGCTGGTCTACTGCTGCCGCCCTCGGCATATCCGGCGCACACAGATACCAGCTGACATCCCCATCGGCAAACTGGCCTGCCACCTCCGCTATCGGTTTGTCCGCCATCATGCCGAAAACCAGGTGCCTGTGACCCATACAGCCCGGCAGCAGCGAATGAAACCGTGATACCGCCGCCAGGTTGTGCCCCACATCAAACCAGCAATCGACACCGTTAATATGGCGATATTCACATCGCCCCATCAGCGCCAATCCGCTGACTTCATTCACTGCTGCCTGCGTGACCGGCACATTGGCAAGCATCAGGGCCTGACAGGCTGTCGCCAGATTATCAGCACCCAGGACCACCTTTTCAGGGCACTCTGCCACGGTGCCATCGACAAAACGCAAGCCACCCTGTCCCGGCTCGGCAACAAATTCCCTGCCAGCAAGCACCGGAACTGCCCCCATGCGCTCAACCAGCTGCTCGAGGTTCTCTGGCCAATCCTGCTCACCGAATACCAGCGGTCTGCCCGAACGGCCTATCCCGCACTTCTCGGCACAAATGGCTTCGCGAGTGTCACCCAGCCAGTCCTGATGATCGAGACCAACTGAGGTGACCACTGCCACGTCAGGGTCAACCAGATTGACCGCATCAAGGCGTCCACCCAGTCCGACTTCCAGCAAGGCAAGATCGGCGTCACAACCGGCGAATAGCCACAGTGCGGCCAGGGTGGTGAACTCGAAGTACGTCAACGGGGTATTTCCGCGTGCCCTGTCGACCTGATCGAAGGCTTCGCAGAGCTGGCCGTCACTGGCCAGCCCATCTGGCAGCATGATGCGCTCATTGAAGTGGATCAAGTGGGGGGAAGTGTAAATGCAGACTCGGCGACCTGAATGCCTTGCCAGGCCTGACATCAAGCGCAAGGTTGAGCCCTTACCATTAGTGCCCGCCACCGTGATCACGGGCATGGGCAAGGTGCTGACCCCCAGTTTGTCGGCCACAACACGCAACCGGCCGAGACCCATTTCGATCTCGGCCGGATGCATGGCTTCTATACGGGTTAGCCAGGCGGCAAGCGCTGCCGCGTGATCAGTCTTGCTCATTCACTTCCAGTGGCCAGGACAGCATGTTGGCAAGCACACGGTGCAGGGTATCGCGCATGTCATGGCGACTCACGATCATGTCGATGGCCCCATGCTCAAGCAGAAACTCGCTGCGCTGGAAGCCTTCCGGCAACTTCTGGCGAACCGTCTGCTCAATCACCCGTGGACCGGCAAACCCGATCAAGGCGTTCGGTTCGGCAACGTTAATGTCCCCCAGCATGGCCAGGGAAGCAGACACACCGCCATACACCGGATCCGTGAGCACCGAAATGAACGGTAACCCTGCCTGGCGCATCTTTTCCAGCGCCGCAGAGGTTTTCGCCATCTGCATCAGGGAGAACAGCGCTTCCTGCATCCGTGCGCCGCCACTGGCGGCAAAACAGATCAACGGCAGCTCGTGCTCAAGGCACACATTAACGGCACGCACAAAACGCTCACCCACCACAGACCCCATGGAGCCGCCCATGAAATTGAATTCAAAGGCAACTGCGACCACGGCTTCACCCTTGAGCTTGCCCTTCATGGCGATCAGGGCATCGTGTTCTTCCGTGGCCTTCTGAGCCGCAACCAGACGGTCCTTATACTTCTTGGAGTCCTTGAACTTGAGACGGTCCACTGGTGCCAGGTTGGCGCCGATCTCTGTCAGGGAACCCTCATCCAGAAACATTTTCAGACGCTTGCGGGCACCAATACGCATGTGGTGATCACACTTGGGGCAGACATCCAGGTTTCGATCCAGCTCCGGCTTGTACATGACCCCGTCACAACGCGGACACTTGCGCCACAGACCCTCAGGAATATTGGTCTTGCGGGTTTCCTGGGGTCGCCTTACGGCGGGTAGGATTTTCTCCAACCAGTTGCTGCTGCTCATGCAAAGGTCCTTACGTGTCCATGGCGGTGCGCATGGCGGACAGAATGTCGCTGATGGCCTGATTGATAGCAGCGGGATCGTTCTGGTGCTTGTCGACCTGATTCACCAAAGCACTACCAACCACGACGCCATCTGCCACTCGACTCACCGCCTGTGCAGATTCAGCGTCTTTGATACCAAAGCCAACGCCAATGGGCAATTTGGCAAGATTGCGAATTGTTTCAACACGCCCCGCCACTTCCTCAACATTCAGCGATGCCGAGCCGGTAACCCCCTTCAGGGACACGTAGTAGAGGTAACCGGAACCGGCCTCACCGATCAGCTTGATGCGGGCATCCGAGGTAGTGGGAGCGACCAGGAAGATCAGGTCCAGGCCTGCAGCATCCATCACTGGTTTGACTTCCAGCGCTTCTTCAGGGGGCAGGTCCACCAGCAAAACGCCGTCCACACCCGCTTCGGAAGCAGCCTTGGCAAAGGCCTCGTACCCCATCACTTCAACCGGGTTGAGATAGCCCATCAGCACCACCGGGGTATCACTGTTGGTTTCCCGGAAGCTGGCGACCATGCTAAGCACATCACGGGTAGAGGTACCATGAGCGAGGGAGCGCTCACAGGCCTGCTGGATGACCGGACCGTCCGCCATGGGGTCAGAAAACGGCACCCCAAGCTCAATGATGTCTGCCCCGGACTCAACCATGGCATGCATCAGCGGTACAGTGACATCCTTCTGCGGATCCCCAGCGGTAACGAAGGGAATCAGCGCCTTGCGATTCTGACCAGACAGACGCTCAAAACAACGTTCGATACGACGCATTAACGATAACTCCTTAAAACTCGATGCCGTCAATGGCGGCGACGGTCAGAATATCCTTGTCACCCCGGCCAGACAGATTCACAACAATGTTCTGTTCCGGGCTCATGGTCTGGGCAAGCTTGCGGGTGTAAGCCAGAGCATGTGCAGATTCCAGTGCCGGCATGATCCCCTCGACCTGAGTCAGCTCGCGGAAAGCCGCCAGGGCTTCGGTATCATTGGCGCCAACGTACTGAACGCGCCCGACATCTTTAAGCCAGGCGTGCTCGGGGCCCACACCAGGGTAATCCAGCCCGGCAGACACCGAATGGGTTTCGATGATCTGCCCGTCATCATCCTCCATCAGGTAGGTACGGTTACCATGCAACACGCCAGGCCGACCGGCAGACAGCGGCGCTGCGTGACGACCCGTCTCGATGCCATCGCCGGCCGCTTCCACGCCATACATAGCCACGGATTCGTCGTTGAGGAACGGATGAAACAGGCCGATAGCGTTGGAACCGCCACCCACACAGGCCACCAGCGCATCTGGCAACTGCCCTGCCTGCTTCAAGCTCTGCTCACGGGCCTCACGACCAATAATGCACTGGAAGTCACGCACCAGCTGCGGATACGGATGGGGGCCAGCCACGGTTCCGATGATGTAGAAGGTATCGTCCACATTGGTCACCCAGTCGCGCATGGCTTCGTTCATGGCGTCTTTCAGGGTTTTCGAGCCCGAGGTGACCGGAATCACCTCAGCCCCGAGCAACTTCATGCGGTAGACATTGAGCTTCTGCCGTTCAACGTCTTCTGCCCCCATGTACACCTGGCACTTCAAGCCAAGGCGCGCGGCAACAGTAGCCGTGGCAACACCGTGCTGCCCCGCCCCGGTCTCCGCAATCACACGGGGTTTGCCCATGTGTTTGGCCAGCAGCGCCTGCCCGATGGTGTTGTTCACCTTGTGGGCACCGGTATGGTTGAGATCTTCACGCTTGAGCCAGATCTTGGCGCCGCCAAGCTGCTTGGACCATCGCTCCGCCAGATACAGGGGAGACGGACGACCCACGTAATGGGCCAGATCATAGTCGAAATCCGCACGGAACTGCGGATCATCCTTGAGACGCTCATACATGGCCTTCAGTTCGTCCAGAGCGCCCATCAGGGTCTCGGAGACAAAGCAGCCACCATAAGGGCCAAAATGACCACGTGCGTCAGGAAAAGCAGAAAAATCAGGGCGTTCAGACACCAGCTACTCCTCGTTTTTTGACACTGTTGATAAAGGCGCGGATTTTGGAGGCATCCTTGATCCCCCCCTGGCGGCCCTGAACGGTATCCAGTTCAACACCACCACTAACATCCACAGCCCAGGGCCGAACCTGTGTCACGGCATCGGCCACGTTCCCCGGGTGAAGGCCACCTGCCAGCACCAGCGGGAGGGACAGGCTATGAGGCAATCTGTCCCAGTTAAATGTTTCTCCAGTCCCACCGGGTACGCCCGGCACATAACTGTCTACCAGCAAACCCGCGGCGCGGTGATACTCGTTCGCACACCGCTGCAAATCAACGCCCGCTTTCATACGCACTGCCTTGATCCAGGGGCGGCCGTGACCTTCACAATCTTCAGGACTTTCATCCCCATGAAACTGCAGCAGATCCAGCGGTACGCACTTCAGGACATCAGCAATCTCTGCACGGCTGGCGTTCACGAACAATCCCACCGTAGTCACAAAGGGCGGCAGACTGGCACAAATTTCGGCAGCTACCTTGTGGCTCACCGCGCGAGGGCTACGTGAATAGAAAACCAGACCAATTGCATCTGCCCCTGCACGCGCAGCGGCCAACGCATCATCAACACGGGTGATACCGCAAATTTTAACCCGCGGGATGGTCATAAGGGTCTGTTGACGGTTCATCCTTGCCTCTGGAGCGATGCGGTGACGCAGACCAAAGCTTGGCTGCGATTACTGGTCATTACTAACAGCGCACCCGAATGGTAGCGGCCATGCAAGCGCAAGAACGCGGCATAACGACTTCCTGGGACGGGCCATAGTGTAGCAAATTCAGGCCATCAGCGTGTGCATTATGGCGCATTGCTTTCGTCGAGACGGTCAGGCAGCCACAAAGGGCCGAGAGGCTCCCGGGGGAGACAAAACGCTTCAGGGTATTCAATTTCAACAAGATACAACCCGTAGGGATGAGCGGTAGCAGCCCCTGCCCTGCGATCTTTTGCCTCCAGCACTTGTGCCGCCCACTCGGGAGGCCGCTTTCCGGCTCCAATGGTCATTAGCACACCCGCCATATTACGCACCATATGCATCAAGAAGGCGTTAGCGTGTGCCTCTATCACAATCACCTTGCCATGCTCGAACACCTTGAGGCTGTGCAATGTCTTGTCTGCCGACTTGGCCTGGCAGTGAACGCTTCGGTAGGAAGTGAAGTCGTGACTTCCTTCCAACATAGCTGCAGCTGATCGCATGGCGTCCACATTCAATGGCCTATGATTCCATGTCACCTGGTTGCGATACAGCGCAGGAGGTCTTGCGTGATTGTAGATCACATAGCGATAACGGCGGCTGACAGCGGAGAAGCGCGCGTGAAACTCATCACTGACCGGGGTGGCCCAGCGAATGGTAATGTCATAGGGCAGATTGGTGTTTCCCCCCATGATCCAGCTTTTCATTTCCCGTTCGGCTTCTGAATCAAAGTGGACGACCTGGCCGGTGCCATGGACACCTGCATCTGTCCGGCCAGCACAAACCACCGCCACAGGATGGTTGGCCACTTTGGACAGCGCCCCTTCGAGGCACTCTTGAACCGTGCGAACCCCAGGCTGCTGGGTCTGCCAGCCGCGAAACTCGGTGCCGTCGTACTCTATGCCAAGGGCAATTCTTGCCATTTAAACCTCATTGAAACAGGTTGCATGCTTTCTGGATCCCGGACGATCACCTTCGACCGCGCAATGTAGCCGCGAAAAAACCAAAACGAAAGCGTAAAGGTCAATTTGACCGGCTCTGGATCGTAAAGACAGGACCAGGGCCTGACGACCCTTGCGAATCAAGCGGCATAAAAAAGGGGCGATACCCGAAAGTATCGCCCCTTTTACCGGGTAAACGGAGGATCAGCCGACCTGGCCCATCAGCTCGCGAGCTTCGGCCTGCTGCTGATCGTTACCTTCGGAGATCACTTCGTTAAGGATATCCTTGGCTCCTTCAGAGTCACCCATGTCGATGTAGGCCTTGGCCAGATCAAGCTTGGTGGCATTCTCATCCGTTTCTCCGAGGAAATCGAAATCATCTTCGTCTTCCAGCAAGTCTGCACCAGCAGGCGCAGATGTGACAGCCGGTTCTTCCTGGGATGATGAGGGTGCAGCAGCCTCAAACGCCACACTATCAAGGTCAAGCGTAGCATCTTCGGCTGCACTTGCACTGTCCTCCCCCATTAAACCATCAAGGTCGAGGGTTTCATCACTGGTTTCGGTAATATCTGTACCACCGAAGTCGTCGTCCAGCGACAACTCAAGCTCATCCTCTGAAACCAGATCTTCCAGTGAAGCCTCCTCAGTGCTCGCCGAGGCGGTCTCTTCTTCTGCCACATCCAGTTCAAAGGAAGTGATATCGTCGAGCGAGTCGCTGCTGGAAGAGGCTTCCAGTGACTTCTCTGCTTCGTCCAGCTCAAGATCCAGGTCAGTCAAGGTGTCATCACCTGATGCAGCTGGAGTTGCATCATCCCCGTCGACATCAAGATCCAGATCGTCCAGTGACAGATCAAGTTCATCAGAAGAAGAGGAGGAGGAGTCAGAGTCGCCACCGATATCAGTGAACTCGGCGCTCATGTCATTCAGATCCAGATCACCATAATTGGTGTCGGAATCATCGAGAGTGGCACTGCTTACATCATCCAGGTTCAGAACTGGAGTAGCACTCAGGGACTGACGGTCCGCGTCAGACAGTTCATTATCTGCGGCAGGCTTGTCATCGATATCCAGAGAGAATTCATCGCTGTCGCCGTCTTCGTCCAGCAGCAGCGTCTCATCGCCACTCAGCTCGTCAGAGCCATCCAGATCGAAGTCGAAGTCGCCCAACTCGTCGGCCACATTGCCACGACCGCTAGAGGCTTCCTCAATATCATCACCGCTATCGGCCTCCATGGTCGGAATGCTGGTTTCATCCAGCTCTGAGGACAGCCCCATTTCCAGATCATCGAGAGACAACTCGTCATCACCCGCACCAGAAGCCATCGGCACATCGCCGCCCAGACGCGCGATCGCCTGATCAACTGTCGCAGAAACGCCAGCAAATGCTGTCACCTGCTGATCAAAGCCGGCGTCATCGTTGGTTTCCTTGAGCAGCTCAAGCAAACGGACTTTCAGGTCATCACGCTCAGGATGTTTGTTGATTTCATTACGCAGGAAGTCAATTGCCTGGGGATAACGGCCATAGGCAACGTAAACCTCGACGTCTTCCATGGGATCCAGATTGCTATCCTGGGGAGCGTCACCGCTCTCATCAGCAGCAAACGGTGCCTGATCAACGTCATCGTCGCCATCGAGATGAAGACCGAAATCGTCCTGGTTCTCTTCATCAAATTCGTCAAACAGAGAGCCATCATCCTCCGGCTCTTCATCCTTGCTCTTGCGTCGCAGCAGCAGGAACACCAGCAGCAGAATGGCCAGCGCGCCCAGCGCGATGTACAGCAGGTTCTCCATCAGCAGCTCGACAATGCCGCCCTGGGGCTGAGGAGCAGGCTGAGCTGGAGCCGGTTGCGGCTTTGCCACCTCAGGAGCCTTGGCCACCACAGGGTTCTCAGGCTGGACGTCAGAGGCCTGCTCTGTGGTGGTATCTGCAGCCATCTCGGAACCAGCTTCGGCACCATCAACGCTACCTTCTTCAGCCACTTCGCCAGTCACTGCCTGTGCAGCATCAGCGTCGCCCTCGGCGGTCTCCTCACCAGCAAGGCTACCTTCCGCCGTCAGATCATTGGCGGCTTCAGTCTGCTGATCTTCACCTTCAACCACCTGTTCTACGCTGTCGTCAGTTTGGCCAGGCATTTGCTCTGCCGAAGCAGTCAGGGGATCCTCTGCGGGTGCTTCGACACCCTGTGCTTCACGAAGCTTGCGCAGTTCTTCCTGCAGCTGAGTGATCTGGTCGTTACGCAGCTGAAGCAGTTGCTCACTGGTCTGGTTCTGGGATTCAAGATCTTCCAGACGTGATTTCAGCTCTGCATTTTCACGATCAAGCCTATCCAGGTTTTCGTCGCGGATGGCCAGCTCGTTTTCCAGCACCGCAGTGTTGGCAGAACCCTGCTTGGCAGAACCTGTGCTATCACCATCGGAAACGCTATCGGTGGACTCAGGCGAAACCAGTTTTACCTGACCGGTCGCCGGCCCCTGGTCCGCATCGTCGCTGCTGGCAACTTCACGGGAACCATCCAGCTGAGCCCGCTGCTGCGGTGCGGTCTTGATCCCACGCGCCTCCAGCATGTCACGCCATTTACGATTCTGCTCCGCCACTTCAACCAGTGCGCTTCGGGTTGAAACTGAACGCACTTCCTGCTCGTTGGGAATGCGCAGAACAGTCCCTTCGCGAACCAGGTTGACGTTATTGTCGATAAAGGCATCCGGGTTCATGTCCTGAATGGCAACCAGCATCTGTTGGACAGACACGCTGTCAGATGGCCGTGTATTCAGGGCTACACGCCACATGGTGTCAGAAGCCTGTACGGTATAGGTGTCACGGGAGCCGCTGCTCGCCATCGAGGTCGTGGCTGGTGCAGAGTAATCCTCGGTGCTTGCAGCAGGAGCCGGTGCCGGAGCGGGGGTCGGCGCGGGTTCCGGAGCGTAAGAGGGTTCGGTACTCGTTACCGGAGCCGGGGCGCGAGTGATGGCAGGCACGGAAGTCGTTGCGCTATCGGAAAAGCTGGGCGGGTCCAGCAGTACCGTGTATTCGCGCATCAGACGGCCGGTCGGCCAGAGGAATTCAACCAGAAAATTCAGGTAGGGTTCACGAACAGGCTGATCGGTGGTGACACGCAAGATGGCTTCGTCACGACCCGTCAGCTCAACAGAGAACTCAAGACGATTCAGGAAATAGCTGCGCTCAACGCCGGCAGCATCAAATTCTGACTGCGGAGCCAGATTGACCAGAATTTCCTCAGCAGACAGGTCACCCACTTCGTGCAGGGACACCTCCATCTCCAGAGGCTGGTTCAGGTAGGAGTTAAGTTCGTAGTCCCCAACCCCAAGCGCCACCGCCATGGCAGGCGTCATCATCGCCAGTGCGGTAAAGCCAAACCCAAGTTTTCGCAGCATGGTCGAACCCTTTATTTATTATGTTTCCCGCGCTCTGCCCCTTCCTCCGGGCGCTTCCGGACAAGCCCCCAGGCGGCGAGCAGTTCCATGACACTATTTCCCCATTCTGCCCCGGCTTGGGAGCAAAACCTAGAAACCGCGTCACATAATGTCAGTAAGTATCCATTACAGATAGTCTTTTAGCAACTTCTCGACTATTTTGACCGCATTCAGGGCTGCCCCCCAGCGGACATTGTCAGCGACGCTAAAATAGCTTATCGCGCCCGTCCCTTCCATATCTTCACGGATTCTCGAGATTCGCAGCTCTGGCTGCCCTTCCACCATGGCCACGGGGGACATGGCCTGGGGGTCGTCATTTTCCTGGACAATCAGGTCTTGCTCGCCCTCCCACAGGGTTACGGCCTGGCCCGCTGACAGCGGCTGCACCGCCCTTACCGTCACGCTCTGACCATGGCCATAGAACACCGGCACCCGAACCGTGGTCACCAGCACCTGCAGCTGCTGGCCAGCCAGCACTCGTCGCGATTCGAGCATTAACTTCAGCTCCTCGCTGGAATAGCCGTTTTCCTGAACCTGCCCACTCACCGGCAACACATTGAATGCGATCTGTGCTTTCGCATCCTCACTGGGCGCCATCCCGTTGAGAAGACGGACGCTTTGCTGTGCCAGCTGATCCACACCACTACGACCTGTGGCAGAGGCAGCCTGGAGTTGGGTGACAACCACTTCCTGAATCGGAGCCATATCATTGATCGGCTTGAGGGCCCGCAGCAGCTGAACCGTTGCCGCATCAGCACAGGCAACGATGTTGGTTTCTCTCGCCTGGGCCAACAGTTCATCGTTCACGTCAGCCACGATCAGGGGTACCGCATCGTCGTATCGATAGGCAGGAGAAAGGTCCACCGCCAGGGCACCGGATTCCGCAGCCACCGGCACCAGCGCCTGACTGGCGGGCGCCCCGGCTGCAAAAATGGCCACATCCACTTTGGAGAAATCGAATTGCGCGGCATCCGTCACTGTCAGGGAGCGACTGGCAAAACTGATGCGGTTTCCTGCCCCGCTATCGGAGGCCAGTGCATAGAGCTCACCCAATGGCAATTCACGTTCCGCGAGAAGCTTGAGAATGGCTTCTCCAACCAGACCGGTCGCCCCGACAACCGCCAGATTAATCGTACGCATGGTCTACCCCTGCCTGGCGCCAGGTTGCCACCCGCGCCATGTCTGTGTTTTTCGTTTGGATCCGATACCCGATGACATCGGCCTGAACTTATTGCCTGAGCAGAAACACAAACGCGGGCAAGGCCCGTCTTGCGACGAAGCCATGCCCGCGTTGGCCAACATTATGGCTGTCTGCCGTCAGCGTTATCGCTCCAGCAGGATACGCAACATACGGCGCAGCGGTTCGGCCGCACCCCACAACAGCTGATCACCCACAGTAAAGGCATTCAGGAAGTCATTGCCCATATTCAGCTTGCGAAGCCGTCCTACCGGAACGCCCAACGTACCCGTGACCGCGGTGGGAGTGAGGTCACGCAGGGTGTCTTCCTTGTTATTGGGAACCACTTTCACCCAATCATTGGACCGAGCGATGATGTCGTGAATCTCATCCATGGGCACATCTTTGGTCAGCTTGACTGTCAGCGCCTGGGCGTGACAACGCATGGCCCCGATACGAACACAGGTGCCATCCAGGGCAATCGGATTATTGGAACGCCCCAGAATCTTGTTGGTTTCAGCCTGGGCCTTCCATTCTTCCTTGCTCTGGCCATTCTCCATTTCCTTGTCAATCCAGGGGAGCAATGAGCCCGCCAGGGAATGACCGAAATTGGCAGTGGGCAGATCACTGCTGCGCATGGTGGCCGCCACCTGACGATCAATATCCAGAATGGCACTGGCAGGATCCGCCAGTTTGCCTGCCACGTCTCCATGAATCTTGCCCATCTGGGCAATCAACTCGCGCATATTCTGGGCGCCGGCACCGGATGCGGCCTGGTAGGTCTGGGAGCTGGCCCACTCGACCAGGCCTTCGTTGAACAGACCTCCCAGTGCCATCAGCATCAGGCTGACGGTACAGTTACCACCAACATAATCCTTGATGCCATTATCCAGCGCCTGATCAATCACCTGGCGGTTAACCGGATCCAGTACGATCACGCTGTTGTCCTGCATCCGCAGTGCAGACGCAGCATCGATCCAGTAACCATCCCACCCCGCCTCACGCAGCCGGGGGTACACCTCGTTGGTGTAGTCGCCACCCTGACAGGTCACGATCACATCGAGACCCTTGAGTTCTTCAATATTGGAGGCATCACCCAGCGCAGGGATATCCTTGCCCACGTCCGGGCCAGCCTGACCGACCTGGGAGGTCGAGAAAAAGACCGGTTCGATATCTGCAAAATCATTTTCGGCAATCATGCGCTCCATCAAGACGGAACCCACCATGCCACGCCAGCCGACAAAACCGACTTTCTTCATTGGAAACTTGTCTCCTGAAAGGATTGCCCTTTCTAAATCAGTGAATAAACGGGAAACCGGTACGGTTTGTTACGCGTTGGCCAGAGCCTCGGCAACGGCGTTACCCATTTCTTCTGTGCCCACTTTGCGAGTGCCCTCGGTATGGATATCCGCAGTACGCAGCCCCTTGTCCAGAACGGACTCCACCGCCGCCTCAATGGCATCTGCCACATCACCACGTTCCAGGCTGTAACGCATCAGCATGGCCAGCGACATGATGGTGGCGAGCGGGTTGGCAATCCCCTGCCCGGCAATATCCGGGGCAGAACCATGACAAGGCTCGTACAGACCCTTGCGATTCTCATCCAGAGATGCAGAGGGCAACATCCCGATGGAGCCGGTGAGCATGGCGGCTTCATCGGAGAGAATGTCACCAAACAGGTTTCCGGTGACAATCACGTCGAACTGTTTCGGCGCACGCACCAGCTGCATGGCCGCGTTGTCCACATACATATGGGACAACTGGATTTCCGGGTAATTCTTGGCTTCTTCAGTAACCACTTCTTTCCAAAGCTCAGTTACCTCAAGCACGTTGGCCTTATCCACGGACAGCACACGCTTGTCACGCTTCATGGCCAGCTCAAATGCCACCTTGGCAATACGGCGCATTTCAGATTCGGAATACACGTAGGTATTGAACCCAACACGCTCGCCATTCTCTTCCTTGATGCCGCGAGGCTGGCCAAAGTAGATGCCGCCGGTCAGCTCACGAACAATCAGGATATCCAGCCCGGAAACCACTTCCGGCTTCAGGCTGGAGGCATCAGCCAGCTGCGGAAACAGGATGGCCGGTCGCAGGTTAGCGAACAAGCCAAGAGATGAGCGCAGTCGCAAAAGGCCCCGCTCCGGTCGCTTGTCACGCTCGATGGCATCCCACTTGGGCCCACCGATTGAGCCAAACAAAATGGCATCCGCTGCTCGGGCCTTTTCAAGAGTACCTTCCGGCAGCGGGTCGCCCTCAGCGTCCACTGCCGCGCCACCCACCAGGGCCTCATCAAGCTCAACGTCGAGACCAAATTTCTCCTTGGCAACGTTCAGCACCTTCACCGCTTCATTGACGATTTCCGGGCCGATGCCATCACCGGGCAACACCAGTACCTTGCTCATTGACTACTTCCTGTCCTACTGCTTGCCCTGAGGGCTTAAAAGTTCTTGGTTTTCAGCACCGTATCTGGCGCACCAGCCTCAATCAGCTCGAGGGTGTAGTCCCCCTTGCCATTCGCTGCCTTGATGCGTAGACGGTAGGCACCGCTTTCTTCAAAGGTGTAGCGGAATTTTCCAAAGCGAAGAATGCCGCCCTGGTCAGCAAACACCTCAATTGTGTGCTTGCCCGCTTCAAGATCAACGGAATCCGCACCAGCCTGCTCGGAAATTCGCTCGCCATCCACCTTGAACAGGGAGGCTTTCGCTTCATTACTCACCGGCATCTGCCAACCGCCTGCGGCCGCATCATCCGCCGGCGCGGCCAGCTGGTTATCAATACTCAGTTTGACTACATCGTCACCACTGGGGGCATCGTACATCCCGGTTGTTGCACAACCGGCCAACACCAGCACCGAACATAACGACAGAATCCTCAACATAACGCCTCCTTGGAGATTTCTTCTTTTAATTATCCGGATCCACCTACTGGAAGATCCAGGGCTCCTGTTCAGCACGGCGCTCTTCATAGGCGCGAATGGTGTCCGCTTCATTGAGGGTCAGACCGATTTCATCCAGACCGTTCAACAAACAGTGCTTGCGGAACTCGTCAATCTCGAAAGGCAGCGGCTCTCCCTGCTCGGGGATTACCTGCTGGTTTTCCAGATCCACAGTGATACGGAACCCTTCCTTGCCTTCCACCGCCTTGAACAGGCTTTCCACGTTATCTTCCGACAACACAATGGGCAACAGCCCGTTTTTGAAGCAGTTGTTGTAGAAGATATCGGCAAAGCTCGGAGCAATGATGGCCCGGAAGCCGAAATCCATCAGCGCCCAGGGCGCATGCTCACGGCTGGAGCCGCAGCCGAAGTTACGACGGGCAAGCAGAATGCTGGCCCCCTGATAACGGCTCTGATTCAGCACAAAGCCTTCATTCAAAGGGCGCGCGCTGTTGTCCTGCCCGGGAAAACCTTCATCCAGGTAGCGCCATTCATCAAACAGATTAGGGCCAAAACCGGTACGTTTGATGGATTTCAAAAACTGCTTCGGGATGATCTGATCAGTATCCACATTGGCACGATCCAAAGGGGCAACCAGGCCATCGAGACGAACAAATTTTTCCATGATGATTCCCTCGTTGCGGCCTCAGGCCGGTTCCAGTTCGCGGATATCGACGAAATGCCCGGCCACCGCAGCCGCCGCAGCCATGGCCGGACTCACCAAATGAGTACGCCCGCCGTTACCCTGGCGACCTTCAAAATTACGGTTAGAGGTAGATGCACAATGTTCACCTGGCTCAAGGCGATCCGGGTTCATGGCCAGACACATGGAGCAGCCCGGCTCTCTCCACTCAAACCCTGCGGCAACGAAGATCTTGTCCAACCCCTCTTTCTCCGCTTGCTGCTTGACCAGACCGGAGCCTGGCACTACCAGCACCTGCTTGACTGAATCCGCCTTGTGCCGACCTTTCGCCACTTCTGCTGCAGCGCGCAGGTCTTCAATACGGGAGTTAGTACAGGAGCCGATAAAGACACGATCTACTTTGATGTCGGTCACAGGCATACCCGGCTTGAGGCCCATGTATTCATAGGCGCGCTGCATACCAGAGCGCTTGACGTCGTCGCTCTCGGCGGCCGGGTCGGGCAGATTGGCGTCCACGGAAATCACCATCTCCGGACTGGTACCCCAGGACACCTGGGGACGAATGTCAGCCGCATCAATGGTGATGTCTTCGTCAAATACCGCATCAGCATCGGACACCAGGCTGCGCCAGTATTCGACAGCCTTGTCCCAATCCGCCCCCTTGGGAGCAAACGGACGGCCTTTCACATAATCGATGGTAACATCGTCTACAGCGACCATACCGGCCCGGGCGCCAGCCTCGATGGACATGTTACAGACGGTCATCCGCCCTTCCATTGACAAACTGCGGATGGCTGAACCGGCAAACTCCAGCGCATAACCGGTCCCGCCGGCAGTGCCAATCACCCCGATAATATGCAGCACCACGTCTTTGGCGGTGACGCCAGCGCCAAGATCACCCTCTACGCTGACACGCATGTTCTTCATTTTCTTGGCAACCAGCGTCTGGGTGGCCAGCACATGCTCCACTTCGCTGGTACCGATACCATGGGCAAGACAGGCCAGCGCGCCATTGGTGGAAGTGTGAGAGTCACCACAGACCACGGTCATACCCGGCACAACAGCACCTTGCTCCGGCGCCATCACATGGACAATGCCCTGGCGCACATCACCGATACCAAACTCAGTGATGCCAAACTCACGGGTATTATCTTGCAGTGTCTGCACCTGAATACGCGAGGTCTCATCCTTGATTTCCGCAGCAGACTTGAAAGGCGTGGTCGGCACGTTGTGGTCAATGGTGGCCACACTCGCACTGACACGCCAGGGCTGACGACCTGCAAGACGCAGACCTTCAAACGCCTGGGGAGACGTCACTTCATGAATGATCTGACGATCGATATAAATCAGGGCGGAACCATCCTCACGCTCGGTTACGAGGTGGGCATTCCACAACTTGTCATAGAGAGTCTTGCCGGCCATCTCTTTCTCCCTGGGCCAGAATTTGGCCACCACTGGCTGAGACCACAAATTCAGCTGGTCTATCACTGGTGTTTAATGTAGGGTTCGGCCATCAATAAATCCAATTCATATTTTTCATTTTTAAGATAACCAATTATTATCCCCGTCTGAGACCAATCAGGATTCCTGGGAATGATAGACACGCCGACTCTCACCGCCTTTATGGCCGTTGCCGAAACCGGTTCTTTCTCTGCCGCCGCTGAGCGCCTGTACATTACCCAACCGGCCATCAGCAAGCGTATCGCCCTGCTCGAACAACAACTCGAGGCACGCCTGTTTGACCGTGTCGGCCGACAGATCAAACTCACCGAAGCGGGCAACGCCCTGCTACCCCGTGCTCGCCAGGTACTGATGGATGTGGAAGATATCGCCCGGGCCATCCACGACCTCTCCGGTGAGGTGTCCGGAAAACTGAGAATTGGCACAAGTCACCATATTGGCCTGCATCGCCTCCCTCCCGTTCTTCGTCAATTCTCCCGTGATTACCCCAAGGTAACGCTGGACATTCACTTCATTGACTCCGAAGAAGCCTGGGAAGGGGTATTGCATGGTGAGCTGGAGATGGGGGTGGTCACCCTGCCCCCTCAGCCAGATGAAAGGTTGCACAGCCAGGTGATATGGGAAGACCCCCTGGTGTTTATGTGCGCACCGGAGCATCCGCTGGCGCGCCAGCAGAACCTGACGCTGGAAGCCCTCACCGGGCACAGCGCCATCCTGCCTTCACCGGTGACCTTCACCCGTGGCATCGTTGAGCGGCTATTTGATGAGCACAAGTTGAAACTGGATATCGCCATGTCCACCAATTATCTGGAAACTATCCACATGATGGTTTCCATTGGTCTGGGATGGAGCGTGCTACCTGCCACCATGGTCGACAAAGGGGTGGTTCAGCTGCCCGTGGACGCCCCGCTGCCCAAGCGCCAGCTTGGTGTAGTAACACACCCCGCCAGAAGCCAGTCCAATGCAGCCCAGGCATTTCTGCGCGCCTTACGCAACCAATAAACCCGAGCTTGCATCATTTCAGTTTAAAAAACGGGCCTGTGGCCCGTTTTTTAAACTCGGGTCATTACTGCCCTCACGATGCCAGCAACCGCTCGCCTTCAACCATCAGACCACCATCATAACGAACGCTAATCCGTGGCTCCCTGGCGTTGCTGACCAACATTCGGGTGCTACTGGCTGATCCAGGGAAATGACTGACACCCAGCTTCCAGGCACCAAACTCACGAGCCAGGCTGCTGGCCGCCAATGTGGTACGGATCACTCCGGCAAGCTCTCTAAATGCTCTGTCATCAACGGGATCAAGCAGCGCAATCAAGCCATGACGAGAAAAACGGGCTTGCAGTTCTGACGAAGCCAATGCTTGAGAGAATGCCGCCGAGGCATCTTGTACCAACTGGTTTGCCACGACTTCTCCCTGCTGATTGAACAGGCTTTGATAATCCTGCAGTTCCAGGTACACCAGCGAGAATCGTGCGCTGCTGGCTGCCAGCCGCTTGAGCAAGAACTGATCGAAGTGATGACGGGTGGACAGGCCAGAGACCGGATCAGTGTGAGAGCGACTCTCGACCCACGCAGCCCGTTGCTCACGGACATTCTTTTCACGTTCGATTTCGCGAAAATCCTGAAGCGCCACGATCAAGGCAATAATCAGAAACACCGCCGAAATCACCGCCATCGGGATCCCCATCCAGTCACCTTGCAACAAGTTATCCCCGGGAATCAGTGCCTCCGGGCTGTATATTGCCGCCGCCATCCCGGTGTAGTGCATCCCGCAAATAGCAGCCCCCATCACCAGGGCGGCCAGAGTCTTGGTCATAAAGACATATTTCTCCGGCACCAGCCGCACGGCACGACAGATCAACATTGCAGCCCCTGAAGCCACCACAGCGATCAACACTGACAGCCAGAAGAGGACAGGGTCATAACCAATCTGGGGATGCATTTGCATGGCATACATGCCGCCGTAATGCATTGCACAAATCCCACCCCCCATAATCAGGGAGCTGGCAACAATGCTCCGCACCTTCACGGTCTGGCGCGTAATGACGTATAGCGCCAGGGTAGACGCCAGCACTGCAGGTATCCAGGACAGGAACGTCAAACCAGCACTGAAACTCATCTCCATGTCCATGGGCATGGTGTACGCACTCATACCGACAAAGTGCATGGACCAGATTCCCGAGCCGAGACAAACTCCGCCCATTGCAAGCCAGAACTTGCGGGCCGGCCCTTCGATAACAAAAAGACGCGTACCAAAGTACAGAGCGATATAGGAGGCAATCACCGCCACACAGTACGAAGCCAGTACCAGAACAGGATCGAAACTACCTTGCACGACAACACCTCACAGCAGACTGGAAGCCGCGCAAGTTACTGTCTGGTTACACTGATTAACAATCAGGGTTTGCGATCAGACCGATAGCAAACTGAGATCGGATTTTTCACAGAAAAATCACGCTTAATGTTTTCATTCGCCTGGCACAGAAGCTCTCACCACTCCCCCGAGCACCATCAAGCCCGCCGCAGCCAGCGACAATATGGAAGAAGCCAGGAAGAGCTTCACTCCCCAGGATGGCCACAGCAAGCCTGACAAGCCAGCACCCACCGCCCAGCCCGCGCCAAAACCCAAGCTGGAATACAACGCCTGGCCCTGACCCGCGAGCGCATCACCAAACTGGTGCTGCACCCAGGCGATGCTGGCCGCATGAAAACTGCCAAACGTGGCGGCATGAAGACATTGCGCCATGACCAGCCAGACCATAGAGTCATCACAAAGGCCGATAATTAGCCAGCGCACGGCAGCCAGTATCAGGCTTCCGGTCAGAATCCAGGGAATCGAAAATCGCCGCATGAGAATATGCATGACGACGAACAGCCCCACCTCGGCCAACACGCCCAACGCCCACAAACCTCCCGTGACGAATTTTGTGAACCCCAGGTTTTCCAGATGGATGCTGTAAAATGTGTAGTAAGGCCCATGCGACATCTGCATCAGGAACGAAGCCAGAAGAAAAAGATAAACCTCCTTTCGGGCCATCACCGCCAGCATGGACTGCCGCGCCCCATGCGCCTTTGTCTTGTGCGGCGAACCTGCAGGCAGCGTCAGGGTGCCTAGCCACAAGAGCCATAACAAACCACTCAGAACCCAGGGCAACAATCGGGTACCCAACTGGTCCAACAGCTCCCCAAGCACCAGCACCGATACGATAAAGCCCACAGACCCCCACAGTCGGACATGACTATAGCGGTGTGCCTGGTCTCCCAGTGATTGCAGGGTCAGCACTTCAAACTGGGCCAACACGGCATTCCAGAAAAAACTGAACGCCACCAAAAGGAAAGCCATAGCCCAGAAGGTATCGATCCAGAAAACCGGTAAAAAGGCGATGGCGGCCATCAGGTTGCCGAAGCGAATAATGCGCAGCCGCTGGCCGCTTCGATCAGCCAGCCAACCCCAGAGATTGGGAGCGCCGACCTTGGTCAGCTGGGGAATGGCCATCAGGGCGCCAATCCCGGCCGCACTGAAACCAAGGTCTTTCAGGTAAAGTGACCAGTAAGGCACGAGCGTGCCCAGCAGCCCGAAGTAAAAGAAGTAAAACCCGGAGAGACGCCAATAGTAAGGGAGTGGCGACGCCCTCTCACTGAGAGGGCGCTCGGTCATGCCTGCCCCGGAATCGGTGGGAACGGCACGTCTACGTCAGCGTTTTGGCCACGATGGCGCAAGTAGTGATCCATCAACACCAGTGCCAGCATGGCTTCTGCGATGGGAGTAGCACGCACGCCAACACAGGGGTCATGGCGGCCTTTGGTGACCACTTCAGAAGCCTGACCCTCCAGATTAATGCTCTTGCCGGGGATCAGAATACTTGACGTCGGCTTGAGCGCCATGGCCACCCGAATGGGCTGCCCGGAGCTGATGCCCCCCAGTACGCCGCCGGAATGGTTACTGAGGAAACCTTCCGGTGTCATTTCATCACGGTGCTGCTCACCACGCTGATTGACCACCTCAAAACCATCGCCAACCTCAACACCCTTCACCGCATTAATGGACATCATGGCCTTGGCCAGATCAGCGTCAATGCGGTCAAATACTGGCTCACCCCAACCGGGAGGTACGCCTTCAGCAAAGACTTCCACGCGAGCCCCGATGGAAGAGCCATCCTTGCGCAGCGCATTGATCAGCTGCTCCAGCTCCGGCACTTTGGCTTCGTCCGGGAAGAAGAACGGATTGTTGTTCACCACGGACCAGTCCAGTTGTTCCGCTTTCACATTCCCGATCTGGGTACAGCCACCATAGATGCGAATACCGAGACGACTTTCCAGAAATTTTCGCGCAATAGCGCCTGCGGCTACGCGCATGGCCGTTTCACGAGCAGAAGAGCGGCCACCGCCGCGATAATCACGGAATCCGTATTTCTGGGTATAGGTATAGTCTGCATGGCCGGGGCGGAACGTTCCGGCGATGTTGGAATAGTCCTTGGACTTCTGATCGGTATTCTCGATCAGCAAGCCAATGGATGTGCCTGTAGTCTTTCCCTCGAACACCCCGGACAGGATTTTCACCTGGTCCGGTTCACGGCGCTGGGTAGTGTACTTGCTGGTGCCAGGCTTGCGGCGGTCGAGCTCTACCTGAAGATCTTCCTCGCTGATCTCCAGGCCTGGAGGACAGCCATCCACAATGGCCCCCAGGGCCAGACCATGACTTTCACCAAAGGTAGTGATGCGAAAGCGCTCACCAAAACTGTTGCCGGACATGCGACTCCTCAACCGGTCAGGCTGACCGTGTCTACTCTCAAACGTCAAACGTGCTGCGGTATTCTAGCAGCTGTTGGCGGGTCAGCATGAATACACCATGCCCTCCCCGCTCGAATTCAAACCAGAAGAACGGCACCTCAGGCCATTCATGCATCATCGCTTCCATGCTGTTGCCTACTTCCACAATCAGGACGCCCTGCTCCGTCAAGTGATCCGGTGCGTCACGCAACAAACGGCGAGTGAAATCCAGGCCGTCAACGCCGGAAGCAAGAGCCAGTTCAGGCTCATGACGGTATTCATCCGGTAGCGACGCCATATCCATCGCATCCACGTAGGGCGGATTAGAGACAATCAAGTCGTAGGGGCCGTTGACCGTATTCAGGCCATCGGACTTGAGAGCCTGAACTTGGTCTTCCACGCCATGGCGAGCGATGTTCTCAGCGAAGACAGCCAGCGCGTCGTCACTGATATCACTGCCATCCACCCTCGCATTTTCAAAGGCATAGGCACAGGCAATCGCAATACAGCCACTGCCAGTGCAAAGATCCAGCACTGCGTGAACCTGATCAGGATCCACCCAGGGGGCAAACGATTGTTCAATCAGCTCTGCCAGTGGAGAGCGCGGGATCAGCACCCGCTCATCAACCTTGAAGGGCAAACCGCAAAACCAGGCCTCTCCCGTCAGATAAGGAACTGGAACACGTTCATTGATACGGCGCGTCAACAAGCCCACGTAGTGCTCGACCTCACTGGGTATCAAACGGGCATCCAGGATGCGAGGGTCGCTGCTCATCGGCAGAGCCAGCACATGCATTAGCAGCGCCAATGCCTCATCCCACGGATCATCACTACCGTGACCAAAGAATACCTCACCCTTACGCAGGTGAGTTTCACCAAATCGAAGGCAATCACGCACGGTTTGCAGGGCCATTACAGCTTCTTTTTGGGTTGCCGATGTGATCAAGTCCACTCTCCTGTCAACAGGCGCTGAAGGTTAGCACATAATCATGTATAAAAGCCTGTCCCATGCAATCCAGAGAGCGTAATGAGCGGTGCAATCAGGGTTTATCAGGACGACATTTTCACCATGGTCGACATCAAGGATGGCACCATGATGGATATGCCTCAGGAGCTGTCGATCTATCGTCAGCGGCAGGCACTTTTCTGGCAGCAAGGACACCGCAAACAGCTTGCTATTTATGTGGGCCGGATTGAGGGGCTGGACTTCGGCGCTTCACGCTTTGCCTGTGGCCAGGATTTCGCTGCCATGACCAATGCCAAGGCGCTGGTGCTGGAAAACACCCTTAACCATACCTACGCCAACATGATGCTCAAGATGAACAAACCTGATTTCCCGGTTTACATCTGCAACAGCGTACAGCAGGCTCGAGAGATTCTGAGCAGCAAACACTCCCGGGAGCACGCTTGAGCCAATCCATCTGGTTATTCAAGACCGAGCCTGACGTTTTCGGTATTGCCGATCTGATGAACGCGCCAAATCAGACTGCCGCCTGGGATGGGGTTCGTAACTACCAGGCCCGAAACCGGCTCCGTGACGAAATATTGGTAGGCGACACAGTGCTTATCTATCATTCCAGCTGCGCCACCCCGGCCATTGTCGGTGAAGCCCGGGTTACTCGTAGCGCCCACCCAGACCCCACCCAGTTTCTGCCTGAGCACCCCGCCTACGACGACCGCAGCACCCGGGAAGCCCCGCGCTGGTTCCAGGTTGAGCTGCAGTTCGCTCGCCAATACCCAAGCCCCATCAGCCTGAAGCAAATCAAGCAAAATCCGGATTTTGACGACATGGAACTGGTGATTCGGCCGCGACTCTCCATCCAGAAGGTAACCGACCAGGAGTACCTGCTGATCGAGGCCCTGTGCCAATCTATGGGTGTTTCTGCATAGTGCATCGCATGCACCAAAAATGAATAGCGCACCAATAAAAAGCATATGGCAGGAATAAAGAACTAGTTCATCTGTCAAAACCCGGCATTTTGTCCTTGGCACAACCGTTGCAGTAACCCAATTCGTCCATCCAAAAACGAACTGGGTTCAGTCCATGAAACTGCACTACAGACATACCCTTGTGTTGCTCGCGCTGCCTGGTTTTGCCCACGCAGATCCCCTCACCGCAACCGACACCGTGTGGATTGCTATCGCCGCCGCCCTGGTGTTCTTCATGCAAGCGGGTTTCGCCTTGCTGGAGAGCGGGCTGAGCCGCGCCAAAAATGCCCTGAATGTGGTCATGAAAAATTACATGGACCTTTGCGTAGGTACGCTGGTGTTTTGGGCAGTGGGGTTTGGTTTGATGTTTGGCACCAACCCCTCCGGCTGGTTTGGGGAAGACCAATTTGCGCTAAGCCAGGCTGACCATAGCACCTGGGCCATGATCATGTTCCAGATCATGTTTGCTGCGACGGCAGCAACCATTGCTTCCGGTGCCATGGCAGAACGGACGCGTTATGCAGGCTACCTGTGTGGCGCGATACTGATTACCGGGGTCATCTACCCCCTTTATGGCAGCTGGGCGTGGAACAGCAATGGCTGGCTGGCCCAGCTGGGCTTTATTGATTTCGCGGGCTCAACGGTGGTTCACAGCATCGGCGGCTGGTGTGCTCTTGCCGGTATTATGGTCGTAGGCCCACGTCTTGGACGCTTCGACAAGCAAGGCAAACCCCGCGCCATTCCAGGCCACAACCTGTCCTACGTAGCTCTGGGCGGGTTCATTCTGTGGTTTGGCTGGTTCGGCTTCAATGGTGGCTCCACCCTTGCCGCCAGTGTAGATATCGCCAAGGTCAACTTGAACACTCAACTGGCTGCCGCGGCTGGCGCGGTCGGCAGCACGTTGCTCCGTCTATCGACCCGCCGCCCGGTCCTCTTGACCGAAACCGTGAACGGCAGCCTGGCCGGACTGGTAGCGGTTACGGCTGGCTGCGCAGTTATGTCTCCTGCCTTTGCAGTACTGACCGGGCTCATTGCAGGCGCCCTTGCTGCAGGAGGTGCTCGTTTGCTGCTATCGCTTCGCCTGGATGATGTGGTTGGCGCGGTGCCTGTTCATGCGTTTGCCGGTGCCTGGGGAACGCTGGCTGCCGGACTCTTTTACGATGGCGACCTGTTCAACCCGGAACGTATCACAGTACAGCTGCTGGGAATTGTCGTGGCTTTCTGCTGGGCATTCTTCGCCGCCCTGATTATGTACTTGGTCGTAGCAACCCTCTTTGGGCTACGCGCCCCGGCTATCCACGAACAACGGGGTCTGGATCTGAGTGAACACGACGAAACCGGTTATCCGGAGTTCCCCCAGAACAGCCTGTATAACGCGGAAATGACCAGTCAGGCGGAGGGCCGTCAATGAGTCAGGAACTGCAAAGGCGACGTCGCGCCATCGTTACCGGGCTAACACCCTACATGAATGAAGCTGTATTGATGGAAGCTATCAGTCATTGGCAACAGCATTATTCCGAGCGCCCACGCTACTCATTGCAGGGGTATGTGAGCGATCTCTGCAAGTTATTTGATCTTGGCGAACGCCGGCACCACATTCACATGAGCCTGGTCCAGGCCATGTCCATGTCAGAGCAGGAGCTGGCCAGCGACCCACTGGCAAGCAGCTCACTCGATCCCCAGCAAAGCCACCCCTGTACTGCCGCTTTCCAGAAGCTGATGGAATCACTATGGGAAGGGCTCCCCGCCGCGGTAGCCTCTCAGTTGCGGCTGGATATGATTGCCATGCTGCGTGGCCGCGCGGTGAGCCCGGAAACCCGCCTGACCATGGAGCACTGGTTGCAATCTCCCGGACGCACACTGGGAGGCCTTCCTCTGGAAGTTCTTCGTAATCAGCTCAACAACGCCTATGTGCTGCTTTGCGAACGGCTAGGCCCGGTGGATGCGGACAGCCATCTTAAATCCGCTTACATTCAGGCGCGTAGCCAGCGAAATCTGGAGTCGTCGATCAAAAAACTGATGTAAATTAGACACTAAAACCACAAACAGTCCCTGTCCCTGGCGCACAGATAAGGTACGCTGTAGCGTCATTACTGTTCGATCCCGGCCCCTCTGTGCCCAGCCATAATGCGGTAGCGGAGGACTTCCCTCGACGGGAATGCGAAAGCCATGACGAAAAAATAAAGCCAGGGACAGGGGTTACCATGAAGCTTCACCACCAAATTTTTCTGGCCATGCTGGCCGGCGCCGGTATCGGCGCCATTACAGGAGAGAGCAGCACGCTGTTTGGCGTATCTGTCTTGTCGGGTTTCGACCTGGTAGGCAGCCTGTTTATCAACGCCCTCAAAATGCTGGTCGTCCCGCTTATCGTGACCGCGATTATTTCTGGCATGGTGGGTGTCGGTGGTGGAGAGAATCTTGGCCGGATGGGCATCAAGACTGTTGCCTTGTACATGGCCACGTCACTTGTTGCCATCCTCATCGGTTTGATGCTGGTCAACCTGCTCACCCCCGGGATCATCAACGGCGAGCCCGCCAGAGGGCTGCTGGGGCTCTCCTCGGAGACGGGCAATGTGCTGGCCAAGATCGAAGGTCGCGGCGCCGGCGACTTTACCGAAATTCTTCGCCAAATGCTTCCGCCCAACCTGATAGCTGCGGCCGCCAACGGCCAGATGCTGGGCCTGATCGTGTTTGCGCTGCTATTTGGCTTTTACCTGCGCGTCGAGAAAAGCCCGGGCGGGGAAACGGTGAGACAAATGATCGACGGCATTTACCAGGTCATGATCAGTATCACCATGCTGATCATCCGCTTCACTCCCATTGGCGTGTTTGCCCTGATCGCGGCCACAGTGACACGCACAGGAATGGATGCCATCGAGCCGCTGGCCTGGTTCTTCCTGACCGTTATCATCGCCCTGTTTGTACATGGGTTTGTGTTCATGCCCGCCTTGATCTTCCTGATGGCCAAACGCTCGCCATTCAGACACATCCAGGCCATGATGCCTGCGTTACTCACCGCGTTTTCCTCAGCCAGCTCCGCCGCCAGCCTGCCCCTGACCATGGAATGTGTCCAGGACAGAGCCGGGGTTTCCCGCAAGACAAGCAGTTTTGTGCTACCGCTAGGGGCCACCGTCAATATGGACGGCACCGCGCTCTATGAGTGCGTGGCAGCCATTTTTATCGCCCAGGCTTACGGCATGGACTTGTCTTTCGGGATGCAGTTCATGATTGTTGTGACTGCCCTCCTGACCTCCATCGGGGTAGCCAGTATCCCGGCAGCATCACTGGTGGCGATTACGGTAATTCTTGGCGCGATTGGCTTACCCGCGGAAGCGATCGGTCTGATTCTGGTGACAGATCGAATCCTGGACATGTGCCGCACTGCGGTGAACATCTGGGGGGATAGTGTTGTCACGGTACTGCTGGCCCGCAGCGAGGGAGAGCACCAGGTGCTGGGACTGCCGGTTAGCGAAATGGAAGCACGGGCAGCAGAAGCTGCCCGTGAACATCATCAAGCGGTAAACTGATCGCTGAGATCTTTCTTCAGGCCGACTGCAGTACTGGCAATCACCGGTACCATCAAGGCAAAGGCCAGCAGAGCTGCAAAGAGGGTTTCGCTATGCTGAGAAAGGCCCGTGACCAGAACAATGGCACAGAAGACCGCCGCTACCAGCGCAACAATATCTTTGAAAATCTGTTTGTAAGTTGCCATTGGGAAGACTCCTTTCATTAGGTTGTGAACACATGTTAACTTACCAATCATTCATGTCAACACATGTTCACAAAATTTTTTTGCTATCCCGTTCCGGGGTTCTGGAGTCCTTTTGAAACACGCTCCCGTGCTGCTGATTCATCATGGTGACACGCCGCTTGGCGAGGCGCTGGCACAGCGTGCCTGTGAACACTACCGCGTGGTGATTACTGGTGAGGACGGTTTTCGAGGCCCGCAAATCTGCGCTCACCTGCATGCAAAGGGCAAGGAAGCCATGTTTCTGGAGTCTCGAAAGGGCGAAAGCCAGGATCATCGCAGAAACGTGGACAGGATTCTGCGTCGTTGGCAACAGCTCGATGTCGTCATCAACCTGCCTTGCCATGTCAGCGTCGGGCCCTTTGAGGCAACGGCAGCTAACCAGTGGGAAAACCACATTCAGTCACAGCTGATGGACACCGTGCACCTTTGTCAAAGCACACTCACCGCACTGCGCCAACAGCAGCGAGGACGCATCCTCAATGTGATTATTGAATATGGACTGTTGCCCGTGCCGATGACTGCCTGTCAGAGCGCCATGGCCGGCGCCATCAAGGCATTGAGTAACAGTCTTTACGCTGAGCTGCATGGAAGCGGGATTAATGTGTCAGCAGTCGCGATACCGCTGCTGGCCGAATGTAGTGACCATATAGAAGCAAGCGATCCGCTCAGTGCTGCCCGTTTTCGCCGCCAGGCGAATCAGACAGCAGCCCAGCTTGAAGAGGTTGCCGATGCCATATTTGCAGCCATTCAGTGCGATGGCAGCTTGCAAATAACCACCCCGGAAATTCGTTCCCAGTGGCGACAAAAACGCTGGTTTCGCCGCCGCTGGGAACAGGCACTCAAGCAACTCGGCAGTCGTTACCGCTCACGGTGAACACATTCTTCCACATAACGGAGTGTTTGCCGGTAGTCCCCGGCAAGGGCATCATCCACCTTGTCAGCAAGCAGTGACACCAGCTTCTTGCCTACGATGGGAACCGAGGAGGACACTTCCACTTCGGTACACTGCAGGGAATGTTCGTCCCCTTCCCTGCTCAGCTGCATGGTGCCTGCCACACTCACAGGTACACTGCCCAGCTGAAAACGGTATTGCGCCTCGTAGCCACTACCGTCCGCCAGAGGAGTCCACAGGAACTCGGTCAGCAAGTCAGCCTGTTCTGGCAGAAAGCGCTTCGCAAAACCGGGTATCTTGTCAGATCTAATCCTCACTGGTTGAAAGATCCTCAACAGCAACCCGGACGGGGTCTGCTCAAAGCCTTCAAACCGGTAACCCGTCACCCTGCCCCACTCAAAACGCTGCTCAAAGAACGCCTTGCTGGTCATAATCTCGTAGAGCTGATCGACGCTGACCGGATATTCCCGGTCGACTTTGACTTTCATACAATCTCCTGTCCGGATGACACCTGCTGCATCAATTTCAGTAACGGCATCAACTGGCGCTTCAAATCAGGTAACGCGCTCACCACAACCCGCTGCTTGCCAGCCTGGATCAGACCGAGCGCCTGCTCGACCCCCATCACTGGCCCCTGTTTGTCGGCAGCACTTATCTCATCCTCATCGCCCACCACGCAGCCAGCACCCGCTTCACGAGCACGTTTCAGGTAGCCATCGAGTACTCTCTGCACGGCTTCCGGGGTGCTGTTGGCATTCGCATCAGGGCTATGCAGCACCACATTGACGGGCAGACGTTGCGGCTTTCCACGATGCTGGAATGCCAATTTTTCACATACCTTGAGCGCCCGTTCGACAAACCGTCTGGCACCCTCAATGTCGGCGGATGGCAGCAAGAACGTAAACTGATCCACCTTGCTACGAGCCAGCGAATCTTCCTTGCGGACCACCCCCTGGAGAAGCTGGGCCAGTTTCATCAACACCATATCGGCCCTGCGCTTTCCAAGCTGTATGAATAATTGATTGAATTGGTAAATTTCCAGTTGCACTACTGATAGTGCACTTTGCTGCCGGGCAGCCAGTGCCAACTCTTGCCCCAGACGATGCTGAATGTACCGGTGATTACCCAAACGGGTCAGCGGATCCACCATCGCTTGCCGTGCCAGGGCCTTGCGCTCTTCCTGATAGTTGGAATGGGCACGGGCGCGTGCGAGCAGATCCGTGGAATTAAAGGGCTTGCTGATGAAATCGGTTGCACCCTGCTTTAGGGCACGACTTCGGGCCTCATCATCATTCTCCGCGCCAGTGACAATAATCACCGGCAGTTTTGCTACCCCCTCATCAGGGCTGTTACGAATTTTTTCAAGCAAGGCATAGCCGTCCATCTCCGGCATGGCCAGATCCGAAAATACCACGCTGTAATCCGGGTTGAGGTCAATCTTTCGCCAAGCCTCAACACCATTCTCAGCCACATCAACCTGGAACTCCCGCCCCAGCATCTTATCGGCCGCAAGCCGCATGACCTTTGAGTCATCGACAAACAGCAGTAGAGGCTTCTTGTTGTTATCCATGCTGCCCCATCTGTTTTACTTTCACCGACAAAGCCCCTTTCGGCCCTGGAATACGTCCCCGTGCATAGCGGTATAAACGAGAGCTACGCTGGCAGAAATCACCTCTGACGATGGCAGGGAGATAATGCTGGTTCAGCAGGTGTCCGGAGCGATCAGACAAGCAATAAACCGTTCCCGCTGTACTATCGAGATGCGCAAGGATACCGATCTCGGCCAGGTAATCCCTGCCATTGGCGAAGTGCTCCACATAAGGCACCGGGTGACCGGCCGCCAGCGTCAACTGGGGGTCGATTTCCAGGCTGTCTGCCACGCCGCCGATACAGTAAATTTCAAGCTTACTGACCAAGTGCCGCACGGAGGCGTTACGGAGCAGTTTACGGACAATGTAACTGGCAACAATAGTGCCTTGGGAATGGCACACCAGAACCACCTGGTCCTGGGTTTCCAGCGCCTCAATCAGCACGTTTAGCGCCGGGCGGGACAGTTTCCCATCCTTACGGAGGGTGCGTGCGGTAATGGACTCCGCCACATCTCGGACCAGCCCCCAGGTAGGGGTATGTATCAAGGTGACAGGCCGCTGAAAATGGCGGGCAATTTCACTTGCATTCAGCAGTGCCACTGCTGGCGCCGTGCCCATACCGTTGATAAAGAACCAGCGAGAGTGCTCCGTTTGTCCTGTCACTCGCGGAGGGTTGCATACCAGTGACCCCTGACTGATCGACTCCCGGGTAGCTGGAACTACCAGCTGAAACAGTGAAACAAAAGCATCGCTAGCGCTTGAATACGAAGACAGGGAAAGCTCCGAGCGCGCACCAGGCTCTTCCCCCAACGGCAGAAAGAGACGAGGCAGGTCAGCAGCATGGGACAAACCAAGCCGCAAGTCACGACTGATCGCAGAGCGATTATCCACTAGTCGACGCAGCCATTGCCGGGTGCGGTGCCACATGATCGTTCCCTGGGTTAGGCAGTCAGCTGCCGGATGCAGCGGACCTAATACATTAGGCTTACATTACGATTATCGCCCAAAGTTTACCAGTCCAACGGCATGCATAACGCGACAATAAATTCTTTCAAATCAGCTGGTTGAATAATTATCCTGATAATTTGATTAAACTTTGATCGCCGAACGGTAAGCGTAGACAGATGCAAGGACAGGGGACAAACCATTTGCCATGGAGGGACGAGACCAGGAATGACAAAAAAATCAGGCCTGCCATGAACCTGTGGCAGACCTGACCAGGAGAACGCTGGCGGGGTTTAAACGAAGTACATCAGCAGCCACTCAGCTGCAAGAGCGGGCTTCTCCTCGCCCTCGATTTCCACCTTGAAAGCAAACTTGAGCAACCACTGTCCCTCACGCTTTTCAGTCGCTTCAAGCAAGGTTGCCACAGCACGCACACGCTTACCGACCTTGACCGGCGCCATGAAGCGTAGCTTGTCGAAGCCATAGTTCATGGCCATCTTCATGCCCTTGGGCATCAGGAAACCGTCAATCGTGCTTTGCAGATACGGCAAAAGAGAGAGCGTCAGGTAGCCATGAGCAATGGTTGAACCAAACGGGGTATTTTGGGCCTGCTCCGGATCTACGTGAATAAACTGGTGATCCAGTGTGGCATCAGCAAACGCATTGATGCGGTCCTGATTGATCTCGAACCACTCTGATGCCCCCAGCTCCTTGCCAACGTACTCAGCCAGTGATGCCACCTCTACCACTTTCATCGTTGCAACTCCTCGAATTCATTTTCGATCAGCTTAACGATGAGGCCCAAGCCAATACCATGACACTTTGAGCTGAAGCACCATGGCGGCTGGTGCTTTTGGTCAGTGGATACTCAATGGCGGGAAAGGAAACGGTTGATGGCCGCAGCCACCTCCTGGGGGGCGTCCATATGGAGGTGGTGGCCACCCTGCAAACGGACAACATCGACATTCTTGAGCCATTCTACGCGATGAGCAAACATGCCGTTCCCGCCCATCCCCTGCTCTCCCAGAATCAGGCAAACCGGTGCCACAATCGCACTTATAAAGCCCTTTACCTGCTCTTCGGTGAGTCGTAGCGATGAGGTCAGTCGCAAGCGGCTGTCAGCTCGCCAGGTCCACCCACCCTCAATTGGCATGAGTGCACGCTCCACGAGCAGTGCAGAAGCAACATGGCTGAGGCCGCCAAAGCCCCGGGTGCGAGCCTCGATCGCATCGTTAATATCGTTATAAACCGGTTTTTTCTTGTCTTTCAGGGCTGCCATGTCATCCATGGCCCTGCGCAGGGTTTCGGCAACCTCATCGGGCTTGGTAGTTGGAGGCCCCAATCCTTCGATCAGAACCAGCCGCGACACCAGTTCGGGACAAGAGCCAGCCAGCAGGCAGGCTATACCAGCGCCCATCGAGTGCCCCATCAAGGTAAAGCGTTTCCAGCCGAGCTGTTGGGCCACCGTTCTCACATCCCTGACATGATCCACCAGATGTGTGGCTACTTCAGCAGGACGATGACTTGAGTGGCCATGCCCGGATAAATCCAGCGCCACCATGGGTCGTCCGAGCTCCCCGGCAAGGGGCACATAGGATGCGGCATTATCCAGCCACCCATGCAATGCCAGAATCGGCTCCCCTTCACCCTCCCACTGCAACGCAGAGAGAGTTTGGCCATAAACGTCAAAGCAGAGTTCTTTTGGAGCCATCATGCCGCTTCCTGCTGCAGTAGCAACGACAGTAGCTCTTCGCATAACGCCATTGTCATTTCCGGCTTTTCCAGTGGGTACATATGACTGCCCTCCGCCATCCGGTGAATCATGCGATGACGTTTTGCAATTCGACGCGCACTGTGTAGAAACGGTGAAGGCGACCGCTTGCCCGTGACAATGGCTGCCGGCACCTTCAACCGCGGCATACCCGTTGCAGCAGTGGGCGTCTCCCTGAATATGGCCACCTCAACTTCAGGGCGGAAGCGCAATCGCCAGCCCCCTTCCCATTGCTCCACCCCGGCCCTCATATAGTCCTGCAGGCAACGGGGATCAAAGGCCCGGAACAGCCTCCTGGAGCCAAAATAACTTTCAACTGCCGCCCAATCCGGCCAGTAGTCCAGTCGTCCCTTGCTCTTGCCCGCCGGCGTTGCCTTGTCAATCTGCCCTGTCAGTTTGGCCACATTCATCATGACGCCATGCAAGCCATTCATCATGGGGGGATCCAGCATCAGCAGACAGGAGAACCATTCAGGATGACGCTGGGCAACCAGGTACATGAGCACAGAACCCAGTGAATGCCCCATCCCTACAATCGGTTTCGGCAAGGGGGCCAACCGGGCCTCCAGCTCCAGGCTCAAGCTGTGCCACTGTGCATCTACCGGGTAGGCAGGGTCATGACCAAGCCGGTCAATGATGAAGAGCTGGTAGCAATCCTCAAGCGGAGCGAGAAACGTATCATAACTGTGGCCAGGTATACCGTTGGCATGCGCAAAGGCAAGTACCGGTTTCTCGTCGGTCACTGCAGACATCCTTACTCCTGAGATACAAAGCGGCGAAGGGAACATCATAGCCAAGTCCGTTCCAACCTATCCATGTCTGAAAACGCCAGATCCGGGCCTGCCAAGGACAATCGTTCGTGTACAATGCGACCACCAAGGAGGCCCCTATGACCCTGATTTCTTTCAATATCAACGGAATTCGAGCACGTCTTCACCAGCTGCAGGCGGTCATCGACAAGTACCAGCCGACATTGATCGGCCTGCAGGAAACCAAGGTCCATGACCCCGAGTTTCCGGAGCAGGCTGTCCGTGACATGGGCTACCACCCCTACTATCACGGCCAGAAAGGCCACTACGGCGTTGCGCTAATCAGCCGCGAACCACTGGAAAATGTACAGTACGGTTTTCCTGATGACGGTGAAGAAGCCCAGCGCCGTATGATCATCGGCACTCTACGAAATAGCGACGGCACCACTACAACGGTGCTCAATGGCTATTTCCCCCAGGGTGAAAACCGGGAGCACCCGACCAAGTTCCCTGCCAAGAAGAAGTTCTATGAGGACCTTCAGGGCTATCTGGAGCAGAGCCACAAGCCGAACGAGCAGGTCGTGGTAATGGGGGATTTCAACATCTCTTCAACGGATCTGGACATCGGTATTGGTGAGGCCAACCGCAAGCGCTGGCTGCGCGAGGGCAAGACCAGCTTCCTGCCCGAGGAGCGGGAATGGTGGGACCGTCTGGTGGGCTGGGGCCTGACCGACACCTTCCGCCACCAGAACCCTGAAACTGATGACATCTTCAGCTGGTTTGACTACCGTTCCAAAGGATTTGAGCGCGAGCCGCGTCGAGGTTTACGCATCGATACCCTGCTCGCCACAGCCCCTCTGATGAAGAAGCTCAAACATACCGGCGTGGACTATGAGCTGCGGGGTATGGAAAAGCCCTCTGACCATTGTCCCGTGTGGGCCAGTTTCAAGTCATGAAAATCAGACTGCACCCGGAAAAGCTTAAAGCGAATCTGGATACTCTCGGGTTTCTCATTGATCTGTTCATGATCGCACTGGTGATTGCCAACCTGGCGCTGATCCTGTTCGACTGGCTTTTCCAGGTGTCTCTGTTCCAGAATCTGCTGGCTGCACACACCCCGGCTTTTCACACCTTCTACCGTGACACCATCCACGCTGATTTCCTGTTCTATGACCTGTGTTTTGTTGCCGTCTACCTGACCGAATTCACCCTCCGTTGGGGCGTGGCAATTGCCCGGGGCACTTACCACCGCTGGTTCTTTTATCCTTTTGCCCACTGGTATGACCTTTTGGGCTGCATTCCGGTGGGGAGCTTCCGGTGGCTACGAATACTGCGGGTGGTCAACCTGCTGTTCCGCCTGCAGCGCATGGGGATTGTGGACCTGTCGCAGACCTGGCTCGGGCAGACGCTGCTCAAGTACTACAACATCGTTGTGGAAGAAGTCTCAGATCGGGTTGTGATGCAGGTGCTGAGTGGCGCCCAACGCGAGGTCGGCGGCGGCAGCCCCTTGCTGCACCGGATCGAAAAGGAGGTGCTGGCGCCACGACAGGAACGACTGGTGAGCTTCGTGGCTGAACGAATCGCCGAGGCCACACGCAAGACCCACAGCGAGTATCGCGTTGACCTGGCGGGTTATTTTGCCCACTTGACCGATGAAGCCATTACGCGCACCCAGGCAGGACGACGTCTTGCCGCTATCCCGGTTGCCGGCCCACGCGCCATTGCCCTGCTGGGGGAGGCGGTTCGCGAAACAGGCAGCGCTTTCGTGGACCAGCTGGTAGACGATCTGGCAACACCGGCCAACCGCCCCCAACTTGAACAGCTGCTGCATGATGTTCTGGACGCTGCCCGCGGCGATGGCGAGCAGCTTGATGATCTGCTCCGCGACACCCTTCTCGACATTCTTGAGCAAATCAAGCAGCAGGTGGCAGTACAGCAGTGGAAATTGGCCGAACGGGCCGAAGACCTTGGGCCGAAATATTGATATTATTGCAGACACTAGTCCCAAAAGATTAGCCAATACCATTTGACTACGACCGGATTACCACCATGTCTTCCAGCGATTTTATCAACGACGAACCGGCACTCCCTGCGTCCCGCGTCTTGATGGTAGATGATACGCCACAGAATCTTGTTGCCCTTGAAGTGGTGCTGGAGGACCTGGACTGCGAACTGGATAGCGTCAGCAGCGGCAATGCAGCCCTGGCCAAGCTGCTCAAGCATGACTATGCGCTGGTACTTCTGGACGTTCAGATGCCGGGAATGGATGGTTTCGAAGTGGCCAAACTGATGCGCTCCAACAAGCGCACCGAGAATGTGCCGATCATTTTCGTTACCGCCATTTCCAAGGAAACCCGCTTTGTGCAGGAAGGCTACCGCACTGGCGCGGTGGACTACCTCTTCAAGCCCATCGATCCCATGTTGTTGCAAAGCAAGGTCAACTTCTTCCTGGGGCTGGATCGCCAGAAGAAGCGCCTTGAAGCCAAGGTGGCGCAGGCAAGAAAATCAGAAGCAGAAATGAAAGCCCTGTACGGCAAGGAATGAACCCTGTACAAATGCGTTGATACTCAGCACAACGCATACACTAGACATGGCATTGAGACTTCCCGGTTATCGCATCACCGAACGCCTTGGTAAAGGCGGCATGGCCCATGTGTTTCTTGCCACCCAAAACTCGTTCGAACGCCCGGTAGCCATCAAGATTCTCAGCCCGGCACTCGCCGTCGAGCCCCGCTTTGCCGAGCAGTTCATGCGTGAAGCAAGAACCGTTGCCAGCCTGAATCACCCTCACATCGTCCCCGTTTATGACGTGGGAGAATTTGAGGGCTACTACTACCTCAGCATGGAATATGTGACTGGGGGCAGCCTCAAAACGCGCATCAGAAATGGTATGACAGAGGAAGAGGCTGAAACCGTAGTGCGGCAGCTGGCCAGCGCACTTCACTATGCGGGCGAACATTACTTCATTCACCGCGACGTAAAGCCGGACAATATTCTTTTCCGAGCGGATGGATCTGCCGTCCTGATGGATTTTGGCATCGCTTCGAGCACGCTCCATGACAACACCCTGAACAAACCACGGCAGATGGGCACCCCCAAGTATATGAGCCCTGAACAACACCGCGCGCAACCGCTCACACCGCAGTCAGACCTCTATGCTCTGGGCTGCGTGTTCTATGAGATGTTGACTGGCAATGCTCCGTTTAACGGTGATGATCCCGCCGCCATGGCCATGGCCCACCTTCGTGAGCCTATCCCGCTGCTACCCATTCGCCTGCGACACTATCAATCGCTACTCAAGGCACTCCTTGCCAAGAACCCGGCCGACCGTCCCGAGCATGGAAACGCAGTGATCGCCATGCTCGACAGCGTCGAATCACCGGAGCACTACCGGAAAGAAAGAGCCGCCTACCGCCCACAGCAGCAAGGCAACACAACACCACTGGCCCCCCGTCTGCGACTCAAGGAAAGCCCGTTGGGTATGAGCTGGCGAGGCAAGCTTTATCAGTATGACGTGTATCTGGTTGCGGATGATTTTGAACAGTTCCAGGACCATTTCCCGGTATTACGTTCCGCACTGATGGACTGGCACTCTCAACGCGGCAGCCGCTGCAAGGCCGTTACTCTCAAGGCAACGCTCCACCCCTGGATTAGCGGCCGCGTGAAGGAATATCTGCGCGATCTTCGTCGCACTGAAGGACTGGATTTTCTGTCACGCATTCCCATGTCCATCAACCTGGTTGCCGCTGATGGTGAACACATCGAAAAGTTCGTTCTGCAGCCGGAGAAACCCGGAGAGATTGAAACGCCAGAGGACTGAGTTTCAAGCCTGAGCGTTGGAGGGATCGTGGCCAGTAAGACTTGTAAGCAAACCTGACAGCGTTGTTTTTCCGTACCGTTATTGTGCATGAAATCCGTTGTTAGCGCAGAGCAGACAAAAAAAAGCACCAATCGAAATTGGTGCTTTCAATCTGCCTGAATCACGATGCAAGGAGTCATCGTATCCCCCCTCAGGGAGTTGATGGCGCAGTCAGGAGTCTGCCATGCGTTCTTGCGCCATCGAGTTCAAGATACGACAGGGAAAAATCAGTGCAAAGCGTCAATCGGCGAACGGTATGTTTCGGTTTCCCGGGGGTAGGATTTGACCGACTAGCGGCCCGCCACACTCTCACCCGGGCTGCATTGCCACAGTAAACGCGCCCCTGCGGCGGCGGCCACCTCTACATCAAGACAGGTGACCGTGCCCACTGAATAGCCGAAGCGATCCGAACTGCCAGTCCAGAGCCCAGTCAGCTGTGCAACGAAAGGCATATGACTGACAAGAACCGTGTTTTCACTGACAGGATTGGCGAGCAACCAGCCTAAAAATTGCTGGGGAGAGGCGTCTGGAACCAGAGCTTCACAATCCACTCTCTTGAGGCCACCGTACACCTCTGCAATACAGTCCGCTGTCTGTTGGGCTCGTACAAAGGGGCTAACCACCATTCCGCTAATACACACCCCGTTAGCCTTGAGTCGCTGCCAGTGTGAAAGCAGCGCAGCCCTGCCCCGCTCAGTCAGAGGGCGGAGAGCGTCGGCTGGAGCCATCGCCACGGCTTCACCATGGCGACTGATAAACAGCTTCATTCGGGAATCCCCAGCTGAAACTCCACATCGTGTTTGTATTCGCCACTCATTAACTGCTGAATCACGATTTCGAGAGGCTGCTGCTTGTAGACCACCTGATACATTGCGGTTGCCAGAGGCATGTAAACATTCAGTTCCGCTGCCTTGTCCGCCACCAGCTTGATCGTATTAATCCCTTCCGCTGTCTGGCCAAGCGCATCAATGGCTTCCTGCAAGGACTTGCCCTGCCCCAGTTGGAAACCCACCTGGTAGTTGCGCGACAGGTTGGAGGTACAGGTAGCGATGAGATCCCCCACTCCGGACAGCCCCAGGAATGTCATGGGATTTGCCCCAAGCTGCACGGCGAAACGGCTCATTTCAGCCAGTGATCGGGTAATCAGGAAACTACGGCTGTTTTCACCAACACCAATGGCCGCCGCCATACCGGAGGCCACTGCATAGATATTCTTCAGCGCGCCGCCCAGTTCAACACCATAGATATCCGGGTTGTCATATACCCGGAAGTAATCACAACTAAGCGCAGTCTGTACCGTCTGGCACAGGTCAGTATCCGGGCTGGCGACGACCGTCCCGGTAAATTTCTGTTCAACGATTTCCTTGGCAAGATTGGGACCACTGAGCACGCCAATACGGGTATGAGGCCAGTACTGGTGAAGCAACTCGCTCATCAGCAGAAACCCGTCCGCATAGATTCCCTTGGTACAGCTGATCACGATGGTGCCATCGGGCACCCACTCGCGCGCTTGCTCAAGCACCTCGGCAAATGCCTTGCTGGGAATGGCCACAAACACCATGGAAGCATCAGCCAGTGCATCCTCCAGGCTATCAGTTGCATTCACCCCTTCCGGTAATTCCTTGCCAGGCAAGTAGCGACTGTTTTCCCGGTCCAGGTTGATGGCCGCTGCTGTTTCAGGATCTCTGACCCACAGGTTCACGGCATGGCCGTTCGCAGCCAGTATGCTGGCCATGGCGGTTCCGAAACTTCCTCCGCCAAGAATGGCGGCTTTATATGTTTTCTGCGTCATAGGAACGCCTTATTTACTGCTTTTGGGCATCATAAAGCAGTTAACCGTGAATAGTGAACAGTTAACAGCTTCGTGTATTTTTTACTTTCCAATAACAAGCAAGGCCGCACCCGAAGTCCGGGGGCGGCCTCAAATTCCGAACCAGATAGAGCACTGATTCGTACAGCTCATAACCGTTAGCAGTTAATTATTCACAGCACTTACCAACATCTGATGCATCCGCCGGGCAGTCGCCGCCGGATCTTTGGGCAGCTGCCCTTCCGCCAACATGGCCTGATCGAGCAGCAAGGCAGCCAGATCATTGAACCTGTCACCATCCTCAACCGTGTCCAATGCCTTGAGCAGGTCGTGATGAAGGTTTACTTCCAGAACAGGCTTGTTCTCCGGCACCGGTTGCCCTGCAGCTTCCAGCATACGCCGCATCTGAGGCCCAAGCTGATCCTCCGCCAGAACCAGACAACTGGGGGAGTCGACCAGCCGTCGAGTTGCGCGAACTGTTTCCACCTCTTCCGCCAAACTCGCCTTCAATCTGGCCACCAAAGCACTGTCTTCTTGCGACTCGGTATGCTCGTCCAGATTCAGCTCACCACGCGCCGCATTGACCAGTTTCACATCTTTGTAGCTATCCAGATAGCTAATCATCCACTCATCCACGGGATCACTGAGCAACAACACCTCGATGCCTTTCTTGCGGAATACCTCGAGGTGAGGACTCTGCCGGGCGGCTGAGGCAGTATCGGCCAGCAGGTAATAGATTTTCTCCTGATCAGCAGGCTTGCGTTCAAGGTAGTCATCCAGGCTGGTCAGCCCCTGCCCCTCGTGGCTGCTTGCAAAGCGCAGCAATGCGGCGATGGCTTCACGATTATCCGGGTCCTCACCTATACCCTCTTTCAAGACTTGGCCAAACTGTGACCAGAAAGCGGGATACTTATCCTTGTCATTACCCAGTTTTTTCAGCATCTGCAGTACCCGCTTGGTCAGAGCCGAGCGAATAGTTTTAACCGGGCCATAATCCTGTAGAAGCTCACGGCTCACATTCAATGGCAGGTTTGGCGCGTCGACCACCCCCTTGATGAAGCGCAGGTATTGCGGCAAAAACTGTTCAGCGTCATCCATGATAAAAACGCGCTGCACATACAGTTTCAGACCACGATTAGCATCACGATGATAGAGATCAAAAGGTGCTCTGGCAGGGACGTACAGCAGGCTGGTGTACTCCAGTTTGCCTTCCACCTTGTTATGACTCCAGCTCATTGCATCCTGGAAATCATGGCTGATGTGTCTGTAGAGGCTTTGATATTCCTCATCGGAGACATCATTACGCGGACGCTGCCAAAGTGCCGTGGCTGAATTCAGCGTTTCCTCCGTGGGGGCGTCATCAGCGTCGCCCAATGTGCTCATTCGAATCGGAAAGGCCACATGATCAGAATATTGGTTCACCACCTGACGTAATTTGAAGGGATCAAGAAATTCTTTTGCGTCATCCCGCAGGTGCAAAATTACGGAGGTGCCCACATGGTCACGATTAACCGCCTCAACGGTAAACTCGCCTTCTCCGTCACTTTCCCAGCGCACCCCTGCGTCTACGTCAGTGCCAGCCTTGCGACTCTCTACCGCAACCTTGTCCGCCACGATGAACGCTGAGTAAAACCCCACACCAAACTGCCCAATGAGTTGCGAGTCCTTCTTCTGATCACCACTCAGGGACGCCAGGAATGTTTCGGTTCCCGAGCGGGCGATGGTGCCCAGGTTTTCTATCACTTCCGCTTCGTCCATCCCGATACCATTGTCGGTAATAGACAGGGTTCCGTTCTCCTTATCGACACTCAGGGTGATTACCGGCTCCCCTGACGCCTCCGATAGGGACGGGTTATCCAACGACATGAATCGCAGCTTGTCGCAGGCATCGGAGGCATTGGAGATCAGCTCCCGCAGAAAAATTTCCCGGTTACTGTAAAGCGAGTGAATCATCAGGTTTAGCAGGCGGGATACCTCAGCCTGAAAGCCATGGGTTTGTTTTTGGTTAGACACAATGTGCTCCTGCATCAGTCTTGGCTGAGCTAGAAATAGGGATGCTTAAGCGCTTTTCAAGGCTGAATGGGGCAGGCGCCCCACTAGCCTGAGGAAGGGGTCAGGAAGCTTGATGGGACAGAGCCGATTCAAGATCTGGAAAACGAAATACAAAGCCCTGTTGCTCAAGGCGCCTGGGGAAGACACGCTGACCGCCAAGTAACATGTCAGACATCTCACCCAGACCAAGCCGCAAGGCAAACGAGGGTACCTTGAGAAAGGCTGGCCGTTTCGCCTGCCTGGCAAGCGCCTGATGAAATTCACGCTGTGTCACCGGGGTGGGTGCACAAGCATTGAATACACCTTCAATGCCGGGGGTCTCTAATGCCCGCACAAGAATCGCCACCATGTCATCGATATGGATCCAGCTGAGCCACTGATGGCCGTCACCAATCATGGCCCCCAGCCCTGCACGGTAGAGAGGCCAAAGTTTGCCAAGCATGCCTCCATCCCGTCCGAGCACAATACCCGTGCGCACAAGGCACAGCCGAACACCCTGCCGGGAAACCGGTCGAGCTGCCTGCTCCCAGGCATCGCACAGCAAATATCCGAAGTCTTTTTTGCGCGCGGGGCTATCCTCATTCAGCTCCGCATTTCCAGCGTCGCCATAGAAGCCCACCGCTGAACCGGATACCAACACGGCGGGTTTGCGCTCAAGGCGAGCCACCAGGCTGACCAGGCTCTGCGTCACACCGACCCGTGAATCGAACAGTGTCTGCTTGCGGCGATCTGTCCAACGTCCAGCGAACAGGCTCTCGCCTGCCAGATTAACGATGCCGTCAATGCGTTCCTCATTGCTGATGGCATCAAGGGTCTCAACTACCCGACTGTCTTCCGGCAATAGTTTGGAGGCCCGTCGGGGGCGCCGGGTCAAGACAATCAGTTCATGGCCATGGGCAGCCAAACGGCGACAAAGATGCTGCCCAATGAAACCTGTTCCACCTGTGATTAAAATTTTCAACGTGCGGCCTCAAGACTTCGAATGCTGTTCATGTCGTAGAAATATTCCATATTTCCCGCCCCAACCGGAACACTGAGTGTAATATGGTCAGATTCCACCGATTGCAACAACCCGGTTCTCGCCGGGCCTTCATCCGCTGTTACTGTCACGCTCTGGCCAAGCAGGCCACGAAATTTTTCAACCCGAGGGTCATCGGTGTCACTGAAATGAGTGGAGCCCGCCCTTGTTGTACTATCAGCCGAACCCACCTCAGGTACTGCAACCGTCGTCTCAGTCTGTGTATCACCCTTATCCACATTGACTTTTTGGCCACTGCCAAGCACGAGAGATTGCAGCTCATCTTTGGGGAAGCTCCGCTCCACCACGCCACTTCCCACATTGATCTCAATCCATAACCTATTTACAGATACCTTGCGCAAGACACCGTCAATTTTGCGGCCACTGGTCATCTCAAGGACGACAGCCCGATCCACAAACGTTACCAGTTCCGGAAAACTCATCGAAATGGGCTCGAGCTGCGCAGAGGCCTCCAGGGGTTGCTGCTGCCCCGGGGTGGTATAACTCATGCTGCCTTGATCGGCTTCCTTGATCAGCCTTGAAGCCATGGAGCCGGGCTCCACGGACCAGCCAACATCGCTTTTCTCAAGTCGCACGGAACGCTCTTCCTCCGCGCCGTTGGTCAAGACCACCCGGGCTGTCACCTGGCCACTGGATTCCGCCCGACGCAACACAACCTGGCGAGGTGTCACCGTCTCGAGCGCCCCTTCCGGGAATTGGGTGAGCAAATACTGACGAGCCACATAGGCCAGCGTGTCTTCATGATCGAAATGCAGGTCAACAGAGCCATTCAAATAACGAAGGTGGTTGGTATAAGCGGTGAAGTCGCCACTCAGGTAGCTTTTAAAACTGTCCGGCACCACCAGCACCAAAGAGCCTGAAAGCTGGCCGGCATCCAGCGGCGCAAGGGCAAGCTCCATACGATATCCCCCTTTGAAGATCTGGGTTTCCGGATAATCCTTTCCTTCAGGCTTCCAGGAAACATGGACGACAGGGGGGTTGGCTTCTGAAGGAGTCACCAAAAAGTTCTTGCGCTCTGTAATCTCTTCCGGCTTCCAGCCGATCAGCGCGCGCACCTCAAGTTCGGGCAGAAAGCCCTCCCCCTGGCTTGCCGTCAGTACCCCGTCAATCAATGCAACACGATCATAACGAAACTCACGGCCATGAATGCGACCTGAAAGGGCCTTACCCTGCCCTTTGACTACCGCCAGCGCGGCTTCCTCAGAGGTCACAAAAGACGTGGTGGTAGCCATGCTCTCCCCGCGCTGCACCTGGCCGCTCTGGCCACTAACCCCAGCCGCCGGAGGCACCTCGGAGGCATGGGACATGATGAACAGTGCCGTACCTACTGCCGCTGTGAGCACTCCCGCAACACGGGCAAGCGCCCACCAGCGATAGTGCTCCCAGCCCTGCTGTACCTGTCCAAGACTAGCCAGTGGGATCATGAAAAACAGCGCACTGTGACCCCGATGGCTGGCTTCATTCATGAGCCCCAACGTCGTCACAATAATGGTGCTTACCCCAATGATGATCAGCAATTCAGCCATCTTTTTATTCTCTCCGCGTGCCAGCAGTGCCCCTGCAATGGAAATCCATAGATAGGGTCGCAATCCGCTCAGCAAGACCAACCTCTATTGGGTCACTTTACAAAGCCAGCGGCATCCATTCCAGCACTTAAGTGACTGATTTTTCTGAAACACGGGCCAGCATGACTTGCTTCACAGATTCATCGCCCTGAACGCGGCTTTTTTGACCGATAACGTGCCGGGATTGACCAGCCACCCCCCCTCATTACACCGCCGGTCCCCGGCCAGAAAAAAAATACTTGTACGAACGAAAATCAGGGGATATATAGGCGTAGGAACTGTTGTCACTCCCTTGCGTCGTGACAGGAAAGCCCCTTTTCAGGCCGCTTTTCCTCCAATCCTCTCGCAACGGAGTGCCAACAGAACCCCCTGGCGTTGTCGGTTTCCAACAGGTTCCGGCAAACCGAACACAGGTTGTTTGAGGAGGTCAGCACAGGAGGCCACCATGAGTAACCGTCGTAATGAGCAAGACTTTGATTCGGAAGACCTGCTGATGAACGAAGATTTCGATAACCTGGATGATGACATGGAAGAGGACGAGCAGGATGGCGGTAACGCCCGTAGCCGCTCGTTCAACATGGACATGCGTCATCGCATCGAAGATCGTCTGGAGGAACGCCGCCTGCGCAAGGAACTCAATGAATACGAGTTTTTTGAGCTGGACGACGACACCCTTCACTAGGCAGTAACCGACACAAAAACGCTGACAGACCAGTCATGGCGTTCAGGCCTGCGTGCAGCCTGCTGTAACAGCCATTAACGTCATCTTCAGGTCAGGCAATGCGCTTTTGTCAGGTTGCGACCAATAAAAAGGCCGGCTAATTGCCGGCCTTTTTATTTTCGAGCACAACAGCCGTTACCAGCCGGTGAGCTCCTTGAGCGCCTGACCGATACCGGCCGGGTTACGGGTGGTTTTCACACCCGCTGCTTCCAGGGCCGCAAACTTTTCATCTGCAGTACCCTTGCCGCCCGCGATGATGGCGCCTGCATGGCCCATGCGCTTGCCAGGAGGCGCGGTAACACCAGCAATATAGCTCACAACCGGTTTGGTCACGTTGGCCTTGATGTAGGCTGCTGCCTCATCTTCCGCGGTACCGCCGATTTCCCCCACCATGATGATGGCTTCTGTCTGCGGATCGTTCTGGAACAGTTCCAGCGCGTCAATGAAGGTCATGCCCGGGATCGGATCACCGCCGATACCGATACAGGTAGACTGACCGAAGCCCAGCTTGGTGGTCTGGTTAACCGCTTCATAGGTCAGGGTACCGGAGCGAGACACAATACCCACTTTACCCGGCTGGTGAATGTGACCCGGCATGATACCGATCTTGCACTGGCCAGGAGTGATCACGCCCGGACAGTTCGGACCGATCAGGCGCACACCGCCCTTGCGGGTGATGTATTCCTTCACGTAAAGCATATCCAGGGCAGGAATACCTTCGGTAATACAAACGATCAGCTCAATGCCTGCATCGGCAGCTTCCAGGATAGAGTCCTTGCAGAACGCAGCCGGCACATAGATCACGCTGGCCGTAGCACCAGTCTCGGCAACCGCTTCAGCCACAGTGTTGAACACCGGCAGACCCAGGTGAGTCTGACCACCCTTGCCCGGGGTGACACCACCCACCATCTGCGTACCGTACTCGATAGCCTGTTCGGAGTGGAAGGTGCCCTGGCTGCCTGTAAAGCCCTGGCAGATAACCTTGGTGTTCTTGTCGATCAGTACGCTCATGCGGCACCTCCAACAGCTTTCACTACCTGTTCGGCAGCGTCTTCAAAACTTTTTGCGGCGATGATGTTCATCCCGCTTTCGGCCAGCTTTTTGGCGCCCAACTCAGCGTTGTTACCTTCCAGACGAACGACTACAGGAACGGTAACACCCACCTCTTCCACGGCACCAATGATGCCGTCTGCAATCAGGTCACAACGAACGATACCGCCGAAGATATTGACCAGAACCCCTTTTACCTTGTCGTCAGACAGGATGATCTTGAAGGCTTCAGTCACACGCTCTTTGGTCGCACCACCGCCCACATCCAGGAAGTTGGCCGGCGCACCACCCTTGAGCTGCACCAGATCCATGGTGCCCATAGCCAGACCAGCCCCGTTCACCATGCAGCCGATGTTGCCATCCAGCGCTACGTAGTTCAGTTCCCACTCGGCAGCACGACGCTCACGGGCGTCCTCTTGAGAGGGGTCTTCCAGAGCCTTGATTTCCGGATGACGATACAGCGCAGAGCCGTCTACATTGATCTTGGCGTCCAGGCAATGCAGGTTGCCTTCATCAGTGATGACCAGCGGGTTCACTTCGATCAGGGCAAGGTCCTTGTCGATGAACAGCTGTGCCAGACCCACAAAGATCTTGGCGAACTGGTTAACCTGCTTGCCTTCCAGACCCAGCTGGAAGGCAATTTGACGGGCTTGATAGGGCTGCGCCCCAACCAGCGGATCGATTTCTGCACGCAGAATCTTCTCCGGGGTTTCTTCAGCCACGGTCTCAATGTCCATACCACCTTCGGTGGAGGCCATGAAAACGACACGACGGCTGGCGCGATCCAGCACCGCACTCAGGTACAGTTCCTTCGCGATATCAGTGCAGGTTTCTACCAGAATCTTGGAAACCGGCTGACCTTTCTCATCGGTCTGGAAAGTCACCAGGTTCTTGCCCAGCCACTGCTCGGCAAAGGCTGCAGCTTCTTCAGCGCTGTTGACCAGCTTTACACCACCAGCCTTACCACGGCCACCAGCGTGTACCTGGGCTTTCACTACCCACTTGTCACCGCCGATCTCTTTGGTTTTGGCTGCGACCTCTTCTGGAGTGTCGCAAGCGAAACCGGTAGAGACTGGCAGGCCATAATCAGCAAAGAGCTGTTTTGACTGATACTCATGGAGATTCATGCCAATACTTCCATCTGTTGAATGATTCGGCGCCTTTTGGGCACCCTTTTTCGCGTCCGTTCCACGCCGTTACTTTTTGCGACGACGCTGGGCCACATGGATGGCTTTGTAATCCACAGCCAATGCAGCCTCATGAACGGTTTCTGACAGGCTCGGGTGTCCGAACACCATCAACTGCAAATCTTCCGCAGTCGCACCGAACTCCATGGCAATGACGCCCTGCTGTATGAGTTCGGAGGCCTGCGGGCCGACGATATGCATACCGAGAATGCGGTCGGTCTTTTCATCCGCCACAAACTTGACCATACCACCGGTATCCCCAGCGGCCATCGCCCGACCATTTGCCGCGAATGGCACAACGCCGGTCTTGTAGGCCTCGCCCGATTCTTTGACTTCTTCTTCGGTCTTGCCAACCCAGGCAACTTCCGGGTGGGTATAGATAACACCGGGGACCGCGTCGTAGTTCACCTGAGTCGGCTCTTCCATGATGACCTCAGCCACCATGACGCCTTCTTCGATGGCCTTGTGAGCCAGCGCAGGACCACGTACCAGATCACCAATAGCGTAAACCCCGGGGACATCAGTGCGACACTGGCTGTCCACATAGATGAAGTTGCGCTCGTCCAGACTTACCCCCGCATCAGGGCTCAACAAGCCTTCTGTGTACGGGCGACGCCCTACTGCGACAATCAGCTTGTCAAAGCTTTCAGTATGCTCTCCGTCATTGTCGCTGTAGGTCACCTTGACCTTGGTCTTTGTGGTTTCAGAGCCGGTAACACGGGCACCCAGACGAATATCCAGACCCTGCTTCTCCAGCTGCTTATGCGTGTCCTTGGCAATTTGCTTGTCAAGCATGGGCAGGAAGGTATCCACCGCTTCAAGCACTACCACTTCGCTGCCGAGACGGCTCCACACGCTACCCAGCTCGAGACCAATCACACCGGCACCAATCACGCCGAGGCGCTTGGGCACCTTGTTGAATTCCAGGGCACCGGTGGAATCCACGATAAGGTTCTGGTCAACCGGCGCAACCGGAATGTCTACTGGAACCGATCCTGCGGCCAGAATAACGCTCTCGGCCTGCAGTGTTTGTGCATCACCACCGTCCAGCGGCTGGAACTCCACCTGCTTGCCCGCCTTCAACTGGCCTGTACCCTGCAGCCAGGTCACCTTGTTGGCCTTGAACAGCTGGGCAATACCACCCGTCAGGTTTCTGACGATGGTGTCTTTGCGCTTGAGCATGGTATCCAGATCCAGGTCTGCACCCTTGATCTTGATACCGTGATCTGCCAGCGCGGATTCTGTCTCGTGGTATTTCCAGGACGAATCAAGCAGTGCCTTGGAAGGGATACAGCCCACATTCAGGCAGGTACCACCGAGTGCCGGCTCATCATGCTTGTTGATCCGCTTTTCGATACAGGCAGTGTTGAGGCCAAGCTGCGCGCAGCGAATGGCGGCTACATAACCACCAGGGCCACCACCGATGACAATAACGTCAAATTTATCAGACATGTTCTTTCCTCTCGGGAAACCACCTCACACTACGTGAGCAGCGTGAGGCGTGTTGCGTGCGGCATTGATCAGATATCCAGCAGCAGACGAGCTGGATCTTCGATGAAATTCTTGACCGCGACCAGGAACTGTACCGCTTCCTTGCCGTCGATGAGACGGTGATCATAGGACAGAGCCAGATACATCATCGGCAGAATTTCCACCTTGCCATCCACCGCCATCGGACGCTCCTGGATCTTGTGCATACCCAGGATCGCAGTCTGCGGCGGATTAAGGATCGGCGTGGAAATCAGGGAGCCGAATACACCACCGTTGGAGATGGTAAAGGTTCCCCCCGTCATTTCCTCAATGGAAAGCTTGCCCTTCTGCGCCTTCTGGCCGAAGTCGATGATCTGTGACTCCACTTCCGCCAGACCTTTCTGATCTGCATCACGAATCACCGGCACCACCAGGCCACGGTCGGTTGATACCGCCACACCCACATCGTAGTAACCGTGGTAAACGATATCATCACCATCAATGGACGCGTTCACGGCCGGGAAGCGCTTCAACGCTTCCACGCAAGCGCGGGTAAAGAAGCCCATGAACCCAAGACGCACGCCGTGTGCCTTCTCGAACTCAGGCTGGTAATTCTTGCGCATCTCCATGATCGGCTTCATGTTCACCTCGTTAAAGGTGGTCAACATAGCCGCATCCTGCTGGGCAGAAACCAGGCGCTCAGCAATACGTTTGCGCAGGCGGGTCATGGGCACCCGGCGTTCTTCTCTCTCGCCAGGTGTAGCCGGCACATCCACAGTGGCGGGCTGCTGAGGAGCGGGCTGGCTTGCACGCTGCTCGGCCTTGTTGCTAATAGCCTGCTCGACATCCTGCTTGGTAATGCGGCCACCCTTGCCAGTACCTGTTACCTGGCTGGCCGCCACACCATGCTCACTCATCAGCTTGCGGGCCGCAGGGCCTGCCTGGTCAGAGGCACTGTTGTCTTCAGTAGCGGCGGCTTCGTCAGCCGCTGCAGGTGCAGACTCCTCGGCCGGGGCCGCACTGGCAGCAGGGGCAGAAGCAGAACCGGCTGCACCTTCTTCAAAGTGAGCCAGGACCTGCTGGCTTTCGACGGTGTCACCTTCAGGTGCCAGAATCTTGCTCACCACGCCATCTGCGGGCGCCACTACTTCCAGAACTACTTTGTCAGTTTCAATATCAACCAGCAGTTCGTCACGTTTTACCGCTTCGCCTTCCTGCTTGTGCCAGGTGGCCACGGTGCCATCCGCTACGGATTCGGGAAACTGCGGGGCTTTGATGTCAGTCGCCATGACTAATCCTTATTTACTTGATCTCGAAGGCGTCCTGAACCAGACGCTGCTGTTGTTCGATATGAAGAGCCATTGAGCCGGCCGCCGGTGCGGCAGCCATTTCACGGCCTGCGTAATGGACCTGCGCGACGCCTACCTGATAGGCAACCCGATACATATGATGCTGGGAACAGTACCAGGCGCCCTGGTTCATCGGCTCTTCCTGGCACCACACCAGATGCTTCAAATTCGGGTAGCCAGACAGGACTTCGGCCAGTCGCTGCTCAGGGAACGGATAGAGCTGCTCAATCCGCACGACCGCAGTATCGGTTCGCCCTTCTGCTTCGTGCTTTTCAAGCAGGTCGTAGTAGACCTTGCCGGAGCACATCACCACCCGATTGACCTTCTTGGCATTCAGGTCGCCCACATCATCCAGCACGGTTTCGAACTTGCCGGTAGCCAGATCGTCCAGTGTGGAAATCGCTTTCTTGTGACGCAGGAGGCTCTTCGGACTCATGATCACCAGCGGCTTGCGCAGCGGGCGAATCGCCTGACGACGCAGCAAATGGAAAATCTGGGCCGGGGTGCTGGGCACGCAGACTTGCATGTTGTGCTCGGCACACAGCTGCAGGAATCGTTCCAGACGTGCAGAGGAGTGTTCCGGCCCCTGCCCTTCATAGCCATGAGGCAGCAGCATGGTCAGACCACACAAACGTCCCCACTTGGACTCACCTGAGGAGATGAACTGGTCAATCACCACCTGAGCACCATTGGCGAAATCACCAAACTGTGCCTCCCAGATCACCAGGGATTTGGGGGTCGTTGTGGCGTAGCCGTATTCAAAACCCAACACAGCTTCTTCAGAGAGCAGTGAGTCATAAAGATCAAAGCGCGGCTGATTGTCATCCAGATGCTGAAGCGCCACATGACGCTCACCATCCTTCTGGTTATGCAGCACGGCATGACGATGGGAGAAAGTGCCTCGACCACAGTCCTGGCCGGTCAAACGGACATTGAAGCCCTGATCCAGCAGGGTGGCGTACGCCATGATCTCGCCATAACCCCAGTTCAGGGGCATGGCACCCGCCGTCATCTTGTGGCGGTCTTCAAGGATCTTCTTCACCTGCCGCTGCGCCACGAACCCTTCCGGCAGCGACTCCATGCGAGTGGCCAGCGTCTGGATTTTCTTCAGCGGGTAGCCGGTATCCCAGTCATCTTCAACCTGATGTCCCAGGTAGGGGGACCAGTCAACGAACAGCGCCTTGTTAGGCTCACGCACCAGAGATTTCACTACGTGGTTACCGGCATCCAGCATGTTGCGGTAATCATCGGCCGTCTTCTGGGCTTCCTGTTCACTGACAACCCCTTCATTGATCAGGCGCTCAGCGTACAAGGTCCGGGTGGTCGGGTGACTCTTGATCTTCTTGTACATCAGCGGCTGGGTACCAGACGGTTCATCCGCCTCGTTATGGCCCAGTCGGCGATAGCAGATCAGGTCGATTACCACATCCTTCTTGAACTGCATGCGGTAATCCACCGCCAGCTGAGTCACGAAGTACACTGCTTCCGGGTCATCCGCATTCACATGGAAAATCGGTGCCTGGACCATCTTCGCGACGTCGGTGCAGTATTCAGTGGAACGAGCATCTTCACGCTTGGATGTGGTGAAGCCGACCTGGTTGTTGATGATGACATGCAGGGTGCCGCCAGTGTAGAAACCGCGGGTCTGGGACATCTGGAATGTCTCCATGACTACACCCTGACCGGCAAACGCCGCATCACCGTGAATCAGAATAGGTACAACCTGCTCACCCGCCACATCGTTGCGACGGTCCTGGCGGGCACGTACCGAACCCTCTACCACCGGAGACACGATCTCCAGGTGAGACGGGTTGAAGGCCATGGCCAAGTGAACTTCGCCACCAGAGGTCAGCACGTTGGAGGAGAAACCCTGATGATATTTCACGTCACCGGAGCCGGATTCGATAAAGCTCTTGCCATCGAACTCTTCAAACAGGTCCTTGGGGCTTTTGCCGAGGGTGTTCACCAGCACATTCAGGCGGCCGCGGTGGGCCATGCCGATGACCATCTCCTTGGCGCCGTAGCTACCAACCCGCTGGATCATTTCGTCCATCAACGGAATCAGTGACTCACCACCCTCAAGGCCAAAGCGCTTGGTACCCGGATATTTGCTGCCCAGATACTTTTCCAGCCCTTCTGCAGCGGAGAGACGCTCGAGGATATGAGCCTTGATGTCCTGTCCGTACTCGGGATGACTGCGCACACCTTCCATGCGCTGCTGCAGCCAGCGCTTTTCGGCGGTGTTGACGATATGCATGTACTCAGCGCCAACGCTGGAGCAATACGTCGTCTGCAGACAGTCTACGATTTCACGGAGAGTGGCTTCGGGCTTGCCAATAAACAGGTTGCCGGTCTGAAAGACGGTATCCAGATCTGCAGGACTCAATCCGTGATGCGCCAGCTCAAGATCAGGAACAGCTTCGCGCTCCATCAAGCCCAGCGGATCCAGCTTGGCCACCTGGTGGCCCCGGTTACGGTAGGCCGCGATAAGATGCAGCACACGTACCTGGCGACGCTCGTGCTCTGTGCTGACAGCACTGGCGCCGAACTTCTGTACGCGGGAGCGATTCTTGGCCTGAAGCAGGAAATATTCACGCACGGCCGCATGGGGAACGTCTGATTCGACGGCGGCATCTACGCTGGGGAGCTTTTCGAAATAAACGCGCCAGTCTTCCGGCACGGAATTGGGATCGGTCAGATAGGATTCGTACAGTTCATCGACATAGGCAGCATTGGCTCCTCCAATGTGTGAGGACTGCCATTGACGCTGCATGGAACTGTCTTGCATTTTTGCTCGTTCCTTCCGCGGGAATTGTCACACAACTGTGGTTGATGTAACCGCGACCACAGGGGGAATGACCCTGTTCCCGTACGCTTCTGATTGTCAGGAGCAACGCCTTTTAAGCCCTGCCCCCCCCTTGAGTACAGTAAAGGCCGAAAACCCTGGTGGAGGCTATCGGCCTAACGCTGACTCGCATTCGAGGGATTACCTCGAACGGCACCTAGTGTAGCCCTTTTATTAAGGTTTTGTTAGACGCCGAACTCATAAAACATGTTATGAATGGATTTCCATCTGACCTCAATTGGCAAAACGTCGAATAGACAGTTCAAAAGGGTCAAATCATGGCCACCCATAAACAAAAAAGGCGGCCAATTGGCCGCCTTTCCTGATGGGTCAGATACCCCGTTCCAACAGCATGGAACGAATGTGACCGATGGCCCGTGTGGGGTTCAACCCCTTCGGGCAAACGCTGACACAGTTCATAATGCCGTGGCAGCGGAACAGGCTGAAGGGGTCGTCCAGCTTGGACAGACGCTCTTCAGTTGCTGTGTCACGGCTATCCGCCAGGAAGCGGTAGCTCTGCAACAATGCTGCCGGACCCAGGAACTTGTCCGGGTTCCACCAGAAGCTCGGACAGCTGGTAGAACAGCAGGCACACAAGATACATTCATACAAACCGTCGATCTTGGCACGCTCTTCCGGAGACTGCAGGCGCTCGATGGCCGGAGCCGGCGAACTGTTCTGCAGGTACGGCTGCACCTTCTCGTACTGGTTGTAGAACATGCCCATGTCCACCACCAGGTCACGAATGACCGGCAGACCCGGCAGCGGGCGCAGGATCAAGGGCTTCTTGCCTTCGAGTACACCCGGAGCCACCTGGGACAACGGGGTGATACAGGCCAGGCCATTCTTGCCGTTCATGTTCATACCGTCAGAGCCACATACACCCTCACGGCAGGAGCGACGATATGCCAGAGACTGGTCCTGCTCTTTTACCAGAGCCAGGATGTCCAGAACCATGAGATCTTTACCCTGGGTATCAACCTCATACTCCTTCATGCTCGGCTCGCGGTCCGTCTCCGGATTGTAGCGATAGATACTAACTTTCATCGTAATACTCTCCGTTAGTAGGTCCGAGCCTTGGGCTGGAAGGTGTCGACAGTCTTCGGCTTGAAGTTCACGTCGCGCTTGCCCAGCTTTTTGGCTGTCGGGTCGAAGATGGAGTGGCACAGCCAGTTCTCATCGTCACGATCCGGGTAGTCGTAACGGGAATGGGCGCCACGGCTCTCGGTACGACCTTCGGCAGCAATTGCAGTCGCTTCAGCCACTTCCAGCAAGTTATCCAGCTCCAGCGCTTCAATTCGCGCGGTGTTGAACGGCTTGCTCTTGTCTTCCAGGTGAGCGTTGGCGATACGCTTGCGCAGGTCAGCCAGCTTGGCCACACCTTCCGCCATCAGGTCACCCTTGCGGAATACACCGAAATGGTTCTGCATCACGTTCTGCAGCTCCTTGCGAAGGGCAGGAACGGATTCGCCACCGGTGGAAGATTCCCAACGGTTCAGACGCGCCATGGCCTGGTCGATGTTGGCATCGGTCGGCTCGTACTGGGTCATGCCCTGACGAAGCTGATCTTCGATGAACAGACCGGCTGCACGACCGAATACCACCAGATCCAGCAGCGAGTTACCGCCCAGACGGTTCGCACCATGTACAGACACACAGGCTACTTCACCCACCGCGAAGAGACCGTTAACGAACTGATCCTCACCTTCGTGGCCGCCAGACAGCTTGATCGCCTGACCGTGAACGTTAGTGGGGATACCACCCATCATGTAGTGACAGGTCGGTACAACCGGGATCGGCTCCTTCACCGGATCGGTCTGGGCGAAGGTAATGGCCAGTTCACAGATGCCCGGCAGGCGGCTGTGCAGCACTTCTTCACCCAGGTGGTCCAGCTTCAGGAATACGTGGTCGCCATCCGGACCGGCACCGCGGCCATCCAGAATTTCCATCATCATGGAACGGGCCACAACGTCACGGGACGCCAGATCTTTTGCGTTAGGCGCGTAACGCTCCATGAAACGCTCGCCGTCCTTGTTGATCAGGTAGCCACCCTCGCCCCGGCAACCTTCGGTTACCAGTACACCTGCACCGGCGATGCCGGTCGGGTGAAACTGCCACATTTCAATGTCCTGAACCGGAAGGCCTGCACGCAGGGCCATGCCCACGCCGTCGCCAGTGTTGATCAGGGCATTGGTGGTGGAGGCGTAAATACGGCCTGAACCACCGGTGGCAAAAACGGTTGCCTTGGCCTTGAAGAACACGGTCTCGCCGGACTCGATGTCGATGGCGATGACGCCACAGACATTGCCTTCATCGTCCTTAACCAGTTCAGCGGCGTACCACTCATTGTAGAACTGGGTGCCGTTCTTCAGGTTCTGCTGGTAAAGAGTGTGCAGCAACGCGTGACCGGTACGGTCAGCAGCGGCACAGGTACGGGCAGCCTGGCCACCTTCACCGAAGTTCTTGGACTGACCACCAAACGGACGCTGATAGATGCGCCCTTCTTCAGTACGAGAGAACGGCAGGCCCATGTGGTCCAGCTCGAACACCGCTTCAGGGCCTACATTACACATGTACTCGATCGCGTCCTGGTCACCGATGTAATCGGAGCCCTTGACGGTATCGTACATGTGCCAGCGCCAATCATCGTTGGGATCGGCAGACGCGATCGCACAGGTGATACCCCCCTGGGCGGATACGGTGTGCGAACGAGTCGGGAAAACTTTGGAAATCAGCGCAGTCTTGAAACCGGACTGGGCCATCTGCAGTGAGGCGCGCATACCGGCACCACCACCACCTACGACGATAGCGTCAAATGTAATAGTGCGAATGGACATGGATTACGCTCCTCCCCAGATCAGAACCAGACCCCAAAGCAGGTAAACAACCAAAGCCAGAGCGATAGCCAACTGAGCAATCAGGCGAACGCCGGTAGCGGCTTTACCAAAGGTCAGGCTGGTCAGGTAGTCAGTGGTTACGCCCCACAGGCCTACCCAGGTATGTGCAGCAACGGAAATTACCAGCAGAGTGTTGGCAATCTGCATGCAAACGGAACCCATAAAGGACTTCCAGCTGCCGTAATCCAGGTCGCCAGTGGACATCAGATAGCCCAGCATGCCGATCAGGTACACACCAATAATGACAGCGGAAACTCGCTGAATGAGCCAGTCGTACAGGCCATTTCGGCCAAGACTAGTAACAGGGGTTACCATATCCAACCTCCTACCAGCAGAATCAGCACCGCAGAGATGATGAAGACCAGTTTGGCGCCACGGCGGCCGCCTTCCAGGGTTTCACCAACGCCGGTGTCCATAACAAGGTGGCGGATACCAGCCACCAGGTGATACAGCAATACAGCCAGAATGGCCCATACCACCAGCTTCACCAGCGGGGAGGTCATCAGTTCTTTCAGGTCCGCAAAGCTCTCGGGAGACGCCAGGGAGCGATCCAGCATCCACAGCAGAATCGGCAACGCCAGGAAAATGGCAACGCCGGTTACACGGTGGGTAATGGATGCTATAGCCGTGACCGGGAACTTGATCGTGCTCAGATCGAGGTTAACGGGTCGCTTGTCGTTCACGGTAGCCTACTTATAGCCGGGCCCCATACATGCGGGGCGGTTGTCGGGAACTTGGTAGCGTAGCTGAGATCAAAAAAATCCGACTCTGATCTCAACAAGCTGCCGGGCCGGGGTGGGCCCTTCCATCAGAATGCCACCAGGCGCTCTGACGGGCGGCAGTATATCGCCGCAACTTGCGCAAAACAAACAGTGCGCACCATTTATGTACGCAGCTGTATATCTAACGCGTTGATTTTAAATGATGCCCATCATAGGAGCGTGAAAATTCTCACTGCACCATGATGGCGCAGAATTGTGCCACAACCGTAACACGCTGTTTACCCTACAAAAGTCTGACCCGCAAGTTCCCCGGTTCGCGTTGACAAAGGTGTGTCAAAACTTTACCTTCCACCGCGCTTTGGAGGACCTTCCTTGCCTTGATGAAGTTTGCACTGCTACTTCGCAGGAATGTTCCCTGTCCGCCAATGGAGAGATTCCCATGACCGAGAAGAAAGCCACTCTTAATGTAGAGGGTAAGGATCTAGACCTTCCTATCTACTCCCCGACTCTGGGCCGCGACGTTATCGACGTGTCCTCCCTGGTAGCCAACGGTGTCTTCACTTTTGACCCGGGCTTTACCTCCACCGCTTCCTGCGAATCCAAGATCACCTTCATCGACGGTGAAGTAGGCAAGCTGCTGCATCGGGGCTACTCCATCGAGGAGCTGGCAGGCAAATCCGATTACCTGGAAGTGTGCTATACCCTGCTGTACGGTGAACTGCCATCTGCAGAACAGAAAGAAGAGTTTGTGAGCACGGTGAAGAACCACACTATGGTTCATGAGCAGATCCGCAACTTCTTCAACGGCTTCCGTCGCGATGCGCACCCGATGGCCATCATGTGTGGTGTGGTTGGCGCCCTGTCTGCCTTCTATCACGACTCTCTGGACATCAATAACCCGCAGCATCGTGAAATCACCGCGTACCGTCTGATTGCCAAGATGCCCACCATCGCGGCCATGTGCTACAAGTACGCTCTGGGCCAGCCCTTCATGTACCCACGCAACGACCTGGGTTACGCAGAAAACTTCCTGCACATGATGTTCGGCAACCCGTGCGAAGAATCCAAGATCAGCCCCACCCTGGCCAAGGCCATGGATCGCATTTTCATCCTGCACGCTGATCACGAGCAGAACGCCTCTACCTCTACCGTGCGTCTGGCTGGCTCCTCCGGTGCAAACCCGTTCGCCTGTATCGCTGCTGGCATCTCCGCCCTGTGGGGCCCGGCACACGGCGGCGCCAACGAAGCTGTACTGAACATGCTCGATGAGATCGGCTCCCTGGATAACATCGATGCCTACATTGCCAAGGCCAAGGACAAGAACGATCCGTTCAAGCTGATGGGCTTCGGTCACCGCGTTTACAAGAACTACGACCCGCGCGCCACCGTAATGCGTGAGTCCTGCCACGAAGTTCTGGCGGAACTGGGCGTGAACGATCCGCAGCTGGAACTGGCCATGAAGCTGGAAGAGATCGCCCTGAGCGACCCCTACTTCAAAGAGAAGAAGCTGTTCCCGAATGTGGACTTCTACTCTGGCATCATTTTGAAAGCCATTGGAATTCCGACGTCCATGTTCACTGTTATCTTTGCCCTGTCTCGTACCGTGGGCTGGATTGCACACTGGAACGAAATGATCTCCAATCCGTACAAGATTGGCCGTCCGCGCCAGCTGTACACCGGCGAAGCCGAGCGTCCTTTCGTTCCGGTCAACGAGCGCAAGTAAGCGCAATGTTGTCGCCAAAAAAACCGCCTTCGGGCGGTTTTTTTTATGCCTGGGCCCCGCCAACAAGACAGTCTGATACTGCAAAATTAACAGCCTTCATTTGCTTAGCCTCCTTCTCCATGCAAGCATCTTCCTTCCGCTTGCAAACGAACAGAAGCCCCCATGAAAAAAATTATCGCGCTACTGATTATTGCCGCCCTGGCAGGCTACCTGCTGTTCTGGCCTGTACCCATTGAGCCCGTTGCCTGGCAGGCACCTGAAGCCCCCAAACTGGAGGGCCGTTATGCCAGCAACAGCGCACTGGCCAACATCACTACGCTTGCCCTCGGGGAAGGTAGCGGGCCTGAAGATGTCGCCATCGACAAAGAAGGCAGCCTTTACGTCGGCTATGATGATGGTCGCATTGTCCGTTTCAATTCCGAAGGGAAAGAACCGGACCTGATCGCGAATACCCAGGGCCGCCCGCTTGGTCTCGACTTTGACCCCGAAGGCAATCTCATTGTGGCCGATGGCTACAAAGGGCTGCTGAGCATTTCCCCCAGTGGCGCCATCATGCCCCTATCTACCACCCTTGATGGTATCGACTACGGCTTTACCGATGATGTGGATGCCGATAGCAACGGGGTTCTTTACTTTACCGACGCGTCCAGCAAATTTGGCCCAGCCATGAAAGCCCGCGATGACGTGCTTGAACATGGCGGCCATGGACGACTGATTCGATATGACCCGGCCCGCGAGCACGCGGAACTCCTGCTGGATGGCCTGCAATTTGCCAATGGCGTGGCACTCTCGAAAGAGGAAGACTTTGTGCTGGTGAATGAAACTGGCAGCTACCAGATCGTTCGCTACTGGCTCAAGGGCGAGAAGGCCGGTACTCATGATGTGTTCTTCGAAAACCTGCCCGGCATTCCGGATGGCATTTCCTCTAATGGTGACGGCACCTTCTGGGTTGCCTTGTTCAGCCCGCGTAACGCCCTGCTGGACGCCCTGTCCGACAAGCCTCTGTTACGCAAGGTTGCCTTCCGGCTGCCACAGTTCCTGCAACCCCAGCCCGTTCATTACAGCTTTGTACTTGGCTTGAATGAGCAGGGAGACGTCACTCATAACCTGCAATACAACGGTGACGGCGCCTTTGCCCCGATTACCAGTGTTGAGCAACATGGCGAGACTCTCTACCTCGGCAGCCTCACTGAGCCCCGGTTTGCCGCCTACCAGCTGGGTGCACCGGAAGGCCGGGAGGAAACCGCACAATGACGATCAAGGTCGCCTTTATCGGTCTCGGCACCATGGGCTATCCCATGGCAGGCCACTTGGCAAATGCCGGCATGTCAGTGACCGTATTCAATCGCACCGCCAGCCGAGCCGATCAGTGGATACAGGATTACCCAGGAGCCTGCGAGAAGACGCCCGCAGCGGCTGCCTGTGGCGCCAGCATGGTCTTCGTCTGTGTCGGCAACGATGATGACTTGCGCCAGGTCACCCTTGGCAAGGGCGGCGTTCTTGAAAGCCTGGAGCCTGGCGCCATCCTCATTGATCACACCACGGCCAGTGCGGCCATGGCCCGCGAACTGGACGCTGCCTGCCGCGAACAGCAGGCACATTTCATTGATGCGCCTGTTTCAGGTGGCCAGCAAGGGGCCGAGAATGGCCAGCTCTCGATCATGTGCGGTGGCCAAGCAGCCACCTTTGAGCAGGCAGCACCTGTGCTGCAACACTATGCCCGGGCCTGCAGCCTGATGGGGCCTGCCGGTAGTGGTCAGCTCACCAAGATGGTCAACCAGATCTGTGTTGCCGGGCTGGTAGAAGCACTCGCCGAAGGCATGGCGTTCGCCCAAAACGCAGGGCTTGATGCCGACAAGGTATTCGATACCATCAGCCACGGCGCCGCCTCCTCGTGGCAAATGATCCATCGCCACAAGACCATGCTCGCCGATGAGTACGAGCACGGATTTGCCGTGGACTGGATGCGCAAAGACCTGGAAATGTGCCTGGAAGAGGCGGCCAACAATGGCACAGCCCTCCCTGTTACCCGTCAGGTGAATGACTTCTACCGTGAGATCCAGGCCATGGGCGGCGGACGCTGGGACACATCCTCGCTGCTGCGAAGACTCAGAGAAAAGGGAGAGTAACCCTCTGCAGGAAGCGCGGCTTCGGGTCGCCCGGGCTGAGCCCATACAGAGTCCAAATTTGCGTATTGATCCTCGCTTCCTGTCACTCCGCTCTGATAACGCCGCCCCGATCTTGGGCAGACTTGCCAACGCCCCGCCTGCTCCCGGCACACCATGCCTTTATTTTGTGCACGCCCCACCCGTCGCCCAACCATTTATAAATGCCTATATATAGACATTTATCTGGCAATGGATCATAATTGGACACATATTGTACGGGAGGCACCATGCAAATCGCCGACAACACCTCACCCCTCAGTCTGGATGACAGCGCTCGCCATGCCGCGCTACGTGCGGTACTGAACATTCTCGCTCTCTGGCAATGCAGCGAAAAAGAGAAAATGGCGCTACTGGGGGTAGGCCGCTCTACCCTTCACAAGTATCAAGCTCAGCCGGACAGCGCCCGGGTCAGCCAGGATTTGCTTGAACGTCTCAGCTATCTGCTCAATATCCATCAGGCGCTACGCACCCTGTTCGGCAACCCGGAGAACGTTTACGGCTTTGTCCGCATGGCCAACCACAATGCCTTCTTCAATGGCGCCTCTCCCATGGACATCATGACAGGTGGCACGGTGGCTGCCCTCTACGAGGTACACCGGCAACTGGACAGCCTGCGAGGCGGCCAATGGGGGTAAATATCAACGATTTGCCACACACAGCATTTCAGCAACAGACGGCCTACCGACTGGTGAACAGCAAGTACCCGCCCATTCATATCTTTGATGATGTGGCCGATCAAACAGATTTCGACGCCCTGTTTGCGGTTCAGGCCCTCACCAATCCGCGACTGCAGCAACAGGTCGGGCAGCTCAACCGGGTACCGGAAGAACAACGCCCGTGGGGTATTCCCGGCTGTAACTATGCTCTGGGGCCGTTTGTCCATATCAACCCGGCAGGATCGCGATTTTCAAACGGTGATTTTGGTGTTTACTACTGCGCCGACCACATCAATACCGCCATCGCCGAAACCCGCTATCACCAGCAACGCTATTTTCAGAACATCGACGGACTCAAGTATGACCGGATTGTCATGTGCGGCCTGAGAACCGCGTTTAGCGCCCACCTGGTAGACATTACCCCTGCCGATGACTATACCCACTGGCACGCTAGCGAGGATTACTCTGAAGCCCAACGGTTAGGAGCCAATCTCCGCCAACGCGAGGAGCCTGGCATTCACTATGAATCCGTGCGTTCCCCGGGCAACGCCTGCTTCGCCTTGCTCACCCCCAAACCGATCAGTGAAGTGATTCCCACCAGCCATTATGAATACGTCTGGGATGGTGAAAAAATTGCCCATACCTTGACCATTCGCCGCTTGAGCTGAGCCCGGTTACCGGCCTATTCTGAGGATTCCACGGAGGCCACCATGACAGCTTCGCAGCCACTCAGCGCCATTTGCCTGGATCTGGCTGGGGTGTTCTATCAAGGGCCACATGCCCTGCCAGGTGCACGGGAAGCGCTGATACGGCTCCGTGCCACAGGCCTCCCCTTGCGCTTCGCTACCAATACCTCCCAGCGCAGCCGTGCACAGATACTCAACGATCTGGCCAGTCTGGAACTGGAAATCGACCCAGAGGAGTTATTCACCGCCCCCCAGGCCGCCCACGATTACCTCTCGCAACACCAGTTACACCCCTACTGCCTGATACACCCCAATCTGAAAAAGGAGTTTATCGATCTTCAGGCTCAGCCCGCCAATGCCGTACTGGTTGGCGACGCAGGCAAAAAATTTGATTATCAGCACCTTGATACAGCCTTTCGACTGCTTCACAGCGGCGCCCCCCTGATCGCCATAGGTGACAACCGTTACTACCAGCTGGATGACGGCCTTCACCTGGATGCCGGGCCCTTCGTCCGGGCCCTTGAATATGCCAGCGGGCAAACGGCCATTATCGCCGGCAAGCCTGCACCCACTTTCTTCGAGCAGGTAATGGCCAGTCTTGGCACCACTCCCGAAGAAACACTCATGGTGGGTGACGATATCCATGGCGACGTGGAAGGCGCCCTGAATAGCGGCATGCAGGCGTGCCTGGTGAAAACAGGAAAGTACCGCGAGGGAGACGAGGACAGAATTGGCGGCAACTTCCTGCTCCAACCCGACATCCTGGCTCTGGCCAGGCATATCAGCGACGTCACTGGAGCATAAATGCGTCGCCTGGAGCCGGGCTAAGAATGGCGTGGTGCGTGAAGCCTGCTAAAGCCGCAGAGGGGCCAATAAAAAAGCCCCACTCTTGCGAGTGAGGCTTCTTTATGTGGCGTCCCCTAGGGGAGTCGAACCCCTGTTACCGCCGTGAAAGGGCGGTGTCCTAGGCCACTAGACGAAGGGGACGTATTTGGTGGAGCTAAGCGGGATCGAACCGCTGACCTCAACACTGCCAGTGTTGCGCTCTCCCAGCTGAGCTATAGCCCCAGGTACCAGTGAGACAATGTGCGTCTCGGTAGGTGCGGCGTATTCTACCGGCCACCCCCAACCTGTCAAGCGCCAACAGGTGCTTTTTTTCAGAATGCAGTCTGTTTGCCTACATTCTGGGCAAGTTGCTGAAAAACTGGACAAAAGCAGTAGCGAGTGACGAGTTTCGAGTTACGAAAACCTTCCTGCTGGCACGGGTTTCCTGTTTTGCTCTTCGAAACTCGCTTCTCGCAACTCGAAACTCTGTCAACACGCCACTCAGCCCACCGGCAGATCGCGGTACGCTTTCTCCAGCTTCTTCATCTGCTTCTTGGACACCCCGCCCAGCACCTCGATGGCATGACGAATACGGGCACGGCTGACATCAGAGCCGATGATTTCCATGGAATCCACCACCGAGAAACTGGCGCTGGTGCCTGCAATCGCGATAAACACCGGCAGCAGGAAGTCCTTGATCTTCACGTCCAGGGCATCCGCAATGGCCTTGGCATCTGCAAACAAGCCATCACGTGTCCATTCGCTACGCGCCTCATAGGTCCACAGCAAGTACTGCAGCCAGACCACCATGTCCTCATGGCTGTATTGCTTGTGCTCAAAGCTTGAAAGGCTAATGGCGGGCATGCCGTTGAAACAGAAAGCCGCCTTGTCTGCCACTTCCGAAAGGGTCTCCACCCGCTGACGCAGATGAGGAATGATCTTCATGGCGTAGTCGCGGTTGTAGGCCCAGTTGAGAAGGGAGTCGAGGAATTGCTCATCACTCTGCTCACGCAGCCACTGGCCGTTAAGCCAGCTCAGCTTCTCCACATCAAACACCGGGCCACCCAGTGACACACGCTGAATATCGAAAGCGGCCTGCATCTGCTCAAGAGTGAACTTCTCACTCTCATCCGGCATGGACCAGCCCATGCGCCCCAGGTAATTCACCAAAGCCTCTGGCAGATAGCCCATGCGTTGATAGAACAGGATACTGGTGGGATTCTTGCGCTTGCTGAGTTTGGATTTATCCGGATTGCGAAGCAGCGGCATATGACACAGGACCGGCATTTGCCAGCCAAAATATTCGTACAGCAGCTTGTGCTTGGGCGCCGAATTCAACCATTCCTCACCACGGATGACATGGGTGATTTCCATCAGGTGGTCATCAACAATGTTGGCCAGGTGATAGGTTGGCATGCCATCGGACTTGAGCAGGATCTGGGCATCCACCAGGGACCAGTCCAGTTCCACCGTGCCGCGTAACATATCCTGGATTTCACAGCGACCATCGAACGGCACACGCATGCGAATCACGTATGGGGCGTTATCGGCTTCCCGGCGAGCCTGCTCTTCCGCAGGTAATTCCAGGTCCTGGGGCTTGAGCGCACGGTTTTGCCCCTGCTCTTTCAGCCCTGCACGCAGCACGTCCAGCTCTTCACTGGTGCGGTAGCATTTGAACGCGTGGCCCTTCTCGATCAGCGTCTCTGCATATTCCCGGTAAATGTCCTTACGCTCACTCTGGCGATAAGGACCATGAGGACCACCCACATCCGGGCCTTCATCCCAGGTCAACCCCAACCACTTGAGTGAATCCAGAATCATCTGCTCGGACTCATTGGTAGAGCGGGTCTGATCCGTATCTTCGATGCGCAGAATGAACTGACCACCGTGCTGGTGAGCAAAGCAGCGATTGAAAAGGGCAATGTAGGCGGTACCTACATGGGGATCACCAGTGGGGGACGGGGCAACGCGTGTGCGAACAGTCATGCTGACTCCATATGTGCAAACTGGCGCGGATTATACCTGTCAAAACGTGCGCCATGTAGACGCCAGCCCCCTCCATTCTGCTATTGTTGAGCTCTTATCGGATTGTGGCTGCCCATTGCCGCCACATTACATCGGCAAAAACCTCCATAAGGAAACTAGCATGCGTATCCCGTTCCAGCGTTCCCTTCTCGTCGCACTGGTTGCCAGCACTACCCTGCTGCAAGCCTGTTCGGACAATCAGGAGCCCATGGCCAGCGAGGCAGAAAACGGGGCTCCCGTAGCGGAAGATCATTCCGGCCACGACATGGCGGCCATGGAAAGTGCCGAGGCAGAAGAGGCTGCTCCGCAAATCGCTCGCTCCACCGCCCCGGAAGGCGCCAAAGTCTCTTTCGTGACGCCGGTAGACGGTGACACCGTAACCAGCCCGGTCACCATCGAATTCAGCCTGGAAGGCATGGATGTGGTCCCTGCTGGTACCGAGCAGGAAAACAGTGGCCATCACCACCTGCTGATCGACCTGGCAGAAGCCCCGGACATGGGCATGCCCCTGCCCGCCAACGATAACGTGGTGCATTTTGGCAAAGGTCAGACCAGCACCACTCTTGAACTGACCCCAGGCACTCACACCCTGCAACTTTTGCTGGGTGATTACCGTCATATCCCCCATGAACCACCGGTCATGTCCGAGACCATCACCATCACCGTGGAGTAACCTTCCGCAAGCAAGTAAGGGCCTCAAAGAGGCCCTTACTGATACTGCGATTGACCCGCTGAATCCGCCATCAGCAATTGATTGCGGCCGTTCCGTTTCGCCTCATAGAGCGCGCTGTCTGCGCTTTTCATTCCGTCCTCCAATGTGGAGCCGGGAGTAATTCGGGAACATCCAATAGATAATGTCACAGGGCCATGGATGTCCGTCCATCCCAGAATACACAGACTATTCACCGACGCGAGTATACGGTTGGCAACATGCTCTGCCCCATCTGGTGTGGAGTCTGGCAACAAAACCGCAAACTCCTCTCCGCCAAGACGGCTGACAAGGTCAACGCTGCGAACCGATTTCTGCATCGCACGGCTTACCATCACAAGCACCTTGTCACCCATATCATGCCCGGCGGCGTCATTGATGTTCTTGAAGTGATCAAGGTCCATCATGAGCAACCACAAACCGTTATTATTTGAGCGATCTATTCTCTGAATCTCATAGCGCCCAAATTCAAAAAACTTTCGTCTGTTTGCCAACCCTGTGAGCTGATCCTGGGTCGCGGCCTCCAACAGTTTCAGTTCGCTTCTACGCCGCTGCTGATCAACCTTCTCAAGAAAAAAGGAGGACACTCCCACCATCAATAGGATGAACCAGATATTGCCAACCACATAGACGCCAAAGACCCGATGGTCATTGAGCCGCATAACTTCAAGAATCAGAAATCCCAGCGCTAACGGAAAGATCAGGCCCAATACTGACTGGGTGCGAAACACCCATCCCCATGAATAGGGACTTAGCACGTAACGCAGCAAGCCTCCCTCTGCGGTCATGCATAAAGCACTCAGGCCGACACAGACACCGGCCAATGCGGTCCATAACGACATTGCTCCATACAGATTCTCTACCCCATACAGGTAACCGACCAGAGACACCGCGGGAATAAATGCAGCCAGAAAACTGAATGCCTGTGCGGCGGCCAAATACCTCGCGTTGTAGAAAATCAACGAAGCCGCAGTACCAACCAACAAGACCAGGGAGTTCAGGCCCAGAGAGTTCGATTTCCCATGCTGAATATCAAGGGTGACACTCCCCTGGAACGGTGTAATGAAAGGTGAGATATGAACAGGAAAGGTCAGGTCCACAAACCAGACAAGGCAGAAGGCAAGCACCACGAATATCAGCCCTGTGGATAGCCCTCTGAAGATTGTCGACCGGTTGATCAGCAGCGCACTTGTGCCAAGCAACAGCAGACAAAGGGCGGTAAGTGGATGGGTTGCCGGCCCGGGGGAAATGGGGCGGTAAAACCATTCATAGCCAACCCAATACCCCCACAAGCAACCGCTACCTACCGCGATCCCCCCACCGGCGAGATAGGGTCTTAAAGACTGGACAATATTGACCAGTCGCCAGGGCTTTTCCTGCACAAAATTTGAGGCGGCATCAAAGTCATTATCCGTCATGACTCGCTGAACTCTTCATCAAAGACCAAGTCCTTGGTCTGTTTATGCTGAACCACAAAACGGGGCTGAGCCCGATGTGATGCCTGGCAAATAACGTTGAGGGGCAAGTTCAGATTAGGCACGAAATGTGATTCAGGTCACACTTTGCTGACTGAATGTCATGATTGGACGACGAAGGGCATCAAACTGCCATCATCTCGGGTGCCGGGCATCGACACATGATGTGGCGGCCCCACCTCTTGACTATCACCAGCGAGCAGCTGGCTGGGAAAGGGACGGGGCTGCGGGACAGCCCCTTTTCTGAGGGTAGATTAGCGCAGGAGAAGATGCGGCACAGACGCTTCGCGAATCATTTTATTGGTAGTGCTGCCCACCAGAAATTCACGAATACGGGAATGGCCATAGGCGCCCATGACAATAAGGTCAACACTATGCGCACGTTGGTATTTGTGGAGCTCAGGCTCCACCTCGCCATCCAACATCGCCGTTCGCACCTCAAGTCCTGAGGCTGTCAGCTTGTCTGCAGCCCAGTTCAGATCCACTTCACGAGGCCCCACTGCCACCAGGTGACAATCCAGCCCTTTGAACAACGGGCTGTCAGCCAGCATGCCAACGCCCTTGCGAGTGGTTTCGCTGCCGTCATAGGCCAGCATGATGGTTTGCGGGGCGCGGAACTCACCCGCGGCAACCAGGATCGGGCGATGAATTGCGCGGATCACCTTCTCCACATTATCGCCAAGCCGGGCACCAATGCCGTCGTGCTCCTCACCCTGCTTGCCAATAACCAGCAGACGCATCTCGTCTTCCAGCTCCGTCAGGGATTCGACCAGGTCGCCATGGCGCTGACGCTGTTGAGGATCACTGACGCCATCCGCCACCACACGCTCCCGGGCAGCCTCCAGCATTAGCTTGCCCTGCTCCAGAGCCAGCCGGTTACGCTGTGCATCCAGATCAGCCAGCTCCTGCATCAGGTGTTCTCGTCCACCCAATGACAGATTGCCGCTGAAATCGGCTTCCACCGGATAACGGGAATGGTCCAGTACGTGCAACAGCGTCAGTGGTGCTTCCAGGCGTTGTGCCGCCCACGCAGAGTAATCACAAACGGAAGCCGTTGACGAAGAGCCATCAATACACGCAATTACGTTAGTCATCGAATCTCTCCCGGGCTCAGTGGCCACCCATCAGCTTTTCTACTTCGGCCGGCTTGTCGTGCACACCGAACTTGTCCACCAGAGTCGCACTGGCTTCATTCAAACCGATGATATCGACCTCGGTCCCTTCCCGGCGGAACTTGATCACGGCCTTATCCAGAGCACCAATCGCAGTGATGTCCCAGAAATGCGCTCGATGTACATCAATAGTGACCTTATCAACCGCCTCCTTGAAATCAAAGGAAGCGATGAACTGCTCTGCCGAGGTAAAGAAAACCTGCCCGACCACCTGATAAACACGGCGGCCATCGGTCTCGTCTTCCACTGCCTGCACGTAGAAAACCCGGCCAACTTTGTTGGCATAGAAAAGTGCACTCAGAACCACACCAACGCCGACCCCGATTGCCAGGTTATGGGTCGCCAGGGTGCCCGCCACCGTCGCCAACATCACTACCGTGCTGCTCAGAGGGTGCTTGACCGTATTGGTGATGGACTCCCAGCTGAAGGTACCAATGGATACCATGATCATTACCGCCACCAGCGCCGCCATGGGGATCATGGACACCCACTTGCCAAGGAAAACCACCAGAATCAGCAGGAATACCCCGGCCACCAGGGTGGAAAGACGTTTGCGGCCACCGGATTTCACGTTGATCACGGACTGGCCAATCATGGCGCAGCCCGCCATGCCGCCCAGCAAGCCTGCAGCGATGTTGGCGATGCCCTGCCCCTTGCACTCACGGTTCTTGTTGCTGGAGGTGTCGGTAAGCTCATCCACGATGGTGGCTGTCATCATGGATTCCAGCAGACCGACCACAGCCAGGCCCAGAGAGTAAGGCAGGATGATTTGCAAGGTTTCCAGGTTCAGGGGGATATCCGGTAACAGGAACAGCGGCAGACTGTCCGGCAAGGCCCCTTTGTCGCCCACAGTGGGAACGTCTATACCAATCCAAAGCGCAATGGCCGTTACCACGATGATGGAAATCAACGGCGATGGCACAGCCTTGGTCAGATAGGGAAGCAGATAGATGATCCCCAGGCCAAGCCCCGTCAGGGCATAGACATGCCAGGTGACGTTGGTCAGCTCCGGTAGCTGGGCCAGAAAGATCGACACGGCCAGCGCATTCACGAAACCCGTGACCACCGAACGGGAGACAAAGCGCATCAGTCGATCCAGCCTGATATAACCGGCAATGATCTGGAACACCCCCGTTAGCACGGTGGCAGCCAACAGGTACTGGAGACCATGGTCTGCCACCAGGTCTGTCATCAACAGCGCCATGGCCGCGGTCGCCGCAGAGATCATTCCCGGACGCCCGCCCGCAAAAGCCGTCACCACAGCAATACAGAAAGAGGCATACAGCCCCACTTTTGGATCAACCCCGGCAATGATCGAGAAAGCGATGGCTTCCGGGATCAAGGCCAGCGCAACGACGGTGCCAGCCAGCACATCTGCACGGATGTTGCTGAACCATTCCTGCTGGATAGAACGAAACATGAGTGAGTACCCTGAGACAATGCAAGACGCCTGGCAATACACAATTCACCGGCGCTGAAAGGGCGCGGAGTCTAGCAGATCCTGCCTTGACACGACAGGCAGCCCGTCAGCAGGGGCTACGCCCGAACACCACAACATGCGACAATGCGCGACCTGATCCCAGCCTCCATGCCAAACCGTATGACCGACGCTCCCTCATCAAGCATCAAGCCCCTGGATCGCAGACTCAGTGTGGCCCCCATGATGGAATGGACCACCCGGGATTACCGTTACCTGGCACGCCTGATCACCCGTCATACCCTGCTGTACACTGAAATGGTGGTAGCGCAGGCCATCCTGCGCGGCGATCGAGACCGGTTCCTGGCCTTTAATGACGAGGAACACCCTGTTGCCCTGCAACTGGGTGGCTGTGACCCGAAGGACCTGGCAGAGGCCGCACGGATCAGCGAGCAGTACGGCTATGACGAGATCAACCTGAACGTGGGATGCCCGTCAGACCGGGTACAGCAAGGCAAGATTGGCGCCATCCTCATGGCCGAGCCGGAGTTGGTCGGAGAGTGTGTGGAAGCCATGCAGGCCTCTGTCTCGGTGCCCGTCACCGTCAAGACCCGCATTGGCATCGATGACCAGGACGACTACGACTTCCTGTTCCGTTTTGTGGAACGTATGGAGCTGGCGGGCTGTAAAAGCCTGACCATTCATGCCCGCAAGGCCATCCTCTCCGGCTTGTCACCCAAGGAAAACCGCGAAATTCCGCCGTTGATCTACCAGCGCGCCTATGCCATCAAGCAGGCGTTTCCCCATCTTGAAATCATCCTCAACGGCGGAGTAAGGACCTTGCAGGATGTGCGTGACCACATGGGTGAGGTCGACGGCGTCATGATTGGCCGTGAGGCCTATCAGAATCCCTATTTCCTGGCGGATGCTGATCGCGTGCTGTTCGGTGATGACCACCCTGTCCCCAGCCGAAGGGAGATTGCTGAACGCTTCTTGCCCTACGTGGAACATCGCTATGCACTTGGCCATGCCCCCAAGCATTCCCTGCGGCATATCCTCAACCTGTTCCAGGGAGAACCTGGCGCTCGCAAATTCCGCCGCCACCTCAGTGAAAACATGCACAAGCCCGGCACTACCCCACAAGTGCTAATGGACGCCTTGGCGCAACTGCCTTAGCCTGTATCAACCCCTTTCGGGTAAGGTCGGCACTACGGTTGCTTTGCTGTCAATATGATTCGGCTCAGTCGTAACGGGTCGCGAGTCATGAGTTTCGAGCCCCGATAACCTTTTGGTTTTAGAACTTGCAACTCGTCACTCACACCCCTCACGCCTCTCAGCAAGAATCCTGTCATGCTCGGTATGTAGCCTGCCTGGCCAAGAACATCACAAGGAACGGAAACTGTGAATAAACGCGAACAGCTTGCTCAATGGACGTCTCTGGTTGCCGATACGGGTGATCTGGACATGATTTCAGCCGTCGCCCCCGAAGACGCCACCACCAACCCATCCCTGCTTCTGGCAGCCGCACGCGACGACCGCTATCGGGACTTGCTCGATCAGGCGTCAGAGCTTGCCGCAGCGCTGGGCCATGCTGGTGAGATCGACTGGCTCACGGATACCAGTGCCTGCCTGGCCGGCCAGGCGATTCTTGAACGTGTGCCCGGCCTGGTTTCCACCGAAGTGGATGCGCGGCTCTCATTTGATACTCGCGCCACCGTTGAAAAGGGCAGACGACTGATCAGCATCTACCGTGAGCTGGACGTGGACCCCTCACGGATCCTGATCAAGATCGCCGGCACCTGGGAAGGCATTCGGGCAGCCCAGATTCTGGAAGAGGAAGGCACGCGCTGTAACGTGACCCTGGTCTTCAATCAGACACAGGCACTGGCGGCCGCAGAAGCCGGTGCCACCTTGATCTCTCCTTTTGTAGGCCGCATCTATGACTGGCACCTGAAGAACGGCATGCAGATCAACCATCCTGATGAAGACCCCGGGGTTCTGTCTGTGCGGGAAATCTTCAATACCTTCAAGGCTCGTGGGCTGGACACCATTGTCATGGGGGCCAGTTTCCGTAATGCGGATCAGATTGAAGCGCTGGCGGGCTGCGACAAACTCACGATCAGCCCTGCGCTGCTTGAGGAACTCGCCGGCCGTGATGGCAGTCTCACCCGTATACTGGACCCGGAGCTGGTCGCCCCGGACAACAACTGGCACCCCGTGAACGAGGCTCTTTTTCGTTGGCAGATGAATGACGACCCGATGGCCTGTGACCTGCTGGCAGATGGCATCCGCCGTTTTGCCAAGGACCAGCTGGCACTCGAGGCACTACTCAAGTAAGGAGACGATTTGCGCTGGCTAACTCAACTATTCGGAACCGATCAGCAGCCACCCCAAAACACGCAGCATGATCTCCATCGTGCTGCAGCCGCTCTACTGCTGGAAGTGGCAAGAACCGACGGTGAGGTAGATGAAGACGAGATCCGCCATTTGATGGATACGGTTCACCTCCGCTGGCACCTTGATCCAGGGGAAATGCTGGACATCATGGGAGAGCTTGAGGCCCGCCTGGATCAGGCCACCGACCTGTTCGAGTTCACCGCACCGTTGCGCGAACACTGGGATCCCGAAACCCGTGTAAAACTGATCGAAGACATGTGGGCCATGGCTGCCGCCGACGGCAAGGCTGACGTATATGAGGAGCACATGATCCGCCGTGTCAGCGACCTGCTCTATGTGTCACACGGGGATTATATTCGGGCAAAAATAAAGGCAATGAATAGTTAATAATTTGCGATCCGCTTGTTATGAATTTGCAACGCAAGAGGCCGCGCCCAAAGCTTGGGCGCGGCCTCTTGACTTGAAACTGAAAACGCTGCTCGCTCAGCTATTAATTATTCATTTTTAATGATTAATTCGCCTCACCACCCTTCGTCCTCATACTCCTGCTCCAGCTCACTGTCCCGCGACTCGATATCCGGAAAACGCAAGGACGGCATATCGCCGGTTTCAAAGCGGCGGCGCTGCAGGTAGGCATTACGCAGGAAGGTATAGCGGTCACCCACGATATTCTTTTCCAGATCCAGCAGGTCCGCGCGAAGATCCACGATGTAGACCGCGGTGAAGCTATGGCGGGTCAGATCGTGCTCAATGTAGTGGCGCAAGCGCATGTAATCTTCAGGCAGAATCGCCGCTGCATCGCGCCCCGTGGATGGACCAAAGAATGGCAGCACGAGATACGGACCTTCCGGTACCCCCCAACGGGCGAAGGTGAGCCCAAGATCGGTATTGTGCTTACGCAAATTCACCTTGGTCGCCACATCGAATAGCCCGCCGATGCCGAGGGTACTGTTCACCGCAAAACGGCCCCAGTTCTGGCCCACATGATTCCAGCGCCACTGCAGGACACTGTTCAACCCACTGCGGAAATCACGCAGGTTTTCGTAAAAGCGGGTGACCGTATCATCCATCCATTGCGGGGTAACCTTGCGATACCCTTTCGCCACGGGCTTAAGCCCGTATCGATCCATGAACTCATTGAACGCAAACGTCTTGCGGTTGAAGTCTTCCCAGGGATCCGCGTACTGATCCTTGCCTGCCGGCGCATCAAAGGCCGTCGTTGCCTCACCCCAGTCGTCATCTTCCGCATGGGCAAGCACAGACAGGCTCAAAAATAGTGTCAGTATCAGGTAGCGCACAGTCACCCCGGTAAACCGGCAAGTCCGAAACATCGCATTATAACGGCGCACCACTGGCACCGTAATGGGTCAAGCTTGGCAGCTTACGCAACTCTGACGCTTTTTACACTGTTTGTGGTGTCACCAGCCGTCGCTCGATCCAGTAGTCCAGACTCACGTATCGCCCCGCCCCGACAAAGAAGATTACCAGCAACATGATGAAATAGGTCATGGCGAATTCAATACCGTTGTTCAGTACCACGAAATTGCCCTTTGCGGTCAACCAGTCGTAATGGCCATGCTCCCTTAAAATCGCTCGGGCCCGACTTATGCGCTCCCCCACTTCGACACTGTTGTGCAGGCTGGCACTGGCCCCGGGGAAACCTGCCTTGGCCAATGGAAGGGCCATGCTGGTATCCGGGTTGCCCGGCGCGATGGCAAACCAGCCATTTTCCCAGTGCACTGTCGCCATGGCCACCAGCATGGTAAACATCAAAGGAATGCTGACGTAGCGGGTCAGTAATCCCAGCAGAAGGAGAATGCCACCCAGCAGCTCCGTCGCCGTAGCCATAAAGGCCAGCAGCGCAGGAGCCGGGAGCCCCAGCCCCCAATCCGGATTGCCAAACCAGGCCACCGTACCCTCAAATGCCACCGCCTTGTTGTAGCCTGCACTGATCATGACAGGCGCGAGAAACAGGCGTAGGGCCAGGGGGGCAATAAAATCCAGCCTGCGGGTGCCGTTCAGTGCGTTGTGAATCTTTCTCAGCAGGGGCAACATTGCAAACCACTCCATCGTCATGGCCGTAGCAGGGCCGCAAGCATCTGCGGGTAGTCCCTGAACGGTCAGGGTTAGCAGCCTTTCAGGCTGGTCCCTATAAGGATGTCGCGTTCGCGCATTTGTTGCAGAATTCCCCGAGAAAACTCCGACAGCTGCACTTCATCAAACTGCATTTCCCTGGCCAGCAGAGATACCACTTCTCTTCCAGTCAGCGCAGGATGCTCTTCGATCAACGCCAGTAATCTGGCGGTAGGGGCATTGATCTCCATGAAGCGAACCTTGTCTTCCCTATTACGGTACACCAGTAGCCAGACCGGGGCCGGGAGAGCCTCTTCAGGCTGATATTCCTGACAGATGAGGTGTACCGGGAAGTGGTATGCCAACACCGCATGGAGCGGGCTCAGCTCGGGAATGGCGCGGAGCAAATCCCCTTCCGGGTGAAAGCCGATTTCTGGCAAGGTTTCGGTGGACGCATCCAGCACCAGCTCCATCCATTCGTAATGGGCAAGCTCCAGCATGAAGGGTGGGTCCCCTTCTTCTGCTCCCTGTCCGCTCGCCAGAAAGAACACAAATTCCTGAGGGATTTCCAGAAAGTACGGCGTTTTACAGCTGTGATGCTCAAAAAACGCCCTGACCAATCGCTGCCAGCGATCGGGATCCAGAATGGAATGAAGAACCGGGAAGCCCTGCTGGATAAAACCATTCACATTGTTGAAGAAAAGGCTTCGGTAGATATCCAGCCGCCGATCTTCAATTCCCGGGGGAGCAGGATGAGTATCCGGGTTTCGCAAATGGCCGGCGAATTCTCGCTGCAACGCCTGGAAATCCGTCTTCATCCCAGTTTTACCTGTGAATCAAGGCTCTGCTGATATCGTGCTATCTGACGCAGCTCGCCGAAGAGTTCATCTTCACCGGGGAAATTGAAGTCTCGCTCCAGCAGAGTTGGCAACACACCGAACTCTCGGTAGGCGTGCTCAAGCAGATCCCAGACGGGATCAATCACTGCGCTGCCATGGGTATCCACTTTCAGGTCTTCGGCTTCATCAAAATGGCCCGCTATGTGCACATAGCAAATACGCTCACCGGGCAATGCACTGATGAATTCATAAGGGTCGTAGCCGTGATTGATACTGTTGACGTAAGCATTGTTCACGTCCAGAAGCAGCTCGCAGTCTGCCTCTCTCACCACCGCATTCACGAAATCGATTTCTGACATTTCAGCACCAGGAGCTGCATAGTAGCTCACGTGCTCAATGCCAATCGGCTGTTCCAGAAAGTCCTGAACCTGACGTACCCGGGAAGCGACGTACTGCACCGCCTCCCCAGTGAAAGGAATAGGCATCAGGTCGTAGAGATGACCGTGATCACTGCAGTAACTCAGGTGCTCTGTGTATCGGCGTATCCCGTGCTCCTTGATGAAAGCCTTGATGGCGCCAAGCAGCTCAAAATCAAGGGGTTCAGGGCCACCAAGGGAGAGGCTAAGACCATGGGATACGAAAGGAAACCGCTCTGTAAACTTGCGGAACTCCCTGCCCAGGCGTCCGCCCATGGGAATCCAGTTTTCAGGAGCCACTTCCATGAAATCGATGGGTGTGGATTCAGCTCGGGAAAGCGGGCCCATGAGGGCCCGTCTTAATCCCAGACCCACACCGGTTACAGGTGTGTTATGGGGCATCACAAAAGGCCTTTAGGCGCTACCGCCACACTTGCCTTCACCTTTTTTGTCACCACCACAGGTGCCTTCACCTTTCTTGTCTTCACCGCACTTGCCTTCAGCGCCTTTTTCTTCACCACAGGAGCCTTCTGCTTTCTTGTCACCGCACTTGCCTTCACCACACTTGCCTTCAGCGTGGTGGGCGGCCAGCTGATAACCGGCTTGCAGGTCAGAAGCAGCGAAAGGGTTCTGGGCCGCGTTGGCAGCAACAGGTACAGACAGGGCAGATGCTACAAATGCAGCACCGACTGTCGCGGCAAGAGGATTCATTTTGGTCAGCTTAGCCATGTTGTAAGTCTCCATACGTCATTATCGGGTGTCCAAAACCGTTCTGACACACCATTTCTGCGGCATAGGCAAAACGGTTCAGGCAACCACGTTTTTTTTGCGTAGCGCCTGATTAAGACAATATAGAGATGCGGTGGTGAGGTAAACGTTACGGTAGCAAGGCTATTAATTTGCGGAGGAAGCCATCAATGGCCATCGGCACACCGGTTAACCGGGCCGAGAGGTATCGAGTTTCGAGTCACGAATGGCGAAAATCAGGAGCTTGATCCTGATTTTCGAACTCGCAACTCGTCACTCAGCGGGCACTACAAAATCACTGTTGCGCCCGATTATTTGATGCGGTTAACAATGACACTGCCGATAGAATAACCCGCACCGAAGGAGCAGATTACCCCGTTGCTGCCGGCTGGCAAGTCACTGTTGTACTTATGGAAAGCGATGATCGAACCGGCGGAACTGGTATTGGCGTAATCATCCAGAATCACCGGCGCTTCCTCACGACTGGCCTGGCGACCCAGCACACGCTTGGAGATCAGCTCGTTCATGCTCAGGTTAGCCTGATGCAGCCACATGCGACTCAAGGACTCCACCGCAATTTCGGTGTCTGCAAGGTGAGACGTAATCTGCTCGGCCACCATGGGGCACACTTCCTTGAACACCTTGCGCCCTTCCTGACGGAACAGTTTGTCACGGGCACCAATACCACTCTCGTCACAACGGTTCAGGAAACCGAAGTTGTTGCGGATATTGTTGGAGAATTTGGTCTGTAGGCGGGTGCCCAGCACTTCCCACTGGTTCTCCGAGGTAGCGTCTTCCTTGCGTTCGAGAATCACAGCGGTGGCCACGTCACCGAAAATGAAGTGGCAGTCGCGATCCTGCCAGGCGAGGTGCGCAGAGCAAATTTCCGGATTCACCATCAACACACGACGGGCACTGCCGTTGCGGATCGCATCCACTCCAGCCTGAATACCGAAAGTGGCACTGGAACACGCCACGTTCATGTCATAGCCCCAGCCATGCTCCATGCCCAGAGCGGCCTGTACTTCTACCGCCATGGCAGGGTAAGCACGCTGCATATTGGAACAGGCTACCAGGACGGCATCCAGGTCGTTGGCGGTCAGATTGGCGTTTTCCAGGGCCTGTCTTGCTGCGTTAACCGCAATTTCTGCCTGAATAGACAGCTCATCATCGCTACGTTCCGGAATCATCGGGGCCAGTCTGGCCGGATCCAGTACACCGCTCTTGTTGATGACGTGACGCTGCTTGATGCCAGACGCTTTCTCGATGAAGGCGGAGTTGGACGCGTCCAGTGCAGCAACCTCTCCGGCAGCAATAGCTTCAGCATGCTCAGCATTGAAACGCTCGACATACTCGTTAAAGGAAGCTACCAGCTCATCATTGGTAATAGTCTGCTTCGGGGTCCATAGCCCCGTGCCAGAGATAACAACAGAATAGGTCACAAGCGAGTCCTCGCACTCGAAATGGCAGACATTGCCTGCCAACAAAAAGGGTCAATGGGTGGATTATCCGGATTCAGGGGCACTGGCGCAAAGGGCGTATCTGTCTTTTCAATGCCCTATCCTGTCAACACGCCTGCCATTGCTTGTTTAGCCGCTTGGATGAGACTGGCACCCGCGTACCCAGCTGCTGGGCAAACAGGCTCACCCGATACTCCTGCAACATCCAGAAAAAGGTCTGCAGGGGCTCTGGCTGCTGCCACAGCGGCGCCCCGGAAGCCCGGGTAGCGTACTGTTTATCAAAGGCTTCCAGTTCAGCAGTGAGCGTCCTGTCCTTGCCAATCTGGCCGCCCAGCTTGTCCAGTCGATGCTCAATGGCGCCCAGGTAGCGGGGATACTCCTGCAGCCACTCCCAGGGCATCTGGAGAAGGAAATCGTCACAAAAAAGAACAGAAAACTGCTGCTTGAGATCCCGGTGGGCATGGGCCCAGGCCAGCGGGAAGTTCTTTTCCAGTTTCCCCATCAACTGTCGGTACAGATTGAACCAGTCAGCCACCCGCTTGAGCTGGTCAGTGGCCCAGGGCACAAAATCGCCCCGGTGCGCATCCAGACGGGCCTTGAACGCCTCGCCATCCCGCACAGGCTCAGCCAGTCGGAAATGCTCGGCCAGGAGACGCTGGAGGGCATAATCCAGTGCATGCCTGGCCATCGCGCCCTTTTCGCTTTTGAGCTTCTGGAAACCGGCCATCTGGGATGCCTGCTTGCGCAGATCCCGGAGCTGGGCTGACAACTTGAAAGCCAGCAGCCGAGCGGTCCCCCAACGATGCTCCCACTCTGCCAGCCCGGTCTCGTCACGATAGACCCGCGTCACACGGTCGCCGTTATCCAGCAATGCGGGATAGCGGCGTAACCGCATTCCGCCGATATCCTGCTCATCGATGGGCGGCAATGAGCCAAACACCCACTCCTGCCCTTCCACCGTTGACTCAGGCTCCTGCCGTTCAGGAATACTGGACTCCACACCTGCCAGGCGCTCCCTGACCTCTGCCAGACTACGAGCCTGAGCGAGCACGTTGGGTTTGCCATCAAGACGGTCCACCACACGGATATTCATGCGCAGATGGTTGGCAAGCTCCCCGTCCTGCCATTCCTCACGCTCGATGCGCACCCCGGTCATTCGCTGCAGTTCACGGGTCATGGCGGCCAGTAACGGTTCTTCCGGGGAGAGCGTCTCCAGTAAGGCACCGACATAATCCGGGACCGGGACGAAATGGCGGCGACGGGCCTTGGGCAATGCGCGGATCAAGGCTTCCAGTTTTTCCTTGAGCAGGCCGGGTACCAGCCAGTCCAGACGCGCTTCGGGTATCTGGTTAAGTACGGCCAGGGGGACCAGCAAAGAGACGCCGTCGCGATCGCCCGTAGGGTCAAAGCTGTATTCCAGTGGCAACGTTAACTCACCCAGTCGCAGAGTATCCGGAAACTCCCCGCCGGCCAGCTCCGGACTTCGTGAGAGCAGAAAATCCTTATCCATCAACAGGGCTTTCTGCTCCGCTTTGCTCGCCTTTCTGCTGTACCAGTTCATCAGCCCGGCCACCGTGTTCAAGGTCGCCGGCAGCCGCTCATCGTAGAACGCCACCCTGGCTTCTTCGTCCACCAGGATGTCACGACGGCGCAGCTTGTGCTCCATCGCCTCGAGAGACTCATATAACTCCCGGTTAGCCTTGACGAACGGTGGCTCACGGGTGAGCTGCCCCATGACCAATCCCTCCCGAATCATCAATTCACGGGACTCCTGCGGATTGATTGGCCCGTAATTCACACGCCGACCGCTGGCCAGAATCAATCCGAACAGGTTGACCTGCTCCTTGGCCATGGCACAGCCACGTTTCTTCGACCAGTGTGGCTCGAAATATTGCCGCTTGATCAGATGCTCGGCGGCGGCTTCCACCCACTCAGGCTCAATCTTTGCCACCGTGCGGGCAAACAGGCGGCTGGTCTCAACCTGTTCTGCCGCCATCAACCAGCGTGCCTTGGTTTTCGACAGACTGGATCCGGGCCACACCAGGGGTTTGCGATTACGCGTAGACAGCCACTCGCCTTCGTCCGTGCGCTGCATGACATTGGTCACCAACCCGGTCAGCAGACACTGGTGCAGCGCCGTAAAGCTGCCTTCCCCCGGGTTGTCCTCATTGGCAGCAGGGGTATTGATAGTCCAGCCCTGCTCCTTGCTCAACAGCAGCAACTGACGGTGGGTATCACGCCACTCGCGCATCCGGGTCGGGGAGAGAAAGTTTTTTTTCAGCAGCTTTTCATACTGGTTACGGCTAAGGGCCTCCCGTTGCTGTTCTGCCCAGAACCACAGCTTCACGAAAAACAGGAAGTCCGATTGTTTGTCGGTAAACGGTTGATGCGCCTGATCGGCCTGCTGCTGTTTGTCATGGGGGCGCTCCCGGGGGTCCTGCGCCGCCAGCGCAGAAACCACAATCAGCGCCTCGTTGAGCACATTGCGTTCGGCGGCGGCGACCAGCATGCGCCCGAGGGTCGGATCAAGAGGGAAACGCGCCAGCTGGCGCCCGAGGGCGGTCAGCGTCTGTTTCTCGCTCAACGCGCCCAGTTCATCAAGCAGCCGATACCCATCACGGATAAGACGTCCATCGGGTGGCTCGATAAAGGGAAAGTCTTCCACCCTGCCCAGGCGCAGGTCTGCCATCTGCAGGATCACGGCAGCGAGGTTGGTGCGCTGGATTTCAGGGTCCGTGAAGGCCGGGCGGGAAAGAAAGTCTTCTTCTTCATACAACCGAAAGCAGATGCCCGGCATGATGCGGCCGCTACGCCCCGCCCGCTGGTTGGCACTGGCCTGGCTAACGGCTTCTACCGGCAGGCGTTGCACCTTGGAATACACACTGTAACGGCTGATACGCGCGGTACCCGCGTCAATCACATAGCGAATGCCAGGCACCGTAAGTGAGGTTTCCGCCACGTTGGTACTGAGCACCACCCGGCGGCCCCGATGGGGAGAGAAAATCCGGTGCTGCTCTGCCTGGCTAAGGCGGGCGTACAACGGCAGGATTTCCGTATCTTTCAGGTCACAATGCTTGAGATGATGATGAACATCACGAATATCACGCTCACCGGCAAGGAAAACCAGCACGTCCCGTGCTACCGGCAAACCCTGCTGACGCTCATCCCGCTGTATCTCGCGTAATACTTCCTCGATCTGGCGAGACAGCTCCTGCCCATCTGATGGCGGTCGGTAGCGCATTTCCACCGGGTAAGTCCGTCCGGACACTTCAAGCACCGGCGCGCCGTTGAAATGCTCTGCGAAACGCTCGTGATCGATGGTGGCTGAGGTGATAATGACCTTGAGGTCGGGGCGACGCGGCAGCAGCTGCTTGAGATAACCAAGCAAGAAATCGATGTTCAGGCTGCGCTCATGGGCCTCATCAATGATCAGGGTGTCATACTGATTGAGATAGCGGTCCTGCTGGATCTCGTTGAGCAGCATGCCATCGGTGAGCACCTTGATCAGGCTGGTTTCACTCACCTGTTCCGCAAAACGAACCTTGAAGCCCACGGTGCTGCCAAGCGGACTGTGCAGCTCCTCAGCCACCCGGCTCGCCACCGCCCTTGCCGCCAGGCGACGTGGCTGTGTATGCCCAATGGTGCCCTCAACGCCGCGCCCTAGCTCCAGGCAGATTTTCGGTAACTGGGTGGTCTTTCCCGAGCCGGTTTCCCCGGCGATGACCACCACCTGATGATCCCGGATCGCAGTCTTGATCTCTTCCCGGCTGGCCACCACCGGTAGATCCGGCCACTCCAGAACCGGCACAGAAGCCTTGCGCTGCTCGCGATTGGCAATGGACGCCGCAATCGCCGAAGCGACTTTTTCAACCGCCTTGTCACTGCGCTTTTCCACGGACAGACGCGCCAGACTATCGACACGCTTTTTCAAACGAAAGCGGTCGCAATGGCGGACATTTTTTAACTGGTCGTACAAAGACTTCAGAGGCATTGAAATGACAATTAATAATGAATAGTGATTAACGCGCTACAGCGCGGGTCAGAATTTCCGGCACCCTGCCCGCGCCCAGGGTTTTCGTTATTAATTATCAACGATTAATTATTCATTGGTTTTAGTGTGCAGCCACGCCTTCCCTTTCTCGGTCAAGCCACCCTTGGCAATGGTCAGGTAGGCGGTACTGGGTTCGCTGGGCGTAATCTTTACTTTGAACGCTTTCAGTTCGTCACGACGGAAAGCATGAACCTCCACGGTTTCTCCCGACAGGAAATTGGCGAGCAGGCTATCCAGATTCGACATGGTGGCCTGAAGACCATCAATGGCGATGATCACATCCCCGGCGGACAAGCCCGCCGCCATGGCCGCACCCTGCTCAAAAGCAAACGCGACCTTGACGCCCATGACGTCTGGCGCAGGCCGGATACCCAGATTGGGGAGCCCCTCTTTGCCCGGCTTGCCACCATTTTCACCATGCCCTGCAGCACTGCGCCAGTTCAGCTCAACGCCACGCTCAGCAAGCAGTTCGGCCAAAGGCAGATCTTCCGTGCTATACAGTGCCTGCGCGAAAAAGTCCGACAGGTCGCAGCCCGCAACCTCTTCCGCCAAAGGCTGAATGCCCTGCTCAGGTACACCCTCTCCGCTCTGCCCATAGCGAGACCAGAGTAAGCGCATCAGATCATCGAGTGACTTTTTCTCATTGGTCGCATTGCGAAGAGTCAGATCCAGCGCGAGCGCCACCAGTGCGCCCTTGGTGTAATAGCTGACGATGGCGTTGGGGGCGTTCTCATCCTGTTGATAGAAACGGGTCCAGGCATCGAAACTGGATTCCGTGACCGTCTGCTTGTGACGCCCCTGCCCTCGGTATACCCGGGTCATGGTCTGGCCGAGCAATTCCAGATAGCTCTGGGCAGGAATTAACCCGGTGCGGGTCAGGGACAAGTCATCGTAGTAGCTGGTGATGCCTTCAAAAGCCCAAAGCAACTCCGTGTGCACTTCCCGAGAAAGATCGAACGGCGTGAACGCCGCTGGCTTGATCCGTTTCACGTTCCAGGTATGAAAGTACTCATGGCTGCACAGCCCCAGGTAAGTGCGATAGCCATCCCTCATCTTGACCGGATCATCAGTACGTTTGGGCAGGTCGTCCCGGGCACACATCAGGCTGGTGGAGTTGCGGTGCTCAAGCCCGCCATAGCCATTGCCCGTCACCAACGTCATAAAGACATAGCGATCCATGGGGGCAGGCTCGCCGAACATGCGAATGTGATGTTCGCAGATGGGTTTGAGATCCCGGCACAGGCGCGCCATATCGGCATGATGACGACCCGACAACACCACCCAGTGGGGCACTCCACAGGCTTCAAACTGGGCATAGTCAAACGGGCCCATTTCCACCGGGTGGTCAATCAGTGCATCGTAGTTATCGGCACGGAAACGCCCGAACGCCAGATCAGAGCCTGTCAGGCGTTGCAGACCCGTGGCCACTCGCCAGTCTTCATAGCGCTTGCCTTCTGGCGCCTCAATGTGCACTTCGCAGGGCTGGTCTTCATGTCCCATGGGAGCCAGAAAGACACAGGTTCCATTGAAGTAGCCATGGGTGGTATCGAGGTGGGCGCCGCGAACGGAAAGATCCCAGGCATACACCTGATACTGGATATGCACAGGGCCATCACAGGGCGGCAGCTGCCAGGTCTGTTTGTCGATCTTGGCCACCGGCAGCGTGTTGCCGTGACTGTCCGCTTCGATATGGACCAGGTGTCGGGCGAAATCCCGAATCATATAGCTGCCGGGAATCCAGGCTGGCATGAAAAAAGCCTGCCCTTCCGGAGTCGGGTTCGCCACGGTAAGACTGACTTCAAACAGGTGCGCTTCGGGGCGCAATGGGCGAATCCGATATTCGATCATGATGACTCCTGACAAACTGTTTGAACAACACGGAAAACCAAAAACGGGGGCCGCAGCCCCCGTGGAATCATGATTGAGAAAGCTCAGATCATGTCATCCTTGGCCATACGGGCAACCACAGCCTCAGCGACGCCCGCTGTACCCGCTTCCACATCCGCGGGATTAACCGTGGTGGACTTGGCCGACCATAGTAGCGCCTCAGGCTGCAGCCGGTACAGATTCGACTCAAGGAAGTACTTCTTGTCGTTGCTGAAATAGCCAGGCTCATACACCGAGCTCTGGCGGACATAGTAGGTCTGCCCCATGGCGCCCTGCACCGGGATATCCGGTGCGTAGTTCATGCCGCCCTGGGTGTAATGCATTTCTTCCTTCACATCCACCAGGGTGATCACCAGGGCCGCTTCATAGCCGCGGCTGGCGATATCCGCAGCCATCTCGCTGCGCGCCTTGCCTTCACCATAATTCTCACCCAGTACCGGCAAGGAAGGCGAAGCTTCGACCTTACGCTCTTGCAAGGCAGCCACTACACGGCTTTCCAGTGCATTGCGGATTGTGGTGTCATTTACCAATGCGATCACCATCACTTTGTTGACATGATCGCCGGGAGTATGGCCTTTTACCCTTGCTGAGCTGGTAACATCCGTATTCTGACTAGTGGCACAGGCACTCAACAGAATCAGGGAAGCCAGAGTCGTCAGGATTACCTTTATTCTTGCTATCATTGTCCATCCTCTTGAACACAGCTTGCTTCGGCGCTCGCAGGACGCGATGCCGCCGGGAGACCATTATGACCGAAGAACGCCTCCATCTCACCACCGATGACCAACATGACATCGGTATCCATTACTGGCCCGCGACCGGCGAGAAGAGCCTCGGTGCGTTGGTATGGCTGCACGGCATGGCCGAGCATGGCGGGCGTTATGGCGCACTGGCCGGGCACCTTAACCAACTGGGTTGGCATCTTTACTGCCCGGATCATCGCGGTCATGGCCTGAGCATCAACGATAAGACGCCCAAGGGTCATTTTGCCGACGCCCACGGCTGGGAGTGCGTCATCAACGATGCCTGCAGGGTGATTGAATGGGTGCGGGAACGTCACTCACAGCAATCCTGCGTGCTTGGCGGGCATAGTATGGGATCCTTTATTGCCCTGGGTACAGCGGAGCAGGTCGGTGACAAACTGGACGGCCTGATTCTTTGTGGCAGCGATTATCACCCGGGCCTCTACTACCGCATGATGCAGCTCCCCATTCGTATGGTGCGAATGAAAAACGGCAAACGTGGCATCAGCGGGCTGCTCCACAAGATGACCTTTGGTACGTGGGCAAAACAGGTTGTCGATCCCAGCACAGACTTCGACTGGCTGAGTGCAGACCCACAGCAGGTAAAGCTGTACATTGAAGATGATCTATGTGGGTTCGACTGCACGACAGAAACCTGGCTGCAACTGGTGCAGGGTTTACGCCAGGTGCACAGTGTCGCCCAGCTTTCTGACTTGCCTGAAACCCTGCCTGTGCTCCTGGTTGGCGGTGAAGCTGACCCCATGAGCAATATGGGTAAAGGCATGATGGCACTGGAGAATGTACTACATGCCATGGAGCAACCGGTGGAAGCCCACTTCTGGCCCGAAGGGCGTCACGAGATACTTAATGACCTCTGTCGCGACGAGGTCCAGGGAGTCATTGCCAGCTGGTTGGGCAAACGCGTCGCCTGAATCGTTAAGAACCATGGCCATGGCACAAGGCCCGGCGTCGAACACGGAAAAAGCATCCGTGCTCTACTGCCGGGCCCCGGTGATCAAATCACGCCGGTGCGACCTGCCGGCGGGTTACGACGTCACTTGAACAAACTATCGCGGATATCCTTGAGACCTTCTTTCGCGCTGTCCCAGGTTTTCTCCACATTCGTTTTCACTTCTTCCCAGTGTGTGTTGCTTTCATTCCGTAAACTTTCCAACTGGGATTTCAGCTCTGCCTGTTTTGACTTTAATTCCAGCTTGCGCTGCTCCCACTCATGACGGACCCGTTCGCCCGCTTGCTCCGCCTTGATCTGGTACTGCTCAAAATCATTATCCAGCTCGTCCAGCATGGCCTTGAGCCGCTCGATTAGTTGCTTGCGATCCATCACTCACTCCTTTTCGTTGGGGGTAGTGAATGAGTGTGGGCGCATTAACGAATTTCCACCATCAGAATGTAAAAAATAAAGGGCCAGCTTGCCGCTGGCCTCATTCTCACGGGGTAGGTCTTCAGGGCGTAGGTCCTACGCAGCTTTGATGCACGTTGAGGTTCGTCAGCAATCCCGCTGTCGCACTCAACTCAATTTGCAGGGCATCAAAATTTTCGCTGGTGTCCACAAACAGCACTTGTTGATTGGCCCCTGCTGGCGAGAGGAGATTCAAGCTCAGCACCCCCCCATCCCCTGAGGACGCCACCACACTCCCCCCACTGAGCAGGTCCACACTGATCTGGTCCAGGAGGGACAGACTCAACAGGCCCATTGGTAACGACACCGAGAACAAAGCACGGTTATTCCCTGTGAAGCTGCTTCCGGAATCCACCTCCAGTCGCGCCCCTCCCGCTACACCCAGCAGCACCGTCATTTGGGCAGCACTGGAAACGGAAGCGTCGGTCACGTTCTGCGGATCCGTCACCCCGCAGCCCAGACACAGCAGACCAAAACCTTCGCCAGTGGCGGTGGCCGTGGGTGCCAGCAAGGGATCATAGCCATTACCACCGCTACCGCTGCAGGTGAACTCGAGATCACAGACATTACCGATGCCATCGGCATCTGCATCGGCTTGATCAGCGTTGACGGTGTCAGGACAGTTATCAACGCTGTCTTCGACTCCATCATTATCGGCATCGAGGTCGCAGGCATCACCAATGTCATCACTGTCTGCATCGGCCTGATCGGCGTTGGCAACATTGGGACAGTTGTCCACGCTGTCCTGTATGCCATCGGCATCGCTGTCAGTCAGTAAGTCACACGCATCGCCAATACCATCCATGTCAGTATCCAGCTGCAGGGTGTTGGCCGTCAGTGGGCAGTTATCCAGCACATCGGCAATCAGATCATTGTCATCATCCGGATCGCAGGCATCTCCCAGGCTGTCTCCATCGTTGTCTGCCTGACCCGCATTGGCCACCAATGGGCAGTTATCACTCAGATCGTCTACGCCATCACCATCCAGATCCAGATCACAGACGTTACCGAGGCCATCGCCATCGGTGTCCGCTTGATCACTATTGGGGATGCTGGGGCAGTTATCGGATTCGTTGACCACATTGTCACCGTCCAGATCACTGTCGCAGGCATCTCCCACACCATCGAGATCCAGATCAGTTTGAAGCGGATTGGCATTGACTGGACAGTTATCCAGCGCATCGGCAATCCCGTCGGCATCGCTATCCGTGAGCGGATCGCAGGCATCGCCAAGGCCATCACCATCCGCATCGGCCTGGGAAGCATTGGTGATCAACGGGCAGTTATCACTGACATCTTCGATGCCATCGTTGTCATCATCGGAATCACAGGCGTCGCCTGCTCCGTCCAGATCCGTATCCAGCTGCAGAGGATTGGCTACCAGCGGACAGTTATCAGATCCGTCCTCCACAGCATCTGCATCAGAATCCGTGTTGGTATCGCAGGCATCGCCGCTACCATCCAGGTCACTGTCCGCCTGATCGGTATTGGCTGTCAGCGGGCAGTTATCGAGGAGATCGGGTACGGTGTCGTTGTCATCATCCAGGTCACAGACATCCCCCTCACCGTCGGCATCGTTATCACCCTGCCCTGCATTAGCCAGGCTGGGACAGTTGTCTGTATCGTTGGGGACGCCGTCATTGTCGATATCGTCATCACAGGCATCACCAATACCATCCAGGTCACTGTCCAGCTGCGTCACGTTGCTGACTAGCGGGCAGTTATCAATGTCATCGATAACCAGATCTCCGTCGGCATCTCCATCGCAGACGTCGCCGGTGCCATCGAGATCAGTATCCAGCTGATCCGGATTGGCATTATTGGGACAATTATCCAACCCGTTCAGCACCCCGTCATTGTCGATGTCCTCATCACAGGCATCACCCAGACCATCAAGGTCCTTGTCTTCCTGAAGGGGGTTGGCATCCTGCGGGCAGTTATCCAGTGAGTCCGCAATCAGGTCACTGTCTGAATCGGTCAGCAGATCGCAGGCATCGCCTATGCCATCGCCGTCCGCATCGGCCTGGCCACTGTTACTGATCAGCGGGCAGTTATCGACCCCGTCATCAACACCGTCACCATCGTTGTCGGTATCACAGGCATTACCGATCCCGTCGAGGTCCGAATCGAGCTGATCAGGATTAAAGGTCAAAGGACAATTATCCGCACTGTCCTCTATCAGATCAGAATCAGTGTCCGTATCAGTATCACACGCATCGCCGACTCCATCTCCCAGGCCACCGTTGTCGCTATCGGCCTGATCAGGGTTTAGAACGGCCGGGCAATTATCCACAAGATCCGGAACCCCATCGCCATCATCATCGGCATCGCACTGATCACCCAGTCCATCGGTGTCCAGGTCAGCCTGAAGGGGGTTAGGGATAAGCGGACAGTTGTCTGAGGCATTGGCAACGCCATCGCCATCGGTATCGGTAAAGCTGTCGCAGGCATCCCCTTCGCCGTCCAGATCACTATCCAGCTGATCGCTATTTTGAACCAGCGGACAATTATCCAGTACATCAAGGATCAGATCGTTATCATCGTCGGGGTCGCAGTTATCACCCAGCCCATCCGCATCGGTATCCAGTTGATCCGGGTTGGCCAACAGCGGGCAATTATCACTGGCATCAACAACACCGTCGCCATCCAGGTCCGTATCACAGGCATCACCGTTACCATCGCCGTCGGTATCCAGTTGCACTGGATTGAATGTGAGTGGGCAATTGTCTGAGACATCAGGCACGGTATCGCCATCATCATCACTGTCGCAGGCATCACCCGCCCCATCGTTATCGGTATCAACCTGGGACGGGTTGGCCACAGCGGGGCAGTTATCTACCCCATCATCAATACCGTCACCGTCGGTGTCCTGGTTGCTATCGCAGGCATCCCCTGCCCCATCACCGTCCGTATCAGTCTGATCCGGGTTAGCCGTCAGTGGGCAGTTATCCGTGCCATTCAGTTCACCATCACCGTCCACATCGTTGTCGCAGACATCGCCAAGCCCATCGCCATCCAGATTTTCCTGACCAGGGTTGGCCGTTGAAGGACAATTATCGATATCATCGTTGACACCATCACCATCTCGATCCGCATCACAGGCGTCCCCCTGACCATCTCCATCCAGATCGCTTTGGGTGGGGTTATTGGCCAATGGACAATTATCATTCTGGTTAGGGACCCCGTCCCCATCCGGGTCCGGGTCACAAATATCGCCAATGCCATCGTTATCGGTGTCATTGGTTTCCGAAGGGGCGCCGGGACACAGCAAGGCCTGATTGGTCGTGGGTGAAGCAGGACTGCCATCTGATTGGCCATCGCCTTCGGCCATACAGCCGGCCAGCAACAACAGGGCCGGGGCCAGCAGCCCGAGCCGAATGGCATCCCGCTTGCGGGGGGAGGCAGAGAAAGACATATCCTTGTCCTGTCTGGGGTCATTTCTCCCTATCTTCCCCCCGGATTTTCAGGATGGGCAGCCCACAGGCATAAACAGTTGCCCGGGTGGGCCTTTTGCCAGTATCAGCGGTGTCCCTGCCGGGATCAGGAGCTTTCCCCCAGTGCCTCAACATAACCGAGATAGCGGTTCTTGATCTGACGTACATAGTTGACCGGCTCTGAGCCACGCACGTAGCCGTATCGTGCCTTACGGGCATACTGGGGCTTGGAAAGCAGCAGCATGGCCTGCTCCACGTTACCGAACCATTTGTCCGGGTCCTTGCCCAGCTGTTCGGCAAGCCTGCGCGCATCCTCCACATGCCCATGCCCGGCATTGTAGGCCGCCAGTGTGAAATAGAGTTTTTCGGCCAGGTCCAGACGAGCCGGGAAACGCTGCTCCAGCCAGTCCATGTAGGCCAAGCCTGCAGCGACCCCGATCTCAGGGTTGGTCAGATTGCTGTAGCCAAACTGCCGGCCGGTGCGCGGCATGACCTGCAACAGCCCTTGCGCCCCGGCAAAGGAGCGGGCCTTGGGGTTAAAGCGGCTTTCCTGGTACATCTGCGACGTAATCAAGCGCCAATCGAGCCCGTACTTCAGGGACTCGTCCTTCACCAATGCATCAAACGGGGAAATATCCTTGCCCGCACTGATTCGATATTGCTCGTGGCTGGCAATGGTCTTCTTTTCCTTGAAGTAACGGTTATACGTCACGTTGTAGAACAGGCCGCGATAATTGCGGGCAATATATTTATCCAGTTGTTCCTTGAGGGCGGCCTGCTCCGGGCGCATGGCCCAGGCAATGTCCTTGGCCGGGTCGAACTGGTACAAAACCGCCACATCATCCCGGTAGGTGGACTCCATCTCAGCAAGATGGCTATCCGCCATGGTCAGGTCGTAGACACCGTGGGCAACGGCATCAATCAACTGTTCAGTGGTTATGCCATCAACTGCCACGATATCGAACTTCAACCCTCCCTCCCTGAGGCTCTGCAGTGTCTCGTAGAAAGCACTGTCAGGGCTTACCGCCACTGAGCGGCCGGTGAGGTCATCCAGGCTGTCCATGGGGGCGTCATCGACGCGGCCGATGAGTTGCTCATTGATCTCAAGATAACGCTCACTGAACATCCAGCCTTGTTGCTCACGCTCAGGGGTACGGGTCATGGAGGCCGCGATCACATCGCCCTCACCTGCCTGCAACGCATCGAACATGGCAGAGGGTGAATCCTTGACCTTTACACTGACACGCAAGTTGTGTTGTTTGGCAAAATGCTTGATGAGCTCATAATCAAAGCCCATCAGCTCACCACGCCACATGAAATAACTGGCCGGGTTGTTGGAGGTGATGACTCTCAGCACCCCCTTCTTCTTGATCGCCGTCCAGTCACGAAGCTCAGGCTGGTCCACAGAGGTCATCACCCGTTCGCTGGTGATGTACTGATTCATTTGATCAAGCAACTCGGTATTATCCTTGCGGACCGCCCAGGCGATCCGGCGCTTGCGATTCACGACCGGCCCTGCGACCACAGCACTGGTGGCCCCCTGATTATCCAGCAGGACATCGAGCATGTTGCTATCAACAATGGTAGCCGCCAGCTCTCCACTCTCGACCGCTTCCACCAGTTCTTCGTCAGAAAGCTTGCTGTCCATCACCTCAACGCTGATATGCTCATGCCGTTTTGCCAGTTTTTCAGCGGTTTCCTGGTAGGCGGTGCCTTCGGGTACAGAGATAGTCAGGCTTTCCATCTCCGACAATGGCTTGTCCGCCAGTGCGGCGGGTAACACCAGTTTTTCCTGCACTGAATTGATGGGGGTGGAGAAGGCGAGCGTTTTTTTACGGGTTTCGGTCACGGTGTAGTTGGTAACGATGATGTCAGCGCTACCCGCATTGATCAGCTCTGCCAATTCATTGAAGTCATCCGCGTAGACCCAGCGTGGCTCGAGGTCCAGAGATCGCACAAAATCTTCAGCCTGGGCCTGATAATCCGCACTGGGAATGCCATCCCGGGGAAGACCTGAAGGCTCATCAAACTTCGGCGCCAGCAGGCGTATGTAGCCGCGGGTACGCAAGGCAGAAAGATCACCGGTTTCCTGGTAGTTTTCGAAGGTGCTGACGGACTCGCCCACCGCCGGCTCCGGGGAATCGCAACCTGTAAGCAGGGCCAGCCACAGGCTCGCTACCAACGTCATACCCACTCGCATGAATTTCCCCTCTGTTGTGATCCTGATACTAGAGTACCTGTTCAAAAACGGTGGGCCAATCGCGAACCGAAGAGCGGTAATTAGCAACGCACAAAACCAGATTGGCGGGGGCATAAAAAAAGGGGCCCGAAGGCCCCTTTTCATTTCCATGATAACGATGCGTTACGGACTGCCAACACACACATCGTGAACACGGAAGGTCTTGTTGACGTTAACCAGACCTGCGTAGTCCAGCTGCACGGAATCGAAGGTCACGCCCGGATTCGGAGCGGCCAGGAAACGCTGGGTGCTGTTGGCGCCGATGCCAAGCAGATCCAGATCAAGCACTCCGCCTCCAACTACCGCACTCGCCACTTCCACACCTTCGTCGTAGAAACGAATGGTGGTGAAGTTACCCAACAGCTCAGCATTCAACAGTTGCGACGAGAAGTCGGAGACCACAAAGCCGATAACGTTGTCTGTGATGTCGTTGTTGGTGTCGTTGGCGTCAATCGCCAGTGCCGCTCCACCATACACCAGCGCAGCACCGATATTCAGCTGGGCGAAAGTGGCATTGATTTCATCGATGCTCAGCTCAGGATCATCGACGCTACAGCCCAGGCACACACCCAGTACGTCACCGCTGGCGGTGTAATCCGCCTGCGTCAGAGATTGATAGTTCAGGGCGGCACCACACTCGAACGCGTCATCACACACATCACCCACACCATCACCATCACCGTCAGCCTGATCGGCGTTAGGAATAGTTGGGCAGTTGTCATCTCCGTCCAGAATACCATCGCCGTCCTGATCATTAGCCGGGCCGCCGGGGCCGTCAGGGTCACAAACATCACCAATACCGTCGTTATCGTCATCTGCCTGGTCAGCATTGGCCACCTGTGGGCAGTTATCCGCGTCATTCGGCACGCCATCACCATCACGATCGTCATCGCAGACATCGCCAATACCATCCAGGTCCTGGTCCGCCTGGTCAGTATTAGGTGTCGTCAGACAGTTGTCCTGGTCGTCCAGAATGGTGTCACCATCGATGTCGCCCTCACAGGCATCACCAACACCATTGCTGTCCGAGTCAGCCTGGTCAGCGTTGGCGGTATAAACACAGTTGTCGGTGTCATTTGGAACGCCGTCGTTATCCGCATCGTCATCACAGACGTCACCAATACCGTCGTTGTCCACATCGCTCTGCTCTGGGTTGAAGATAGTCGGGCAGTTGTCGACACCATCATCGATGCCATCGTTGTCCTGATCGTTATCCATGTCGCAAGCGTCACCGATTCCATCCATATCGGTATCTGCTTGATCGGCATTGGCCACCAGAGGACAGTTATCGGTATCGTCAGGGGTGCCATCGCCATCACGGTCGTCGTCACACACATCGCCGATACCGTCACCATCCTGATCTTCCTGCATGGCGTTCGGATTGACGGGGCAATTGTCGACGGTATCCGGGATACCGTCATTATCCTGATCAGCATTACGGGTGGACGGCGTATTGCTACTTCCGCTCGTACCATCACCATCGGCTTCACAGCCTGCCAACCCCAGCCCCAGTGTTGCGGCCAGCAGAATGGCAAAGATTGTCTTCATCGAACTACTCATGATCTCTCTCCTTATTCGCTGACGCGGAATTCAACGCGGCGATTCATGGCTCGGCCTGCAGCGGTTTCATTGCTGGCAACCGGATCCACTTCACCGTATCCACGAGACGTCAGACGCTCTGCCGCAACCCCTTTCTCAATCAGGTATTTGCGAACAGAATTGGCACGCTTGTCAGACAGGCTTTCGTTGTACTCGGCAGAGCCAGAGCTGTCGGTATGACCCGCGATTTCCACATTGAAATCCGTCTGCGCGTTCAGGGAATCGGCCAGCTTGTCCAGGGTCGGACGGGAAGATGCCGTAATCTTCGCAGAGTTCAGCTCAAAGCCGATGTTGTTGAAGGAAATCGTCTGGTTCTTGAGCAGACAGCCCTGGCCATCTACCTTGCCGCCAGCAAGCGTGTTCGGACACATGTCGCGGCTGTCGGCAATGCCGTCATTATCGCTATCCGCTTCAGCAACAACCTTCTCAACGACTTTTTCTACTTCGCGAGTCTGGTAGACAATCTTTTCTACTTCGACAGTGCGAGTAACACCCAGCGGAATTTCCAGGCCGAGTGAGAGGCGCCAGTCATTGAAACCGCCTTCACCGTCAGAAGTCGTGCCAGACACGCCATCAAAATCGTCATACATGTAACGGCCTTCAAAGCGCAGCTTGAGACCGTTATCGAAAATCGGGCCGGTCACCGCACCAACCCCCACGTTGGCATGCAGATTCAGGCCATCGTCATCATCGGGAACCACATCGTTATAGATGCCGCCAATCTGGGCGAGAACGAACGGGGTAAACCCTTCTCGATCGCCAAAGGCATAAGCCACGCCTGTGCTCAGGCTGTACTGGAAGAAGTCAGTCACATCATCGACCCCCGTATCCAGCCCATAGCCGGCGCCTTCGGTCTCCCACCAGAGGTGATCTGACAACTGACGACCATAGATAAGACCGCCACCCAGCCCTTTGCTGGAAATGTCGCGATCATCATCAAGAATCAGGTAATGCATCATTGGCGCCAGGTACTGGCGAGTTGGATCAGTACTCTCATCAGCAGCGATGGCATTCGTTGCCAGCATGATGCCGGCTGCCAATGTACTGATACGTATGCTTCCTTTCATGGCTACCCCCCTTGGGTATGAATGAACAGTGCAATCATTAGAATAGGAGGCGGAATCAAAAAAAATTGGGTTACGGTGGTTTTGCGTTACGGTTATGTTGTGCCCCCAGCCATATCCATGAGTTGGGTAACACGTTGTGTACTTCTGTGAACAGCCTTCACGCTTTGCCCACGCATTCCCGCGCGCGCCGTATACACGGGGTGTCCTTTACGGTCGGCGCAATCATTCCTTTTGCTGCCTCTGTATCCAACATACCCTGAGTCAAGAGGCTCTCCGCTGCCAGCGGGCGCTGTATTGCTTACGCTTATCGGTAAACACACTTTTCTCCACGGATCACCGCCGTCGCGGCCTCAACTTGCTGTACCCCCTCGATGGCACTGATACACTGACCTCACAAACCTACTGGAGATCTGCCATGCGTTCCCTGATTGCGGCACTGCTTCCCGCCCTGCTCCTGACAGGCTGTGCCAGCACCACGGATGTTGCCACCCGCTACACCAGTGACGGCAGCTTCCCGAAACAGGACCAACTGCTGTTGGTGGCGCATACACCGGAAGGCAGCGTGCGGGAAACCTGGGAGCTGACCTGCAGGGATATATTTTCCAGCGATTCGTTGACCATTTTGCTCAGCCATCAGGAATTACCGTTATGGTATGAAGGCGGAAAACAACGCATTCTCCACTGGGCGCAGGAAACCGGGGTAGACCGGATTCTCGTCGTGGAATTGACCCACTTGCTGATTGATGCCGCTGAGCCGCCACAACCGGTGAACCAGCTCAACGCCATGAACCAGACCCCGGGCAGCCTTCCTCCCACCTGGGAAGTTGGCATTGGCGGTGACCTGAGAAAAGCCGACATCCCGGAAGCGCTTCGCCAGCACGGTGCTGAACTGATTAACGCAGAAGGCAACCCGATCTGGACCGGTGTAGCCACCACCCACGAAGCCAATAACATGGCGGTCATCGCCAAGAGTCAGTGCCAGGCCCTGCGCAAAACACTACGTGAACAGGGATACCTGTAACGCAGGCAAAATGTGCACCTTCCTCGGGTGCTGCGCCCGTTGCCGGTATCCAACCAGACACCAGACAACGGAAAAATCTCTATGACAGGCCCACTCCACGGACTGACTTTCATTGAGCTGGCCGGCATTGGTCCCGGCCCCTTCTGCGGCATGATGCTGGCCGATATGGGCGCTACCGTCATTCGCGTCGACCGTCCCGGCGGCAACCCCCATTCTGCTATCGGCCACAGCGTTCTGTTCCGCAATCGCCAGAACCTGGCGCTGGATCTGAAAAAGCCCGAAGGCATCGAGACCGTACTCAAGCTGTGTGAAACTGCCGACGGTATCTTCGAGGGCTTCCGCCCTGGCGTCACCGAGCGTCTTGGCATCGGCCCGGAGCAATGTATGGCCCGTAATCCCAAGCTGGTTTACGGCCGCATGACCGGCTGGGGTCAGACAGGCCCGCTGGCACAGGCTGCTGGCCACGACATGAACTACATTTCTCTCTCTGGTGCACTGCACGCCATGGGCCGTGCCGGCGAAAAACCGGCCATCCCGCTCAATCTGGTAGGCGACTTTGGCGGTGGCGGCATGATGTTGGCTTTTGGACTGGTCTGTGCCGCATTGGAAGCACAGCGCTCTGGTGAAGGCCAGGTGGTCGACACCTCCATGGTGGAAGGCTCCGCGGCCCTCATGGCCATGTTCTACGGCCTCAAGTCCCAAGGGCTGTTCAGCGATCAACGCGGTACCCATATGCTGGATTCTGGCGCCCACTTTTATGAAGTGTATGAAACTGCTGACAGCAAATACGTTTCCATCGGCAGCATCGAGCCTCAGTTTTACGCGGAGCTGTGCCGCATTGCTGAATTGCCCGCCGATGATTTTGGCCATCAAATGAACCCGCCCAAATGGCCGGAGATGAAACAAAAACTGGCGGCTGTCATCAAACAGAAGAGCCGTGATGAGTGGTGCGAACTCATGGAAGGAACCGATGTCTGTTTTGCACCGGTACTCAGCCTTGAAGAAGCGCCTTCACACCCGCATAACGTGGCTCGCGGTTCCTTTGTGAACGTGAGTGGCAGCATTCAGCCGGCACCGACACCGCGTTTCTCTCGCAGCAACGCTGGCGAAGTGAGGGCCGCAACCACTGCCGGGGCAGATAGCCTTGACGTGTTGCGTAGTGCAGGCTTCGAAGAAAGCACCATCGAATCATTAATAGCCAGTGGCGCGGTGAAACAGGACTAACCCCTCTGCTGACCACTGGCCGCCCCCGGCAATCCGGGGGCTTCAAGGAGGCAACCATGAACCCGGTGATCCCCGGAACCACCCTCGCCATTCATCCGGAACGATTTCCCGACGCCGTTACCGATCTACCTGCGGCCAGCACCCGCCACGCGGTGCTGGCCGGCGGCTGCTTCTGGTGTGTAGAAGCGGTGTACCTGAACCTTGAAGGCGTTGTGGCCGTCACCTCCGGTTATGCCGGCGGCGCCCCCAGCACCGCCAATTATGAAGCGGTCTGCACCGGCACCACCGGCCATGCTGAGGTGGTGGATATCGAATACGACAGCAACGTCATCAGCTACGGGGAGCTGCTCAAGGTCTTTTTCTCCGTGGCCCATGACCCCACACAGAAAGACCGCCAGGGTAATGACCGCGGCACCCAGTACCGTTCCGCCATTTTCTTCCAAAGCGATGAAGAAAAAGCAGTGGCAGAAGCCTACATCCAGCAACTGGAAGCCATTGGCGCCTTTACCGCGCCTATCGTGACCACTTTGGAACCGCTGGAGCAGTTCTACCCCGGCGAGGCCTACCATCAGGATTTTGCCCGCCGGAACCCTCAACAGGGCTACATCCGCGCCATCGCTATGCCCAAGGTGGAAAAGCTGATCCACGCCTTCCCTGACAAACTCAAAGGAGACGCCTGATGAACGAGGCGAAATCCGCCAGCGGGTACGACCTGACCCCGCTAACCGATGCTGAAAAACAAAAAAATGCCGCTGAGCTCACCGAAGAAGAGCGCCGTATCCTGCTCAATCAGGGCACCGAGCCACCCTTCTGCGGTGGCCTGCTGGATAACAAGGAATCCGGCGTCTATCACTGCAAACTATGCGACCTTCCCCTGTTCAGCTCCGACAGTAAGTTCGAATCCGGCACCGGCTGGCCCAGTTTTTATGCGCCCTTTGATGAAGCCCATATTCGCGAAATCCGTGATATCAGCCACGGCATGATCCGCACGGAAATCCGCTGTACCCGCTGCGACGGTCACCTGGGTCATGTCTTCCCCGATGGCCCGGCACCCACCGGGCTGCGTTATTGCCTGAATTCCGCATCCATGGTTTTCAAGGCCCGCTAATCAGACCGGCATACACTGCGCGCTTCCGGCAGTGTGTGCCTGATCAAACCCGGCCCGTTGACGCCGCCTACGGCGTCTGGACGATGGCACGGCCATATGCCGCCATGCCAACAATCGGCCCTGAGTGTTGCCCCCCTGTCCTCTCCGCCTCACTGACTTGACCGTAGAGAACCACGTTCGATTCTGTCATTGCCTAACACCACACGCTGTATACCATCAGTTTCATACCCAAGTTGCACAGTGCTGCGCCAGCCACAGACGCGGCCCGTATTCCGACAAGATCACAGGAGGCACCATGAACGCCGCTACCCCTGCTCCCACTCGTGAAGAGTCAGCCCAGGACCGCTGGGACCGTATTCCCGTCATCAAGACCGGGGATGACTACCTGGCCAGTCTTCGTAACCGTGGCACTCGCCTGTTCCTGTTCGGTGAGCTGATCGACGAGCCTGCTGATCACCCCATAATCAAACCCAGCATCAACGCCCTGCGCGCCAGCTATGATCTGGCCATCGACGAACCTGAACTGGCCACTGCCTGGTCTCCGCTGATCGAAGAGCAAGTAAACCGCTTTCTGCACATCGTGGAATCTCCGGCGGATCTGGTCATGAAGAACAAGATGCAGCGCCGCATGGGCCAGATCACTGGCACCTGTTTTCAGCGCTGTACCGGTCTGGACACCATTAGCGTGCTGCACTCAGTCACCTACGAAATCGATGAAAAGCACGGCACCCAGTATCACCAGCGCTATCTGGACTTCCTCAAGGAAGCCCAGCGCAAGAACATTCTGATTGCCGCCGGCATGACAGACCCGAAAGGCGACCGTAGCAAGCGCCCGGCGGAACAGGCGGATCCGGACATGTTCATGCGTGTTACCCGCCGCACTGACAAGGGTATCTACGTGAAAGGCGTGAAGGCCCACATGACCGGAGGCTGGAACCAGCACTGGATCTGCGTACTGCCGACCATGAACCTCACTGAAGCCGACAAGGACTACGCCGTGGTCGGCATGATCCCCGGCGACGCCGACGGCATCACCTACATCTACGGCCGCCAGAGTTGCGACACGCGAGCCATGGAAGGCGGCGACATCGACCAGGGCAACGCCCAGTACGGTGGTCAGGAAGTACTGGTGTATTTCGATGATGTCTTCATTCCCAACGAGCATGTGTTCATGGACGGCGAGTACGAATTTGCCCAGGAATTGGTCACCCGCTTTACGGCGTACCACCGCGCCAGTTACGTCTGCAAAACCGGCCTCGGCGATGTGATGGTGGGTGCCGCGGCTTCCATCGTGGAGTACAACGGGCTGGAGAAAGTCAGCCATATCCGCGACAAGCTGGTGGAAATGACCCACCTCAACGAGACCATCTATTCCTCTGGTATCGCCAGCTCCCATGAAGCGAAAAAAATGCCCAGCGGTATCTACATGAACGACACCATGCTGGCCAACGTCTGCAAGCACAACGTGACCCGCTTCCCCTATGAGATATCCCGGCTTGCCCAGGATCTGGCCGGTGGCATCATGGTCACCATGCCCAGCGAGCAGGATCTGAACAACGAAGAGGCGGGCGATATCATCCGCCGCTTCCTCAAGGGCCGCGAAGACATTCCCACTGAGGATCGCATGCGCATCCTGCGTCTCATCGAGAACATGACCCTGGGCCGCAATGCCGTCGGTTATCTCACCGAGTCCATGCACGGTGCCGGCAGCCCCCAGGCCCAGCGCATCCAGATTCTGCGAGGCATGGATGTAGAGAAAAAGAAGTGGCATGCCCGCAAACTGGCTGGCATCAAGCAGGAAGGCTGATTCCTGCTTGCCTGTACGGAGCGTCCTGCTAAACTAGCGCCGCCCTGTACAACGGGCATGCCGGGATAGCTCAGTCGGTAGAGCAACTGATTCGTAATCAGTAGGTCCGCGGTTCGATTCCGCGTTCCGGCACCATTTCGAATTCACAAAAAAGCCGCACTCTCACGAGTGCGGCTTTTTTGTGTCCTTTCTTTCAGGGTCAGGACTAGTGGCCTTGCAGGGCATCCAATACGCTACCCCCACCACAGGGAAGCCTGGATTAGTTGAACGCCTTCTGCCAACCCAGCGTAAAACTGTAATCCGTTTCCATCTGGATACCATGCAGAGACTCCTGGACCGGCGCCCGGTATTCCATGGCCAAACGGTGTCCATTCAGGGCCCCCTGCTTGCCCATCAGATTGACGCCCAGCCCCAGGTCCAGACGCTGGCCGCCTCTGGCATCAGGATCCGCTGCCGGGTTCATCATCGGCGAAACGGTCAGGTCTCCAGCCTCGCCATGAATATCCGACCACCAGCTCTTGTAAGCCGCAACAGAAACCGATGCCCAGGGTGCCAGGGGTCTGGCAGCCCAGGCGCTCAGGTATCTGCGCGAGCCCAGCTTGTAGCCCTGATCGTTTTCATCCAGTGCAATTTTCGCGCTGGCCTGGGCTCCCCAACTCCACCCGGGAAACTGCTTGTTAACCGTGATACCTGGGCGCGCCTCATAACTACCGGAACCCAGCTGCATGCCATAGGGCAGTTGGGCATCCTGCTGCTGCATGGGCAGGTAGTCCTCTTCCTCAATAGATCCCGTGGGCAAACCCAGTACCAGGTTGAGATGTACCCGATAGCCGTCCTGATCATAAAACTTGTAAAGCCCGCCGATGGCGACGTCACCGATCCCGGACGTCTGCGTATCAAACTCAGTCTCGGTGGTTGTCATCATCATGGTCATCCGCGATTTCGCGGTCATCTCACGGGTGGCATAGGGCAACATGGCCACCAGCGTCAGATTGTCTGTAGGCGCGTACATGCCGCCCAGCATGTGCATCTCCATGGTCATTTCATAGGGCAGCACCTTCATGTTCATCATGCCCATACCCGGAATCTCGGCAAAAGCTTCCTCGGTACTCAGGGATTCGCTGCCGGATTTGGCGCCGCTCATGCTCATCCCCATATAGCGGTAGGAAAGCATCCACTCCCCCTTGCCGTGGGTGTGATCACCCATCACAGAGATAGGCGCATGACTGTCAACCCGCCCCCCCTGGTAATGGGCCAGTGAAGCAACAGGTAAGAAGGCGGATACGGCAAGAAAAAACGCAGGCAAATGACGCAGCAACATGATGAAAACCCGGTAGCTTGAAGATGGGGCGCAAGACTACCGGGCTTGAGAAAGAATCCAATGCGGCAAAGTGCCGCACTCGACGTCGTATCAAGGCTTGCTGTGCTGGCGACGGTACTCGCCGGGGGCGCATCCCTGCCAACGTTTGAACGCATGATAGAAATTGGCAATGTCCGAAAAGCCCAGCTGCTGCGCCAGCGCCGAAAGGTCACAGTCACGGGACACCATGGCCTCACAGGCATGGCGATGCTTGACCTGATCCCTCAATGCCGCGAAGCGGGTCCCTTCCTCCTGCAACCGCCGCTGCAGGGTTCTCGGGCTCATGGCCAGTGACGCCGCCACCGTCTCGATAGTGATATCACCCACACCCAACATGCCCTGAATCCGTAGCAAAACCTTGCCCGTCACCCCACCAGCCCGGGATAGCCCCGACATCACCTGATCAGCGGAGCGTTTCAGCCGTTCATTATATTTGGGAAAGGCTCGTGGCAGTGGCGCATGCAGCACTGACTCCGGGAAGACGATGGCATTAACGCCAGCGGAGAACTGGAGAGCACACTGAAAAAACTCCCTGTAGCAAGCCAACTCATCGACATCGGGCTGAGGGTGCAGGAACAGCACCTGCTCCAGCGGCATGTCACTGGCCAGCAGGGAGCGGCCAATGGCCACCATGGTCGCCAGTACCAGATCATTATGAATACGGGAGCCGGTAAAACGCATTTCAGGAGAGCCGGTCTCCACCGCCAGTCGAGCCCGCCCGGCGTCGATATCCAGGTTGAACTCCAGATAGGGCACCAGCAGGTCCTTGTACTGGAACAAGGTATTGAGCCCGGCCCCCAGCGTCTCGGCAGTGGCCATCAAGTTGCCCAGCAGATCCAGATTTCCGTAGTGGTTATCCGCGCCAACTCGCAGACCAAACAGCGGATCACCACTTTCCATGAAAGCCGAAAAAAGTAGTTCATCCAGCTGTGAAAGGCTGATAAACCGGTCGCTGCGCCCGACAATATCCACATCGATGCCCAGGCGCTCGAAAAGTGCCGGTATGTCTTGCTGGCTTCGCAGGGAAACCTCCAGAAGGCCAGGCAAAATGGAAGCAGGCAGCATGGTTGTTGTCATAGGTGTTCCTCGCAGGCCCATCCAAGCTAGAAAAAGCCGCAGCAAGGGTCAACAGGCGACACACAATTGGCCTGTTATGCCGCCTGATGCATCGGTAAGCTATGGGCTTGCATCAGGATCACCACCAAACACGGACAACAACAGGATTGATCATGCTGAAACGCTATCTGGTCGACGAGGTCACCGACACCCTTGCCCCGCGAAAACAGGCATTCAAGCTATTTGCTGATGCCAGCAACTGGCAAAGCTGGTGCTCCATTGTCCGCCATGCCCGTCTGCTGAATGGTGACTGGCGCCCGGGTGCATTCCTGATGTTTGTGGTCGACCTGCCCGGCTTGCCGCCGGCACCGGTCATCGTTCGTGTGTATGAGTATCGGAAAGACGAGCGCATTACCTGGGGGCTTGATACCCCCGTAGGCCGCATCCTGCACCGCTTTACTTTCCTTGATGACGACGATGGCAACTGCCGTGTTCATCAGGAAGAGTGGACGGAAGGCCTGATGACGCCTCTGGTGGGCTGGCCACTGGGCAAGCTCATTCACCGCTTTGATACCCGCTTTGCCGCAGAATATGCCTCCATGTTCTGAACGCGCTGACAACAACAACGGAATAATCCATGACACATCGGCTGTTTAACGCCTATAGCCGGGTGGTGCTTGCCCACCCCCTTTTCTGGCTGGTTCTCCTGGCTTTGGTTTGCGGGTATGCGGGATGGCAAGCCCGTCACTTCCAGATTGATGCTTCCACCGACTCCCTGGTGCTGGAAAACGACAAGGATCTGGAATACTACCGCAAGGTTTCAAAGAACTATGGCGGCAGTGATTTTCTGGTCATTACGTACACCCCCACGGATGCGCCTTTATTCCAGCGTGATTCGCTGGAGCACTTGCAGGGCTTGCAGCAAGACCTGAAAAACGTCAGCCGGGTGAAGTCCGTTTACAGCGTGCTGGATGTCCCCCTCTTGTTCAGCCCCCAGGTGGAGTTCAGCGAACTGGCCAACAACTACCGCACACTGATGGACAGTGATGTGGACCTGCAACTGGCCGAAGACGAATTCACTGACGTCAACCCGCTCTATGAAGACCTGCTGGTCAGTGATGACGGTGGCACTACCGCCTTGCTGGTAAACTTCAAACGGGACGAGAAATATTTCGAACTGCTTAATCGCCGTAATGACCTGCGCGCCCAGGACCGCAGCGGTGAACTGGATGAGGCCGGCAAAGCCGAACTGGCCAGGGCCAGCCGAGCCTTCAGCGATTACAATTCCGAGTTGCAAGGCCGCACTGCGGATGAAATCCAGCAGGTACGCGATATCATGGACAACTACCGCGACAGGGCGGACTTGTTCCTGGGCGGTCTGCCCATGATCACCACCGACGTGGTCAGCTTCATCCGCGCCGATCTCAAGGTATTCGGTGTGGGTGTTCTGGTGTTCCTGATCATCGCCCTGTTCATCATTTTCCGCCGTCCCCGCTGGGTGATCGTACCGCTGGTGTGCTGTGCCATTACCGTGACTGTCGTCACCGGCTTACTGGGGCTGATGGATTGGAAAGTGTCGGTGATCAGCAGCAATTACATCTCTCTGCTGCTCATCATCACTATGTCCATCACCATCCACCTCACTGTTCGCTTTCGGGAACTGCATGAAGAGAACCCGGAAGCCTCACAGAGCTGGCTGATCAAGGAAACTGCGGCGCACATGATGCGCCCCAGCATTTACATGATCCTCACCACCATGGTGGGCTTCTCCTCACTGGTGATCAGTGGCATCCGCCCGGTGATCGACTTCGGCTGGATGATGACCATTGGCTTGGGCGTGGCTCTGGTGGTCTGCTTCCTGGCCTTCCCGGCCATGCTTTCCCACTTGCCGTCAGGCAAGCCTCGCCAGGGCAAGGACATCAGCCGTGAACTGACTCTCGCGTTTGCCGGTTTTACCGAACGGCACCGCCCCACCCTCTTGCTGCTTGCACTGGTCATGGTGGGCGGGTCGCTCTGGGGGATCACCAGGCTAACGGTGGAAAACCGTTTCATCGACTACTTCCAGGAAGACACCGAGATCTACAAGGGCATGGTGCAGATTGATCGCAAGCTGGGGGGCACCACCCCGCTGGATATCGTCATTGATGCGCCCAAGGTCGAACCCAAAGCGGTGGTACAGAGCAATCAAGCCAGTGAAGGCTGGGACGGCGAGGCGCTTGAGGATTCAACCGGCGATCCCTTTGCCTCTGACAACAGCGATCCATTCGCGTCGGATACCAGTGATACCGATCCCTTCGCCAGCGAGGACCCTTTTGCTGACAGTGATCCCTTTGCCGACGACATACCCGCCACCGACCCGTTTGCCGAAGGGGGCGATGATCCGTTTGCCGAGCCGTCTTCCCAGGGGCTATCGCTCAAGGACGCCTACTGGTTTACCCCGGCCCGTCTGGGGCAGCTGGTAGAGATTCAGAACTACCTGGAGAGCCTGCCGGAAACCGGCAAAGTGCTGTCACTGGCCACCACCTATGAGGTTGCCGAAAAACTTAACGGCGGCCCTTTGTCCTATGTCCAGCTCATGTTGCTGGCCAAGTTCATTCCTGCTGATCTGCAAAAGCAGCTGGTCACTCCGTACCTGTCCGATGATGGCAACCAGATTCGTATCAGCGTGCGGGTGATTGACTCGGACAAGAACCTGAACCGTAACGACCTGCTGGCCAAGATTCGCCATGATCTGCAAAGCGATTTTGGCCTGCAGCCGGAACAGGTACACCTTACTGGCGCCATGGTGCTCTATAACAACATGCTGCAGAGCCTGTTTGACTCCCAGATCAAGACCCTCGGCTACGTCTTTGCCGCTATCCTGTTCATGCTGCTAATTCTGTTCCGCAGCGTGCCCGTGGCTCTGATCAGCATGGTGCCCAGCCTGGTCTCCTCAGCACTGGTATTGGGCTTGATGGGCTGGATTGGCCTGCCACTGGACCTGATGACCATCACCATCACCGCCATCAGTATCGGTATTGCCGTGGATGACACCATCCACTACATCCACCGCTTCCATGAAGAGCTGCCCAACGACAACGACTATGTCGCCACCATGAAGCGCTGCCATGGCTCCATTGGTAAAGCGATGTACTACACCTCGCTCACCATCATTGCCGGCTTCTCGATCCTGGCGCTGTCCAGCTTCAACCCCACGGTGTACTTCGGCCTGCTCACCGGCCTCGCCATGCTGGTGGCCCTGCTCAGCAACCTGACCCTGCTGCCCGCCCTGCTCATCACCTTCAAACCGAAGCTGAGAGCTGGCTAACCTTGCTGCCACCGCCACCGTAGGAGCTTGCCTGCAAGCGATCCTGCGGTTGGCGCAGACCAGGGCGAGTTTCGAGTTTCGAGTTTCGAGTTTCGAGTTTCGAGTTTCGAGTTTCGAGTTTCGAGTTTCGAGTTTCGAAGATCAAAAACCGGAAGGTGCCCTAGCGGCAACGGGTTTTAGGTTTTGCCTTTCGCAACTCGAAACTCACAACTCGAAACTGCCTTTATTTGACCACTGACCAAATGAACAGTATATTGATCGTCCGGGTAGCCCACAGGCCTTCATTACTGTGACCCCAGGAAAGCCTGCTGATTGATCTCCGCGCCCCAGGGACGGGGCCGGGCTCCCCGGACTTATTCATGGCCAACAAAAAAGCCGCTCACAAGATCGGCTTTTTCACCAGCAGCGGAATTAAATCCCGTGCTGCTCCTTTAGAGCCAGCAATCGAGTCTGCATTTCGGCCGTCAACTCCGCCGGAGTCAGCCGGTCGATAATATTGCGCAGCACACGCTTCTCGTTATCATCGATCTCCCCGTCACGCATGGCGATCTGTACCAACGAGTCCAACTCGTTGACATCCAGCTTCCCATCGTCGGAGAAACAATTGATCGAGCGAAAGGTCATTTCAAGATAATCACGGCTTTCCATTCTTTATTTTCCTTTTTCAATGAATCCATACCCAACCCAAGGGCCATACAACCACCCAACTAAACCCTATCCTTCCGGGTTTTCCAACTCTTGCAACACATAGCCTACTTCTTCCATCTTCTCGGTGAGCACCTGATGGGCGTCAAACAGACCTCGATTGTAGAAGTAAGGGCCAATTTCCCTGGCGAAAAAATCAATCAGGAACTCCGCCTCAAATCCGCCGATCTCCTGCTGCAGTTCATCTTCAAAGTAGCTCTTAATCTTGCTGACCATGCGGGCCTTCTGATCCGCGGTGAAGGTAATATCCGTCATCGTCCTCTCTTCTTGATTCTTCCCGACCATGAGATGCCGGCTCTGTATGAGCGGTGGTTCCACCGCGATTTTCCTCCGGGTACCCCGCAGGACTAGGCCCGTCCCATCCAGTAATTTCCAGCCAGATACCCCGCCCCAAACACCGCAGCGCCAAAGATCAGCGTATTGGAAAGCATACCCTCAAACGTATAGTGCGCCTGCCCGCTAAAGGCCAGATGCAACCCGGCATGCACCACCAGAAATACCGACACCCAGAACTGTCCCTGCAGCACACGCTGCGGCAACTGGCTGGTCAACCAGCCTAACACCAGCGCGAACAGGGGCACATGCAGTACCACAAACACCAAACGCCCCATCTCCGGCTCAAGCCAGCTGGTCAGAGGCAGTACCCGCCACTCGCTATGTGTCATGGCATCCAGTTCATGGGTAAATAGTAGGCTGAGGCCGATGAGGAACAGGGTTCTAAGCCAAAGGGTCTGGGAAACTGTGGACATAGCGGGATCCGTCGAGGGTTGTGTTTCCCTGTTCTACCGTGGATTCAGTGTAAAGAGAACACTACGGGGGTGGTCTTGTCATTTGTCGTCTAAGCACGGAGCAAGACCTGACCCCGGCCCCTCTTGGATATGAGCAGGATTACCTGAAGATATGTGCGTAAATCGGTGTCTACTTTTGGTGGGGAAGATCACTTTCAACTATTTCATGTTCAAACTCTTTGGTGAACATTACCTGAGTCGAAATTCCAGAGACAATGTATGCAGCTTCTGCTCTGTTTTTCATTCCCTTGTCATTGGTTACCAGTTTGACACAGTGTTGTGCATCAAAAAGGTGTTGAGAATCTGGAAACCGAGAACCTTTAGCATAGACTCCTTTGCTATCTGGCCAGTAGCCGAATGTTTCAAGCATAGAGAAAATCCCCTGCAAATCTGCACCACGCGTCATTATTCCTTCGGTTTTTCCTAAACACTCCCACAACGGAGAAAATTTTTCCCGAGTGATACCCTTGCTGATTTCTAGTATCTCCATGATAGATCTTGGTGCGTCTATTTCTGGCGGTATTGATGAGTTAATGGCTTCGTCGATTTTTCTCACTGCCTCTTTCCCAGAAAGGTTATTGAGTTCGGCTGGGTCTAATCCTAGCTGCGACCTATATTTCACAACCTGTTCGTGGGGTATGAAGTTGGCAAATAACGCATTTTCATTTAGCTTAGGTAACGCTGAATTTAACGTTTCATAGACTTCCAATGGAGATTCAACACGATATTCGTATGTCTGAATGCAATTGGCAAAGTACACATTTTTGCTAATTTGGCTGAGAAACGCTAACCGGCTCTCGCACCTTTGTGTAATAGGATATTGAGTAATTTCGGAAACTTGAGATGCACTAAATGGAAATAGATACTTTCCGTTGTTTACAGACTGAATAATTGCGGACTTCAAGGCATCTCGCCTTCCGTCACACATATCAATAATGACATTACTGTCGAGGCGGACTAGGACTGGCACTGAACTTTCCATTGAAAGCTAACGCCGCGCTCTGCGGCAATTTTGAAGCGCAGCGGAAAAATTGTCCGGCAGCAGCGCTTTGTTAGCTTTGGTTGTGCTGGACAATGAATTTTGCACGCTCATACAGTTCATCAAATGTAATAATTTCTGGGTTAGAAGTATTTTTACGAAGCAGCTCAAATGACCTCAGTTTGTCTTTGTTCACGCCATGCTCTGACACAAATTCTCCCATACTGCCTATTACCAAATAGGATTTAGGTTGGTAATTATAAATTTCCTCGCCAGTTGGGTTGCCCTCACTATCACTGGGATTAATTCTGCTAGATAGATTTTCCACAGCTGAGGCGACAGTACCTTGGACTTGCGCGATAGCACCAGCCAATTCTTTCGAAGGCGCCCAGCAGCCTGAGCGATAAGGATTAGCCTCTAGCAAAGCAGTCGTGTGAGTCTTGATTTCAACAAAGCATAGATTGGAAATAATGCCTTTTGTTTTCATAAGAGCATCAACACGCTTGCCATGCGAATCTACGCTATGCCCTTGGACTACTTGCTCTAGCTTTCTATCATCGAGACTGGACAAGAATATGTAACCTAGCCCATAACCAAATACCCAAGGGTTCTTTTCAAAGTACTTTTGCCATAAAGCTTCATTAGAGCATTTCTTAATATTTTTTAAATCGTCGAAGTAGTTTTGGTCATGCAGAAGATTGTCATAGACACTTAACTGCTTCTTTCGAAAGCCTACTGCAACAAGGTCTTCTGTAGTCACCTCGGATTTGAGTACTTCAGCAAACAATTCTTGATTTTCAGCAAGAAAGGCCTTTGCCTGATGAGAGGTTAAAGCTATTTTTCGAAGCTCTTCATCAGTAATATTTACTCTGGCTCTGTTCTTGAAATCTACGGATTGGATATTTGCTAGAAACTCGCAGAACCGGCCTATTTCTTCACCTACAAATGAAAATCCAGACCCATAAGGCTGTCCTGTTTCTGATACAAACTTTTGGACAGTTAAAACGAAGGTTTGCCTAGTATCTTCTAAGAACTTCGCTGTTATATAAGTTTTTGCGTCTGGCTTCTTTCTTAAGACTACCTCATCGCGCTCTTTTGCATACTCATATCCATCTTCAGAAGGTAGAATTTTAGATGCAATACGAACCCTTCTCTCCTTATCACCAAAAGCTTGGAGTGAAGGGCTTATATAGGTCTTTCCCGACCGGGGATTTTGGTAATCGTCATCCATAATTTCGGTTTCTACTCCGAGAAGCTAACAGTTTATTCAATTGCAGATGCGATATAACACTTTGCTTTATATCCCCGATAAACCCTGACCCAAGAATCACATCAAATCGTCTATCAATCAGTGACTTACCCCACAGGCAGGAATCACTCTCAACAGACTTTTCTTGCACTTGCGTTTTGAACGGGAGTTTTTACTCGGACTTTTCTTGCATCCTCTTTTTTGAAAAACCACCTTATCTCAACCACTTACAAAAATATGTAAGCCATATCCTACAAATTCAACTTGCGAGCGGGTGAAAACGGGGAAGTTTTGAATGCGAGTTGGGGGTGAAATCGTACCTCGCTTTGGCTCGTATCGCCTGCAGGCAGGCTCCTACGGATGATCGGTTTGGGTTAAGCGTGTAGCTTGTTGCGTGATGCGTGATGCGTGATGCGGCCGTTCTTTGAACCCAAAAAAAAAGCCGCGTAACACACGCGGCTTTTTTGTAGTTCAAAGAACGGCGTTACTACGCGCTCTTTTCTGCGATCTTCTGTTTCCAGATGACCGGGCCGGTCTTGTGTACGGATTCGCCTGCGGAGTCCACGGCCACAGTGACGGGCATGTCTTCCACTTCGAATTCGTAGATGGCTTCCATGCCCAGATCTTCAAAGGCCGCCACGCGGGATTTGCGGATCGCTTTGGACACCAGGTAGGCGGCGCCGCCCACGGCCATGAGGTACACGGCCTTGTTGTCCTTGATGGCTTCGATGGCGGCATCACCACGCTCGGCTTTACCGACCATGCCAATCAAACCGGTTTCTTCCAGCATGGTGCGGGTGAACTTGTCCATGCGGGTAGCGGTGGTCGGACCAGCAGGACCGACGACTTCGTCGCCGACCGGATCTACCGGGCCCACGTAGTAGATAAAGCGGTTGGTGAAGTCCACCGGCAGTTTTTCGCCTTTGGAAATCATGTCCACCATGCGCTTGTGCGCCGCATCACGGCCGGTGAGCAACTTGCCGGACAGCAGCAAGGTGTCGCCGGGCTGCCAGGTCTGTACTTCTTCCGGAGTAATGGTGTCCAGATTGACGCGCTTGGCACCTTCGTCGTTTCCCCAGGCAATGTCGGGCCACTCTTCCAGATCCGGTGCTTTCAGATCCGCCGGGCCGGTGCCGTCGAGGATAAAGTGCGCGTGACGGGTGGCCGCGCAGTTGGGGATCAGGGCAACCGGCTTGTTGGCAGCGTGGGTGGGGTAATCCACCACTTTCACGTCCAGCACGGTGGTAAGACCACCCAGCCCCTGTGCGCCCACGCCCAGGGCGTTTACTTTCTCGAACAGCTCCAGACGCAGCTCTTCAGAGCGGGTCTGGGCGCCACGAGCCTGCAGCTCGTGAATGTCGATGGGATCCATGAGGGCTTCTTTGGCAATCAGCATGGCTTTCTCGGCGGTACCGCCAATGCCGATGCCCAGCATGCCCGGCGGGCACCAGCCGGCGCCCATTTTCGGAATCTGTTCCAGCACCCAGTCCACCACGGAATCGGACGGGTTGAGCATGGCGAACTTGGATTTGGCTTCAGAGCCACCGCCTTTGGCGGCCACATCGATTTCCAGGGTATCGCCGGGCACGATGGAGTAATTGATCACCGCAGGTGTGTTGTCCTTGGTGTTGGCGCGTTTACCGTCCGGATCCGCCAGCACCGATGCACGCAGAACATTGTCCGGGTGGTTATAGGCGCGACGCACGCCTTCGTTGATCATGTCATCCAGGCTCATGTCGCCTTCAAAGGTGACATTCATGCCCACCTTGGCAAATACGGTGACGATACCGGTGTCCTGACAGATCGGGCGGTGGCCCATGGCGGCCATGCGGGAGTTGATCAGGATCTGCGCCATGGCGTCCTTGGCGGCCTTGCTTTCTTCCTTCTCATAGGCCTCTTTCACCGCGCGGATGAAATCGACCGGGTGGTAGTAGGAAATGTACTGCAAGGCATCTGCCACGCTCTGGATCAGGTCATCCTGGCGAATCACCGTCATGGGGAACTCCTGCTGGGACTGAATTTGGGGGCGGTAGTATAGCCCAGACATCAAAGCAGGAGAAAACCGACTTTTGGCGGGTTTTTACAGGGCGGCTACAGCGCCCAGTCACATTCAGTGGCTTTGAGCATGCGCAGCAAGTGGGCATTGACTTCGTCCGGCTTCTCCAGATGGAGAAAATGCCCTGCTCCAGCAACAGTTTGCACCTCTACCCCACCCTTGAAGTCGCTCTCGAAGAGGGTCTCTTTGAGGAGCTTGGGGCTCATGCAGCCATCGTTTTCGCCAATCAGAATCTGGGTAGGAGTTTCCAGATCCCGACTCAGCCAGGCCCGTGCCTTGCGGTGTTCCTTCTTCCACACCTTGAACAGGGATCGGTACCAGGCCAGCGCCGCCGGGATCACACCGGGTTCGGCCAGAGTGTGCTTGGCGTTGTCCAGGTACATTTCGGGCTCCCAGTCGGGAGACCAACGCCGCCACAATGCTTCCACCCCGTTCAGGTCGCCCTTGGTGAGCCAGGCTTCCGGCGCCAGCGGCAACTGGAAGAACTGCATGTAACCACTGAGCAGGATTTGTTCCGGCACTTTTAACAGTGCCTGGGGAATGCGGCGAACCGGCGGAATCGCCAGCGCGCTGAATGAACAGAAGGTGTCAGGAGACTGGGCACAGGCCAGATAACCCACCACAGCACCCCAGTCATGGCCAATCAAATGAACTCGCCCACCCAGTTGCGCCGCGAACACCATCAGATCGTCCACTGCAGCATAAAGGGAGTAATCCCCGTTTCCGGGCTGGCAGCCGGGAGCATAACCACGCAACGCGGGGGCAATGGCCGTATAACCCGCCTTGGCGATGGCATTAATCTGCACCGCCCAGTTTTCATAGGTATCAGGAAAGCCGTGCAACAAAATAACGGGCTCCCCTTCGCCCGCCATCAGGGCAGGAAAGCGAAGATCTCCGTTAACCAGCTCAACCTGTTTCATCCCGCCACCTCAAAATAATTGGTCGCCAGTGCCTCTTCGTCACGGCTTTGTATCGCTTCGACCCTGGCCATAGCCGGCCCCTGACGCATGGCATCCAGCATATCCAGTACGTTCTCATCCTCTCCCTGGAGCACGGCCTCCACTCGCCCGTCTGCCAGATTGCGAACCCAGCCGACCAGATTGCGCTGCAGGGCGGCCTGTCGAGTCCAGGCGCGATAGCCTACTCCCTGAACCATCCCCGTTACCAGTACATGCCTAGTCAGCATTTGTCTCCTCCGAATCCTTTGCCTTGGGTTCTCCCCTGAATAAATCGTCCAACGGCACTTTCAGGGTGTGCATCAACTCTCCGCGGGCTTCATCCATGTGCTCTTTCAGGCGGCCTTCCCAGGGTTGCATGTCCTGCTGGCTGCGGATGCGAAGCTGGGTGTGCAACGGCCAGGGCAACGCAGCCAGCAACTGGGCCAGCGTCAGGTTACGCAAATCCCTGGACAGGATATAACCGCCCTCGTCGGTACGCTGAATAACACGCGCATCCAGTAACAGATTGCGGAATTCATCCCACTGGGAAATCCCGGATTGGCGCATGACCTTGCGCACCTCCCGGCTACGCAGCGTTTTGCCATGTTGTTGCCGTTCCCAGAACACATGCAACAGCCGGAGCAAGGCATGCATGCGAGGGACCTTGCTACGGTGTTCCTGGAACACCACCAGCGCCCTGACCAGTTCCGCGCCGCCCAGCACGATGATCCAGGACACATACAGCCAAAGCAAAAACATGGGCACCGCTGCGAAGGCGCCGTAGACCACCTGGTAGCTGGGCGCCTGTTTCACGAAAAGAGCAAAGCCACTTTTGGCCAGCTCAAACAACAGTGCAGCACAGGCGGCACCCAACAAGCCCTGCCGAAATGGCACGCTGGTATTCGGCACAACGGTATAGAGTAATGTCAGCAGAAGTGTGGTGAAAATAAAGGGAAGCACCGACAACCACAGCCGCACACCACCAAGGTAACTCACCGTTTCACTAAAGACACTCATGGACGTGAGGTAGGAACTGATCGCCAGCCCCGCCCCGAGGCAGATCGGCCCCAATGACAACACTGCCCAGTACATCATTAAACCGGTGAGCCCCGTGCGCCCGCTTTTCACTTTCCAGATACGGTTGAGCGTCTGCTCAATGGTGCGCAACATCAGTACTGAGGTCACCACAAGGAAAGCGACCCCCACTTCTGTGAGGTTGCTGGCCTGACGGGCGAAGGACTGCAGGTGTTCCAGCAGCATATTCCCTGCAGAAGGCACGAAATATTCAAAAGCCCATTGCTGAAACTGTATACCTTTTTCCTTCAGCGCCGGCGCCGATGAGAGGATGGCAAAAGTCACCGTCATGACAGGGACAATCGCGAACAGTGTAGTGTAGGTCAGCGCAGCGGCGCTCTGCCGACAGCCATCTTCATTGAATTGGCGAATCAACAGGCTGAAAAAGGCGCGGATCGAATCCAGCCGCGGGCGCACCGGGATCAGCGCATCATCCGTATCCATGGGCTCCTTCATAGAAAAGGCATCCTCTCCTTGCCACCGTGTACCGGCAGCTTACAATGTCGGCGAACTCACAGAATATGCAAAGCAATGACCGACTACACTATTTTCCATAATCCGCGCTGCTCCAAGTCCCGCCAGACACTGGCATTACTGGAAGAAAACGGCGTCACGCCCACCATTGTAAAGTATCTGGAAGACACACCTGATACGGCGACGCTGCAGACACTGATCAAGAAACTGGGGCTGGCAAAGGCTCATGATCTGGTGCGTAACAAGGAAGCCGATTACGCTACGGCAGGACTGAGCAAGGATAGCAGCGACAAGGATGTGATCGCTGCCCTGGCCGCTTACCCGAAATTGATTGAACGCCCGATTGTGGTTTGTGGCGACAAGGCAGTACTGGGTAGGCCACCGGAAAATGTCCTGCAGCTGATCGGCAAGTAAAGGCAAATCATGACGGATTATGTGCTGGTGCTGTTTTACAGCCGCAATGGCAGTGTGGCCAATCTGGCGACTCAACTCGCCCGTGGCGTGGAAAGTACCGGAATGGAAGCGCGCCTGCGAACGGTCCCCCCGGTGAGCGCCGATCACGAGGCCACCGGCAAGGCGGTTCCGGACACGGGTGCTCCCTACGCTACGCTGGATGATCTGCGCCAGTGTGCAGGGCTCGCGCTGGGCTCCCCTACCCGCTTTGGCAACATGGCTGCGCCGATGAAGTATTTCATCGACCAGACCAGTGAGCTGTGGATGCAGGGCGCGCTGGTTGGCAAACCCGCAGGCGTATTCTCTGCCAGCAGCAGTCTGCATGGCGGCCAGGAGAGTACCCTGCTGTCCATGATGACCCCGCTGTTGCACCACGGAATGGTCATCGCCGGTGTGCCTTATACCGAACAGGCGCTGATCGAGACGCAAAGCGGCGGCACCCCCTATGGGCCCACCCACGTCTCCGGTACCCGGGGGGATGCTACCCTCACCGACCACGAAATTTCTCTGGCCCGGGCACTGGGCAAACGCCTCGGCCAGCTCGCCAGACAACTCAAGGCCTCATGATGATTCTTCAATTGCTACGGGCAAGCTATGCCCTGTTGTTACTGGTGGGTATTACCGGCCTGTTCAGTCTGGCACCACCCGATACCCATGTAGTGTCCACCCTGATCATCGCCCTGGTGCTTTACATCCCCTTGTTGATCATGGCTCCGGCCGTTATCTCCGGAAACAAGCGTCAGTGCACCTGGCTGTGTTTCCTGCTGCTGTTCTACTTCTGTGGCTATGCCGTGCAGCTGCTGGACCCGGCACCAGTGCGCACCCTGGCCATTGCCAAGATCACCCTGACCGTTGTGTTGTTCGTTCTGGCCGCGGTGCAGATTCGTCAGGGCCAGCATGCTGATTGACGAGCGACTCGAGATCGAGACACCGGAGGGGACGTTGCTGACACTGTCCCTGGCCGGCCCGGTTCCCCGGGCCATGGCCTATGGTATCGATCTGGTCATTCGTCTGGTGGTGTTTGGCATCCTCGCTGCGGTAGTGGGTGTGTTCGGGAATGTGGGCACCGGGATGCTGTTGATCTCGCTGTTTCTGCTGGAATGGTTCTACCCCACCCTGTTTGAAGCGTTCCGCCACGGTCAAACCCCCGGCAAGAAATTCATGGGCATTGCCGTGGTGCACAGTAACGGCACCCCTCTGAGCTTCAATGGCAGCCTGATTCGCAATCTGCTGCGTACCGCCGATGCCTTTCCCCTGTTCTATTTTCTGGGCTTCATCTCCACTCTGATCAGCCCACGCTTCCAGCGCCTGGGCGACATGGCCGCCAACTCCGTCGTCATTCATGTGGAGAGCAGCGCCAGCGCGGTGAAGCCCGACGACAGTAGCGCGACGCCTCCGGACTGGCCCCTCAGCCGTGAAGACCAGCTGGCATTGTTGGCCTTTCAGGAGCGTCACGCGCAGTTCTCGGAGCCTCGCCAGCAGGAGCTGGCCCAACTGGCGTACCCGGAACTCTCCCCCCCGCTTGCGCTGCAGCGCCTGAAAGGGGTGACACGATTCCTGGTGGAGGGCGCCCGATGAAACAGGCCCAGTTCGAACAACGATACCGGCCTGTTTGGGAATCCCTTGAGGATCAACTCAAACAGCTGGAGGCTCTCCATGTCAGCCGCCGCAAGGCACTGCCACTGGACCAGTTCGTTACTGATTACCGGCAACTCTGCCATCAGCTGGCCCTTACCCGTGAGCGAGGCTACAGCCTGGAGCTGCAGCAGTATCTGAACAATCTGGTGTTGCGGGCCCATCGGCAGCTGTACCGGTACAACCCACCGCTGGCAGATCGTATCGGTGACTTCCTGGCCCGTGGGTTTCCTCAAGCCGTGCGGCGGCAGTGGCGCTGGCACCTGGTCAGTGCGCTCAGCTTTGTGTTGTCCATCGCGCTGGTCTGGATCCTGGTGCACCAGCAGCCGGATATGGTCTATACCGTGCTGGACGAAAATTCCCTCACCGATATCGAGATGATGTACCAGCCCAATGAAGACGGCGGTAGCGACATCGATATTGGCCGCGGTGGCGATGACGACGTGATGATGTTCGGCTATTACATCAAGAACAATATCGGTATTGCCTTCCGCACCTTTGCCGGCGGCCTGCTGTTGGGCGTTGGGGCCATTATCGTGATGCTGTTTAATGGCAGCTTCTTTGGCGCCATAGCCGCGCACCTTATCAACGTAGGCGGCGACGAACCCTTCTTCACCTTCGTCATCGCCCATGGAGCCCCGGAACTGACCGCCATTGTGCTGGCGGGAGGTGCCGGGCTGAGACTCGGCTGGGCGATTATTGCGCCCGGCCCCTATACCCGCCTCAATGCGTTGCGACTGGCTGCGAAAGACAGCCTGCCAACCATGTACGGGGTGTTTGCCCTGCTGTTGCTGGCCGCCTTTATCGAGGCGTTCTGGTCACCCCGGGATTTTGAGCCGGTGGTGAAATACAGCGTGGGCGCCGCCTGCTGGGGCCTGTTGTATCTTTATCTTTTGTTCGGGGGACGTCATGGAACTGGAAAAGGCTAGCGCCCGACTGGCTCCGCGCAGCCCCTGGCAAGCCGTGGACATGGGCACACAGATGTTCCGCCGCTGGGCCTGGCCCACGGTAAAGATCTGGCTGGCATTCACACTGCTTCCCTTTGTCCTGCTGTTGTCGGTTGCATGGACTCAGGAGGTGTACTGGCCCATGGTGCTGTTCTGGTGGCTCAAGCCCGCCTGGGAGCGGCCACTGCTAGCCTGGTACAGCCATGCCCTGTTTGCCGAGGAGCTTACCCTCAAACAGCTGTTCAAACGCTGGAAGCAGTACGCCCTGCCCGGCCTGTTCGCCCAGCTCACCTGGCGACGCCTGAGCCTGGCGCGCAGTTTCAACACCGCCATCTGGCAACTGGAAGGCGCCCGGGGCGAACAAGTCAGCCAGCGACACCAGGTGCTGCATCGCTCCCCATCCAACCGCGCGGGTATGCTGACGATCATCTTGCTGCATATCGAGCAGTTCATGGGCTATGGCCTCATGGCGCTGATCTACACGCTGGTGCCCTGGCAGTTCAACCTGGAGCTCAGTGACTGGTTCTTCGAACAAAGCCTTCTGCAAACCGTCATCGCCACCTGCTGTCTGTATCTGGTGCTCTGTATTACTGAACCCCTCTATGTAGCTTGTGGCTTTGCCCTGTACCTGAACAAACGCACCTGGCTGGAAGGCTGGGATCTGCAGCTCGGCCTCACCCGTATTGGCAGGCGTCGCGCTCCTGCCGGCGCAGCAGCAGCCTTGCTGATCGCCCTGCTGGCCACGCCCTTCAGTGAACCCGCGCAGGCCGCGACAAATGACGTGGATGCCATGCACAGCGAACAGCAGGAAGTCATCGAGCTGTTGGCTGGCGAGGACTACATGCCCTTCGAGACCCGCACCAGCCGGGAATGGAAGGACCGCGATGAAGACGCTGAAAACAGTAGCTGGTGGCAAGAGTTCTGGAAGGCGTTTTTCGACCGGGCCGATGACCAGAGCTCCAGTTCCCGCAAGCCATTCTCTATTCCGGATAATCTGATCTGGGCAGTATTCTGGGCGCTGTTTGCCGGCATCGTGTTGTGGCTGTTGATGAAGGTCTCGTCGCAACTGGGCTTCGCGACCCCGTCCCGCAAGCGCAAGCACGATATCCCCACTCATGTGGCCGGCCTCGACATCCGCCACCAGAGCCTGCCTGACGACATCGCTGGCGCGGTGGAGAAAGCCCTGGAGGACAGGGATATCCGCACCGCCATGTCACTGTTGCTCCGCGTCAGCCTGGCTACCCTTCTGCGCGAATACCCCGTTCCTCTCGCTGCCGGCAGTACCGAACAGCATTGCCTGCGCACCCTGCAACGAGAGCATGGCAACGCCACGGGTATTGATGTGCTCAAGCCGGTGGTCGATGCCTGGGTGCGCACCGCCTGGGCCCATCGCCCAGTGACTGAAGAGGAGGTGCGCAGCCTCCTAGGCCAATGGCAGGCCGTGCGCTTCGTGGAGGTGGAACATGGCGACCCTGCGTAAGTGGTTCCCCGCGCTACTGGCGCTGACGGTACTGGGCCTCTTCGTAACCTGGTATGCCCTGACCGAGCCCGTCACCACGATCCACCGGGTCGCGCCGGACAGTGCGGTCCAGCGCGATCCCTTCCATGCCGCCCAGGCCTGGCTGAACCAGCGCGAGCAGCCCACCCGACGCATCCTCAGTGCCGCGGCCCTGTTCCCCCTGCCAGACGTGGACACCACCCTGGTGTTCGACAAGCAACGCGGACTGATGACGCGCGATCAGGTAGACACACTGATCAACTGGGTCATGGACGGTGGTGATCTGATTGTGGCCGCCCGCCCCTTGCCGGAATCCCGTGACGAAGGCACGGCCACCGACGAGCAGTGGCGTGACAATGATCCCCTACTCTACCCGCTGGGCATTACGGTCTGGGAAATCGAGGACGACGACGAATTTCAGGTACTGGAGGAAGATCCGCTGATCGCGTTGTTGGCAATGATGCCTGTTTTTGCCGGCGATCCACTGCAGTACTGTATGGAAAGCGACAACGAGGACCTGCGCGCCACCTGTGAATCCCTGTTCTGTGATGCACCGGAACAACCGGAGACCCTGGAACTGCACTCGGATGATGACATGCTGCCGCGGCATATCCAGCTCTACAGCGACCATGTGCTGTGGCACGACAGCTGGGATGAAGAGGACGATATTGAGCCCCATCGCGAGTGGCACACCGAGGTCATCGCCTACGCCGACAATGAACACGGCAGTCAGCTTATCCAGCTCTCCCTTGGCGAGGGCCAGATCACGGTACTCACCGATCTGAGCCTGTGGGACAACGAACACCTGCTCTATTTTGATCATGCCTGGCTGCTGGCCTGGCTGGCCGGCGATGACGGCGTCTGGTTTGTGCGCTCCGTGGCCATGCCACCACTGTTGCAGTGGCTGTGGCAGCGCGCTCCGGAGCTGATACTGGCGTTACTGGTGCTGCTCGCCCTGTGGCTGTGGTTACGCATTCCGCGGCAGGGGCCACTGCAGCCCGTGGCAGACGATTCCCACCATGACTATCTGCAACACCTGCATGCCAGTGGCTACTTTCAATGGCGTACCGAGCAACAGGACAACCTGCTCACCGCACTCCGACAGCAGGCCTCTGCCCGCCTGCGCGGATATCACAACAACGATGAAAAGGCGCTGACACTGGCTGCCCGGGATCTGAACTGCCCCGCCGGTGAATTGCACAGTGCCCTCAATGACACCCCGCAGACCCGTGACCAGTTGATCCATCAGGTCCGGCTGCTGCAAGCGTTAAGGAGCAACACATGAGCCAACCCAACACCCTGCAGGAAGCCGCTACCCTGGCCAGCGACATCGAACAACGCCTGAACCAGGTGCTGATTGGTCAGCAGCAGGTCGTCCGTGAAGTGCTGATCGCGCTGATTGCCGGTGGCCATGTGCTCATCGAAGGGGTACCTGGTCTGGGCAAGACCCTGTTGGTACGCAGCCTGGGGAAGGTACTGGAGCTGGATTTCAACCGGATCCAGTTCACTCCGGATCTGATGCCCACGGACGTCACCGGCCATGCCATGTACGACCAGAAGACCGAGCAATTCCGGATTCGCCGCGGGCCGGCCTTTACCCAGCTGCTGCTGGCAGACGAGATCAACCGGGCCCCGGCCAAGACCCAGGCAGCCTTGCTGGAAGTCATGCAGGAGCGTCAGATCACCATCGAAGGCAAGGCCTTCCCCCTGAAAGAACCCTACATGGTGCTGGCCACCCAGAACCCTCTGGACCAGGAAGGCACCTACCCACTGCCGGAAGCGGAGCTGGACCGCTTCCTGTTCAAGGTCATGATCGACTACCCGGATCATGGCGATGAGACCCGGCTGGTCAACATGGTGCTTGACGGTACGATCCACGCCAGTCTGGACGTGGATAGCCTGACTCCTGCCACCGACGGTGCCGGCCTGATGGCCATTCGCAAGCTATGCGATAGCATCCTGATCGACCCTGAAGTGCTCGACTACGCCCTGCGCATTGTACGTACCACCCGTGATTTCAGTGGACTCAGCCATGGCGCGAGCCCCCGGGCCAGTATCGCACTGGCGCGGGCAGGCCGGGTTCAGGCGCTGGTCGAAGGCCGGGATTTTGTCACGCCTGATGATATCCAGCAGGTGGCCCGCCCGGTTCTGCGACACCGGATTCAGCTCAGCGCCGATGCCGAAATTGAAGGGCAAACACCGGAAACGGTGCTCGGTCGCCTTCTGGAACAGGTGGAAGCGCCGCGCCAATGAAACCGGCCCGCCGACTACTCCAGATTGTCGCGATATGGGCGACACTGGCACTCCCCTTGATCTGGCTGGATTCCACGGGTCTGGTGACCCTGTGGTGGGCCATCGGCGGCGTGGTGCTGGTCATCAGTTTGCTGGATGGCTGGCAGTTGCGACGACAACCCGCGCCGGTAGCTCAGCGGATTCTGCCCAGCGCGCTCTCCGTGCAACAACCTCATCCGGTACGTATCCGGGTCAGCTCGGAGAGCCTGGCCAAAGGCACTTTGCTGGCGGATCGCCACCCCGGTGATGATGCCCATACCGGCTTGCCATGCCGTATTGATCCAGCCCGGGAGGAACTCACCGAGCTTGTCTACCCCTATCGACCCAGCCGACGCGGCCCTACCCGTTTTGGGGATCTGGAGTTCTGGGTACCCAGCCGGCTCGGTCTGTGGCATGCGCGCAAAACGATCCCGGCCCAGTGCACCGTACCGGTCTATCCGGATTTTTCGCGGTTGCATGCATCCAGCCTGGATGCCAGCCATTCCTATCTGTTCAGCGGCAGCCGCTTGCAACCCCGCCGGGGTGAAGGGATGGAGTTCCATCAGCTGCGCGAGTACCACGCTGGCGACAGCCTTCGCCAGATTGACTGGAAAGCCACAGCGCGGCGACGGACCCTGATCAGCCGCGAATACCAGGATGAACAGAATCAACAGATCCTCCTGATGCTGGACGGCGGCCGACGCCTGGCCATGCCGGTGGGTGAGCTGACAGGGTTTGATCACGCCCTGAATGCCGCGTTGCTGTTGTCATGGAGTGCCCTCAAGCAAAAGGACAAGGCAGGCGCCATGCTGTTTTCCGGTGACCAGCCGCGCTGGCTGCCCCCGGTTCAGGGCCAACAGGGCATTAACCACTTGCTGAATGGGCTCTACGATCTGCACCCCAGTGAGCATGCCAGTGATTTCAGCCTTGCGGCCCGGCAACTGCTCAAGCACAGCCGCCGCCGCGCCCTGGTGGTACTGATTACGCGCCTGCAGCAGGAAGACCGTGACGACCTGATGAGTGCCGTCAGCCTGTTACGCAAACATCATCTTGTGCTGGTGGCGGATATGCTGCTTCCCGAGCAGGTGCAGCTTGCGCGCACGCCGGTGGACGATTTTGATGGCGCCCTGCAAGTCTGTGCCGATGCTCAGGAACAACAGGACCGGCAACAACTGCATACCCGCCTGCGCCATGCCGGCGCCCTGGTCACCGCCACCACGCCGCAAAACATGCCGGCGCAACTGAATCACTTGTACCTGATGCTCAAACGCAGTGGGCGGCTGTAAAGACAGTTTCGAGTTGCGAGAAGCGAGTTGCGAAAATCAAAACACGCTAATCCGCAGTGCATACGCTTTTGCCTTTCGTAACTCGTAACTCGAACCTCGTCACTCTGTCTCGCTCGATTCGCACCTCAAGTGGTGCTCCTACAGCACAGAACGCTCCTTTCCCCTGATCCGGTCGACCTTCGCTTACGCAACATCAACCCCGCCGGGGGTGATAAAAAGGCCCCATATGTTAAGGTGAGCCAACAAGGGAACCACTGATTACAGTTTTTGTAGTATTCGCGGTGTGAGACAGCAGTTGAGATCTGACGGTCATCACGCCCTTGTTTTCAAGGCCAGGCCTTGTCCGTCAGTGCGCAGCGCAGAAGCTATGGTTCCCGGTAATGGCATCCCCCAAATCCGGAAAGGAGCTTCCAATGTCAGAGTCTGCCGAGCAGGAAATATCGTCCAAGCCGGGCATACACGACACCATCAATCCCCCTGTTTTCTACGGTTCACTCGCCATCATTGTAGGTCTCGTCCTGTTTTCTGTGGCTGCGCCTGAAACAGCCGGGTCCTTTTTCAACGGTCTCAAGCTGGCAGTCATTGAAGATGCTAGCTGGTTCTATGTGCTGACCGTGGCCATCATCATTTCCCTGGTTGCCTTCCTCGGTATCAGCCGGTACGGCGAGATCAAGCTGGGGCCAGATCACTCCGAACCGGATTACAGCTACGGCTCCTGGTTCGCCATGCTGTTCTCGGCGGGCATGGGTATCGGTCTCATGTTCTTTGGTGTGGCGGAGCCGGTGATGCACTTCACCAGCCCTCCCATGGCTGATCCGGGTACCGTGGCGGCGGCCAAGGAAGCCATGCGGGTGACCTTTTTCCATTGGGGACTACATGCCTGGTCGATCTACGCCATAGTGGGCCTGATTCTGGCCTACTTCAGCTTCCGCCGTGGCCTGCCGCTGACGCTCCGTTCCGCCCTTTATCCCATCATTGGTAAAAAAATCTACGGCCCTATTGGCCATGCGGTGGATATCTTTGCCGTGGTCGGCACCGTTCTGGGCGTCGCCACATCACTGGGCTTTGGGGTGCAACAGGTGAATGCCGGCCTGCACTACCTGTTCGATTTACCCGTCAGCGATACGGTGCAGGTAACACTGATCGTGGTGATCACCGGGCTGGCGACGATCTCTGTGGTCACCGGTCTGGACGCCGGGATTCGCCGCCTTTCGGAACTGAATCTGGCGTTGGCGTTCCTGCTGCTGGCCTTTGTCCTGCTGCTCGGCCCCACCATCTTCCTGCTCAAGACCTACATGCAGAATGTGGGTTCCTATCTTTCTGAGCTAGTGAGCATGACGTTCAACCTGTATGCCTACCAACCCAAAGTGGACGGCGGACCGCAAGCCTGGGTGGGGGGCTGGACCATATTCTACTGGGGCTGGTGGATTGCCTGGTCGCCTTTTGTGGGGTTGTTTATCGCGCGGATCTCCCGTGGCCGCACCATTCGTGAATTCGCCATGGGCGTCATGTTTGTGCCTGCGGGTTTTACCCTGTTCTGGATGACGGTATTCGGCGATTCAGGCATCAGGATGATCATGTCTGATTCCTTCGCTGATCTGGGGCGCCTGGTGAATGAAGACATGTCAGTGGCGTTGTTCCACTTTCTGGAACAGTTTCCCTTCTCAGGCTTTATCTCCGGTGTCGCTACCTTGATGGTGGTGGTGTTTTTCGTAACGTCATCGGATTCGGGCTCCATGGTGGTGGATATGCTCGCGTCAGGTGGTAGAGATGACACCCCCGTCTGGCAGCGCGTGTTCTGGGCCAGCTCTGAAGGGGTGGTCGCTATTGCATTGATGCTGGCAGGTGGGCTTGGTGCCCTGCAATCGGCCACCATCGCAGCGGCTCTCCCCTTCTCCGTGGTACTCCTCGTCGCCGCCTATGGTCTGCTGCGTTCCTTGAAGATCGAGAATATTCGCCAACGCAGCCTTGCTGCCGCTTTGTCACCGCCTCCGGAGGTGCATGTGGGCCATCAGCGCCCCCAGGGAAGCGGAGGCTGGAAATCACGGCTGAAAAACATGGTGAACTTCCCCCTGCGGGTTCGGGTGCTGGAGTTCCTTGAGGTCACCGTGAAACCAGCGCTGGAAACCGTAGCCAAGGAACTGGAGAGCTACGGGCTCAAGGTCGAAATTCGCCATGAGGATGACCGGGCCTACCTGGAAGTGAGCCATGGCAAGGAAACCGACTTTGTCTATGGTGTCCGGGTTCGCGGCTATACCCGTCCCTCCCTGACCATCCGCCAACTGGATCATGCGAAGAAGCATGCCGACAAGGACACCTACTATCGTGCGGAGGTTTTCCTGCAGGAAGGCGGTCAGGACTACGATCTGATGGGTTACACCAAGGACCAGGTGATTGTGGATGTGCTTGATCAGTACGAGAAGCACATGCACTTCCTGCATATGATGCGTTGAGAGACGCTACATGCACCACGCTTCACGCAACAACGCGATCATGGGTTGTTGCTGGCTGAAGACATGGAGGCCGCGCCTGTGAAGGGTGCGGCCTTTTTTGTGGTCGCTCTGCGGCTCCATCACGCAACACGCGGCATGCAAAACCGGGAGAGCCGCACTGTGGAAGCGGTGGCTCCACCGCGAAATCGCGCGCACATCACGGTCGCACCCAAAGGGCATAACAGACGACCGCTCCTATAGCGGCAATTGGAAGGTTTGTTGCAGGGCTTGAGACAAGGGAATCGACTGGCGCTGATAGCGGCCCGCCAGGGCGTCGCACCAGAGGGCGACACGATCGGGAAGACCCTGCTGCAGCAGGGCCTCCGCCCGTGCCCGGACCATCACAGCGAAGGGCCGCTCATCACCGCCATCACCATTCAGGTTGTCCAGCGACACCCGGAAGTCATGCCCACATGAGGCGCAAAACAGGGCTTCATAGGCCTGGGGGAGCACTTCCACGCTAGCAAACTGTGACTGCTGTTCGGCATTACGGCCGTCCGGCGCATACCAGTAGCCATAATCCACCTGCGCACGACGGGCCGCCCCCGCCACGCACCAGTGAGCAATCTCGTGCAGGGCACTGCGAAAGTAGTCATGGGTATAACAGATTCGGTGGGGACTGCCGGGTAAATAGACAGGCTCCGGAGCTCCACCCTCCAGCACGGTGGCAAAATCCTGAAAAAAAGTGGCCCGAAAAAGCGCCTCAAGGTCGGCACTACAGTGCACCTGCCCCCCGCTTTGGGTTATGGTAGCGAGCTTTCTCAGGTCCTGGTTCTCACCCATAAGATTCGTCGCGCCTATGTCTTCCCGCCGTCAGGAGTTTACTGCCCAGCTTACGCTCGCCCTGCCGATCCTCGGCGGCCAGCTGGCCCAGACGGCCAATGGTTTTGTGGACACCTTGATGGCCGGACGTGTCAGTGCCAATGATCTGGCCGCCGTTGCCGTGGGGGCCAGCATCTGGGTGCCCCTGTACCTGTTCATGACCGGGGTACTGATGAGTGCCACCCCGATCCTGTCTCGCCATCTTGGCGGCGAAGCTTATCATCGTATCAACCCTCTGGCCCAGCAAGGCATCTGGCTTGCCATGGGGCTCGGGGTACTGAGCGCCCTGATTCTACGCAGTATCGGCCCTGTTCTGGTGTGGATGGATGTCGACCCGGCAATAAGGCCCATGGTCACCGGCTACCTGGATGCCCTCAGCTGGGGGATGCCCGGTGCGGCACTGATGTTGGCTATGCGTAGCTATACCGAAGCCATGAACCACACCCGGCCGGTACTGCTGATCAGTGTCATTGGCCTGTTAATCAATATCCCCAGCAACTATGTCCTGATTTACGGCAAGCTGGGCTTCCCGGCCATGGGGGGCGTGGGCTGCGGCTGGGCCACGACGCTGGTGATGTGGTCAATGGCCTTGATGATGTTGATCTACACTCATCGCCACCCGGTGTACCAACACGCGCCCCTCAACCTGCGGCAGCGTTACTTCGAGGTCCCCAGCCTTGGCTACATGCTGCGGCTAGGTTTGCCGGTCGGGTTGAGTATCTTTTTTGAAGTCAGCATCTTCGCGGTTATCGCGCTGTTGATCGGCAGCCTGGGGGCTCACACTGTGGCCAGCCACCAGATCGCCCTGAACTTCACGTCGCTGATTTTCATGATTCCGCTGAGCTTTGCTATCGCCGCCACGGTTCGGGTGGGCCATGCTCGAGGCAGGAATGACCAGACCAGCCTTCGTCACGCAGTACAGGTGGCCCATATGATCACCATAGCCATTGGCTCCGTAGCCTCCCTGTCACTGGTCCTGGCGCGACACTGGATTCCGCATATCTACACCGAAAACCAGGAAGTCATCGAGTTGGCCACCTACCTGCTCCTGTTTGCGGCGCTTTACCAGATCTCTGATGCCCTGCAGGTCTGTTCGAATGGCTGCCTGCGTGGCTTCGAAGATACCGGTTGGCCCATGATCATGACCCTGTTCGCTTACTGGGGCGTTGGCCTGCCAATGGGGTATGCCCTCGGTCTCACCACCTTGTTTGGCGACCCCATGGGGCCAGCAGGCTTCTGGATTGGGCTGGTGGCAGGCCTTACCGTTGCCGCCATTCTGTTGGGGCTGCGGCTAAAATGGCGGATGAAACAGCCCATGCCGGCTTCGCAACCTGCACCGGCCAAAGAGCCACAGAAAGCAGCCTGAGGCAAAAGAGCGTGACCTGGAATCAACGTATTCACCAGCCACTGATCTCACCCCGCCATTTATCCCGCTAACCAACCACTCTTCATGTCACTTTCACGACGACTTGCATGGATTTGGCTGACAGGCTAAGTTGAATTAACGGTCGCCATGGCATGTGATCGTGCCAGCACCCTGCCGGGTGTAACACTATTGGCGACCCTCTAGGACACGTACCGGGAGGTGCCCATGACTTCGGCTCACCGGCAACACCCTGGCGGGAACAGCAACGTTGTTCCTTTCTCTCCACGTCGCAAAGCGGCACAGCCCCCTATACTTCGCCTGTCACCGGAATACGATGGCATTGAGCTGCTCTATGCCAATGACCAGCACCCGGACACCCTCTTCTCGCTGAAAATTCTCGCCTGGGCAAGACTTGCCAATGGTGACACTGTCGCCATGGTTCCCTGGCTGAAAAACCCGGTCACCGCCATGGCGCTGGCAGATCCACTCAACGGTCGCTGGGAAGGCTACCGCCTGCCCGATAGTGATTACCTGTTTGTGGATGCGCCGGAGTACAAGGTGCAGGAGCTGGATGCCGCCATCCGCTTCTTTGGCAAACCACGTCCCGGTCAACATACAGTGCAGGAAATCCCGGACACCATTGGCACCCACGCCGTATTCTCCGCTGACGAATTCCACACCATCAGCTTGATGGAAGTAGTGAGCTGGCGGCTGGACGCGGACGGAAAACTCACCGCCATGGTGGCGGAGGAAAGTGACCCGGTGGAAACACCAATCCTGCCGGGGGCTAAATGCCTTGTGTCGGCTCAAGAGAAAGAGGATTTCCGCTACTTTTTCCAGCACGGCATCGCCAACAAACTCAAGGAACGCGACCCGGAAGCCCTGGCGGCAGTGGCTATGTTGGCGACAGAGCGGTGACGTTAATTAATAGTTAATAATGAATAATTAATAACGTCGCGAGACGTGTTTTCGTGTTTTGAAACGAATGAGGCCGCGCCCAGGATTTGGGCGCGGCCTCATTGGCTCCAGATCAAACCATCGCAGGCCCGCGACGTTATTAATTATTCATTATTAACTATTCATTGCTTCTTACGTATCCAGTAAACATACAACTCTCCCTCTACTTGCTGCCCTTCCAGGGTATGGCCCAGAAACTGGCAGAATTTGGGGATATCACGTTCGGTGGAAGGGTCCGTCGCCCTGACTTCGAGAAGCTCTCCAGGTGCCATGTCACGCACCTTGTTATGCAGCATCATGACGGGCTCAGGACACAACAGGCCGGTGGCATCAAGGTGGTGCTGGGCTTCCATGGGGACTCCGTTGGGTCTGGATGGCCCGCCATTATAACGATTGTGGCGCGATTCGCAGCTGAAGGGGCCGGTAGAAACGAGACGCGCCACGACCTCAGACACGCCCCTCTCTCCCAAAGCTGCTAACAGGATCAGGGTGTCTCGGCACAATTGGGTTGCGGTGACGTGCCTGACAGGACCTGTTCCAGGAACTGATTGACCCCGGGATTCCCGCGGTAAACCAGATTGATGTGGCGAATCACACCGCTACTGCCCTGGGTATCCATGGGCACCCAGGTCAGTTCAACCCCCTTGGCACAATACAGGTTGCGAAGATCCTTCGCCTGCCCAAAGGCCACCAGACCATCTTCCATTTCATGATATTGGTAGACCGGCACATTGATGGTGCCGTTGCCTAACTGATTTTCTGCGATGCGTTCAAGCCGGGGGCCAGTCAGCGGATTGATATCGGTGACATCCGCAAGTGAAAGCCCTTGAAAATCCTGCAACAACTCCAGGATACACATATCGCTAACCATATCCTCCACTGCCTGCTTTCCCGATGCATTCAGGTAAGGGTCGAGGGATAACTCCGGATAGAGGTTATCCTGGCCCAGCAAGGCATAGAGAAGTACCCCAAATCCTTCCTGGCCATTCAAGGGTAAAGCGACCTGCGCCAGATTCGCGGGAACGCCTCCAGCCACGACCCCGCGTAAATCAAGTTCAGGGGCATAGCTGTCGATCATCTGCCCGGCCCACATGGCGGCAGCGCCACCCTGGGAGTAGCCCCTGAACATTACCGGCGCATTACTCGACAATGAAACTGCCGGCATACGCTGTGCGGCACGGACGATATCAAGCACCGCTGCCCCCATGGAGCGGCCAATAATATAGGTAGTGGACGGTTCAGGGTGATAGCCCACGTAATCCGTCACGGCCACGGCATAACCGCTTGCCAGCATGTCGTTGATGGCGGGCTGCTCGTAGTAGGCGCCCTTGTTAATCATCCTTGAGGGGGCACAACGAAAGGCAGGCCCCGCTGTGCCCGGAGCAATGGCAATAATGGGCATGCCCTGAGTGGGCAACCCTTTCGGAACCAGCAAGGTGCCCGAGACCGCCATGGGGTTACCCAACCCATCCGTGGACAAATACATCAATTGCCAGGCCTCAGCCAGCGCACGAGCAGAAGGTGGCCCCGCCTGAGCAGAGCGCCACCTGATGATATCCCCCGGCGAACCAGCAGGTAACGGTACGGGTGGCACGTAGAAGCTATCATCAAGAGTGGCGGCTGCCGTTGAATTACACGGAAAGGCCATCACAAAGCCTGCCAGAATAAATGACCGCAAAGCAGGGCCAAAGCCCCTCTCGCGTGCCCCTCTTCCGCGAGCAAGACAGGGAACGCAGAGCAGAACCATAGGGGCAAAGAATAGTTTTAATGACATGGCTCAAAGCTCCCCTGTCAGGGTGATATTCATGTGGTTATCCATTCCGGATATCAACTGATTGATGGCGCTGGTGAGAAGACCGCAGTCAGTAAAAGGCGGAAGCTCAAATTGCCCTTCCAACGGCCCACCACCGTTCAACGAAAAGTTCCCGTCCCCGGGGGTGGATAAGTTCAGCATTACCGGCGACTGAGACTTGCATTGCCCCACCCCTGAACTGGAAATCGGCAGCCCAAACATCTTCAGCCTCGCGTTCTGTAATTGCACTTCTGTGGACTGCCGGAGTGTCAGGCTATCATCACTGATCGAACCGTCAGCCTCACCCTGGGGATGAAAGGCCACATCCGCTTCCAGAGTTAGCGTGTTAAAAAAGCTGATAACCTTGACAATAAGCCGGGCTGAATCAAAAACCATATCCCCAGCTATATCCGTGCTACCCGGTTCGACTGCCAGCACCAAGGTTCCTGACAAGGGCAGGTCGCTGTGTTGATTGATAGTGGCCTGCCCAATAAAAGGAAACACCGCGTCTTGTGAAGTTTCTTCATCAACGATGATGGTGTGCAGCAGCCCGGTCTGTCCGCTATCCAGACTACATTCACTTTCAAAAAAACCGAGCCCAGTCGGGTTCGTGTTTCCATCCAGCGGCTGCAATTGCATGACCAGATCACCAACAACAATATCCACTTCACCTGTGTTAGCGGTGGTAAAGCTCAGCGAAGGTGTTTGCCCTGAGGCAGACACACTGAATGCTTCCTGGCTGTCGGGTAACGCCTTGCTCGGAATTTGCATGGGAATCACCAATGGCAAGGTAAGTCCAGGGGCGGAGATCACGCTGGCCGCATTCACTTTACCCGATAACGTCTTTGAGCCAACGAAGTGAAGGCCATTCCAGGCATCTGCGCTGACTGTCGCAACCGCATCGATATTGAACACACCACTCGCTTCCCCTGGAGCCAACCTTTCGGGCATGTCTGAAGTAATCGCAACCTGCATGGATTGCTCTTCGATAATCGGGAAAACACAGGTGTAATCCAGGGTCGCGTCAACAGGAACGGCCGATACGATACCGGGTGAAAAAGTCATTGCTGCTGCCAAAAAGGCGGTATGAAAACCATCAAATCGATGTTGTTTTGTCATGGTGTATTCCATAAAAAACCGCCGAAACCAGCTCGTTTGTGAAATGACTTGGGCGGTATTTTGGCGTTGCGTAAATGTGAATGCTGTGCCCTTTCGGGCACAGCAAAAGACCTTAGAGGGATAGTGCCCTGATGAATCAGGGCACCTTCACCCATTACAGATCAGGGGTGAGAGACAGGTTGATGGTGTTGCCACTGCCAGCCATGAAGACATTCAGCAGATCGGTCAGACCACCACAGTTCTCGAGAGGCGGCAGGTCATAGGTGCCTGCCAGGCTGCCACCTGCACCCAGCGGGTCAAAGGTTTGACCTTCCGGAGTTTGCAGGCTGATGGATACCGGCTCGGAAGTGCGGCATTCGTCACCACCACCGACTGGCAGCGGAAGACCAAACAGCTTCATCTTCACGGACGGCAGCTTGATATACATCTCGGTGTCAGCTGACAGGGTGCCATCGGTGGCCAGAGTACCAGTCGTCTCACCTACAGGTTCGAACTCGATGTCAGCCTCAGCAGTTACCAGCTTCCAACCCCACAGAATCCTGAAGCTGCCACTGGTGGGCACCAGGCTCAGATCGGCTGTGAACATACCGGTAGCAAGATCCAGCACCGCATCAATGGCACCACTCAGAGAGACATCCCCGTAGGCCTTCTTGATATGAGTGCTGCCTGCCAGACCATAGGCGACTTCAACGCCACCAGAGCTGTTGGAAATACCGGAACCAGTCAGATCTACAACAACACTGGGCGCGTTTGGATCGTTGGACGCGATGGTCAGAGTAGCCGCCTTGGCGCCTTCGCCCGCCGGGGTAAAGGTCAGATCCACCGTACAGGAAGCATCAGGAGCCACATCAACACAATCATTGCTCTGGAAGAACTCGCTGGCGTTGGCGCCACCAACAGCAACGCTGTTTACAGACAGCACCGCAGTACCTTCGTTTGCAACGGAAACGCTCATGTTCTTGCTGGAGCCCACGGTGACGGAACCAAACGCAACCGATGCGGGATCCACGACCACAGACGGCTCGGGTGCCAACACACTCTGTCCGGACAGTGCGACCTCAACAGTCGGGCTGTCTGGGTCGTCAGACTGAATAGACAGCGATGCGCTACGGCTACCCTCACCGGTAGGCATGAAGGTGACATCAACCGTACAGCTTTCACCGGAGGCCAGTGTGGTGCAGTTGTTGGTCTGCATGAAGGAACCAGCATCGACACCATTGAGTGCAATGCCGTTGATACCCAACGCAAGACCACCCGTGTTTTCAATGGTGATTGACTGCATTTCAGTCAGACCACCCTGAACCTGCCCAAAGTCAACACTTTCGGGGTTCACGGCAATGTTCTGTTCACTCGCGCCGGAGGTCACTTCGAACGAATGCAGGAGGTTGGTCACACCGTTTTCAGCCATTCGGGCCTGATCCATTGTACAGTCAACCAGAAAAACTTCCGGGTTGTTGGGATCATGCCAGGCAGAACCAAAGTCTACATAGGTGCCATCGGCCTTGCGGGCAATCATGGCCAGAGTCATGGACTCTTCCACAAAGATGTCAACTGTGCCCACATTACTTTCCATGAAAGTCAGTGATGGCGTGTCACCCGTTGCTACCAGATCAAAAGGACCGGATACGCCAGAAATATCCGTAACCGGAATATTCAGGGGAATGGTGAGAGGCAGATTCAAGCCCGGAGCACTTACCGTTGAATCTGCTTCTGCGGTACCTTCGATGGAAGTTGCCCCAACAAGGCTGAGGCCCTGCCAGGTATTCCCTTCTGCGGTGGCAGTGATATTCAGGGTAAAGGCACCGGTGGCTTCGCCCACACCAATGCTTTCAGGCATATCGGTCTGGATGTCGGCCGTCAGCGGCTGCTGACCGATCAGTGGGTAGGTACATTGAAAATACATGTTTGATTGGACAGGGATCGCAGAAGCAGCACCACTGGCAGCCATCATGGCTGCAGCAGCAAGCGCTCGCATCTTCAACGGGCCCATTGTCGTTTTTTCGGGGGTCATGACTCACTCCTCGTATTGATTGTTATCAATATTGGTTGCATCGCTTTAGTGAGATATCGTCCTGGATCTCACCATCGATTCATGTACCCACTACTTCACAACAGGAACACTCAGGCAGGTGTTGCACTGCTCTCAGGTACATTGAGTCATTATTAGGAAGCCCTTTTTTCTATCATTGTCAGGAATGACGTATTCCTTGTTAAAAGGGACAGCTGTGATCGCTGACACACATGCGAAGAGACCGCTTATTCATTAACAAGCAGTAGGCAGTGAAGTTTTAATCTCAAGAAAAGAAAATATCAGGAAGGTGTTGAAGAAAATTTTCGCCGGGTATCTCCCGGGGTAACGCCGGTCCAGCCCCGGTATGCTTTGGTAAAACTTGCCTGATCGCTATAACCCAGCACTTCGGCAATCTTGTTTAATGGCATGGACGTTTCTTTCAGGTACCGCACGGCAAAGGTCTTTCTCACTTCATTTCGAATATCATGAAATGATACCCCCGCCATTTTAAGGTGATAGCGCAAAGACCGGGCGGACATGCCCATCTTCTCACCTACCCGTTCAAGCGTGCCCTCTCGCCCAGGGTAGCGGGATACGAGCTCACGTACCCTGGCCGCGGTTTCCATATGCTCATTACGTTTTACCTCGTCTCGAGATCGGGCGCTCGCAAGGTAATAGGAAAGCTCCTCATTGCCGTCTCTCGCTGGCCTGCCCGATAAAGGCAATACAACCTGATTCTGGGACGCGGAGAAGGATAAACGGGCATGTGGTGCCAGCCGCTTCCAGTTTTCATCGTCATGGGAAAATGCGAAGTCAAATTCGAAATAGAACCTGCGGCAAATCAAGGAAGTCAGCGCATAAATGCTGCCCATGTAAACCTTGACGAAGAATGGGCGCAGGTTTCCCAGATCCCAGACATCGATTAGCGCAATGCGGATTTCTTCACCACTACAAGACACTTTCATGTCCAGAATCGGCAGAGAAACCCGCAAATACTGCACTATCATATTGGCGAGATCGCGAAAGTCTTTTTGCTTGAGCAAGGCAAACCCCAGCAGCCCATGCCCTTGTAAATCCAGCATTTTTCCAAACTCAAACCCAGCCAGGTCATCATCAATAAAGCGCTGGGAGGACTCCATTAGCTTGGTGAGCTGGTTCATGCTCAACAACGTGTTGACGGAGCCCGAAAGCACATCCTTCAGCCCTGTTCCTTCCAACAGGGCATCACGGCTGATGCCTCTATTCTCCATAAACTGAATAAATCGTTCCGCATAGAGATCGGAAACCAGTGGAACTTCATAAGCCATGCTGTTGATTTTGAACATGCCTGTTCCTCGCCCTGGTCGTTATTTTTTATATTTCAGGGCCTCAATCCCTCCAGAAATCCAGAAGGGAATGGGCAACCTGCGTCCCTGCAGGCTCAATGTCGATTCACCCTTCACAGGGTGAGACAGAAAAGCGAACACAACTAATATTATCTTCTTAATTTATCCAGGCATTTAATGCTCAAGTGCAAACCCCTCTTTCGTTCATGCTTTTAAAAAAACCGTTCAGAGCGAAAAGATACTAGCGCCGTTTTTTTATTTTTATCCAGCCGCTGACCGCTAATGACAAAAAGCTCTGTCAATTCTGGCCGTTTCAATGGGTCGCAATTCAATTTCCGTGACAGGCGTCAAATTTCATTTTTATATCGCTTTCGTATGAACAGCATTTACCAGACTCTGCTTCACTGGGATCCAGGCCAAAAACAATAACGACAGGAGCAATCTTGATGACTTCGCTAAAACACGGCATTTATCTGGGTCTGGTTTTTATGACCTCATTCCTGGTCTTTTTCATTGTGTTAACGCCAGCAGGCATTGTGACGGCGTACCTCTCTTCCGCTGACAAGGACAGCAGTCCGCGACCTGAACTCTACGGCTTGTGGTGGCACGGAAAGGGCGTCTTCGATATCGAAAACCAGAAACTCTCCATTCGCTGGGAGCTGGACTGGCAAGGTCTGGTGCCAGGTCTTAGTCTGGTTATTGGATCAGGGGATGTAGAGGCGAGTGGCTGGGTTGGCGCTGACTGGGGAGAGTGGCGCCTCGCGGACTGGGAGGCCCGACTTCCAGCAGAGGTCATTAACAGCTTCCTGCCACAAGGCAAAGCCAGTGGAATGATGGCGATTACACTGGATGAACTGCACCTCGCAAACAATACCATTACGGCCGCAAGCGGGTTGATCCGTTTTGACGGCGGGCAAGTATCGCTAGGAGAAGGGATGGAGCTTACCGTACCGCCGATCCACGGTACCCTGGCAATGGACAAGGACAGCCCTGTACTGGCCGTGAGCGGACCGGAGGAACAACCCCTTGCCACCGCACGCCTTAGCGGCAAAACGTTAAGCTTGCAGGTATTTCGGGCCTTCCCGCTTCTGCTGGAAATGAGCGAGGGTGGCGATGCTTCAGAGGTCGTTTTTAGTACACAACACGATATCGATCTATCCGGTGGCTACGCTGGCTGACAGCCTTGGTGGCTGCCAACGCCAGGCCAATGGAATGATCATTCCTACCAGCAACGCAGCCAGCAGGAAGTGCCCGTCGTAACCCAGCCACGCTGCACTGAAACCACTCCCCAACGTGAACAGGCCCACTGCAAACAGGCGTACTGAAGCCTGCATGGAGTAATCGCTTCCTTCGTGGCCTTCACGGCAGTAATCCATGATCAGGGTAAAAAACGCCACGGTGGAAAGCCCATCAGTGAACTGTTCAAACAGCGCCACCGGCCAGACCCAAGCCATGGCCTCGTAATGGGCCAGGAGCGCCCAGCCAGCGAAAGCCAGGGCCTGCAGCACCGCGAAGCAGAACAAGGCGGTGCGATGGGCCATGCGGATCATCAACAGCCCAGCCATGGCGGCCCCAGCCAACCCAGCGAATGAAATCACCAGATCCAGGGTGCCAATCTCCACCAGGCTCCAGCCCTGATCCACCAGGAAGGGATTGATCATGCGCGTGCCGAATCCATCCCCTACCTTGTAGAACAACAGCAGGAACAGCCACAGCCCCATGCCAGGACGCCGCCAGAAACGGGACAATTCCCTGAGCCACCAACGGAAGCTGGCCTGCTCACGCTCACGGGGCGGCTCAACGGGCTCATCGAACCGGGTCACCTGAACCAGCACCAGCATCATGCCAACGATCACCAGTCCCAGTGTCGTTTTCCACCCCCACCAACCCACCAGAATCAGCAAGGCGCTGCTGCCGACCATCATGCCAATCTTGTAGCCATTGACCTGAATACTGTTGCCCAGCCCTCGCAAGGCCGGAGGCAACATCCGGGTAGCCAGCCCGTCCGTGGCGATGTCCTGGGTGGCGCTGAACAGGTTAAGGAGGAAAAGGAGCCCCAGCAAAAGTACGAAGCCCGGCCCCAGCAACCACTTCTGCGGGAATAGCGACACCACGAAAACGACCGCCATCACGGCGATCAGGCAGCCCTGAATCCAGCGCTTGCGATGATCAGGACGCCCTGCACCCCAGCGATCCACCCACGGCGCCCAAATGAATTTCAGCGCCCAGGGAATGGCTGGCAACGCCAGAAAGCCAATCCACTCGGTGGGCAGGCCCGCATCGCGTGCCAACGCAGGCATCGCCTTGACGAGCATGCTCACAGGCAGTGCCTGGGCAAAGTAAAGTGCGCCCAACGTCGCGTAGAGGCCCAGGCCCGGCCGCGCAGTCATACTTAATAATCCCGCTGGTAGCTGGCCCACACCGTGATTTCTTCACGGTCATAGTAGAGGTGTGCCGCCTTGATGATCACCTCCCCTCTTTCCGGGTGGCGCTCCATGGTCGTGGCCAGCTTTTCCAGCAATTGCCAGACCTCCTGGAAACGCCGTTTCATGGGCAGTTTCAGGTTAAAAAGTGCCGCCTTGCTCCAGCCCTGATCCAGCCACTTCTCCATCTGCTGCAGGGTTCGGGCAGGCTTGTCCACCACATCACAGACCACCAGATCCACACTGGTTCTGGGCCGCCAGGTAAAGGCATCACCGTAGATATGCTGTACCGGATATTCATCCAGCAGGCGGGCATTCAATTTGCCGTGATCCACCGCCTGGACCTTGATGCCACGGCGGGCCAGCTGCCAACTCCAACCGCCTGGCGCGGCCCCCAGGTCCACCGCGGTTTTGGCAGTGAGTGCCTCGGTGGTACCGAAGAAACGCAGCAGCGCCTCTTCCACTTTCAGTGCCGACCGGCTGGGCGCTTCTGAGGGTAACTTGAGGCGACGCACCCCACCCTCAGCCAAAGGCACCTCCAAGGGACTAATGGTGACCCAGCCATTGTGCGAGTCACTGAAAAACAGATGCACACGGTTCGCTGCCTTGCGGCGCAGCAAGCCCGCCTTTTTCAGACGAGGCTCAAGGGCTTTCCTGAAGCCTTTGAGAAAACGCTGCATTTCTCGCCCGTCGTTGGTGTCCGGGTGATCAAGAAACACCTCCCCAAAAGGCGCAGCTGCTTCCAGCAAGGGCCACAGAGCACTGATGCGATCATCACCGATATCCATGAACTCGCCGATCCCGAGACTCAGGCTACGGGCAAAGATCAGGCCACTGTGCAACAGTGGCGCCATACTGCCCTGCTGGCTGTGCCACAGCACATAACCACTGTTGCCCGTAGTGCGCGGATACCCCGCCACCATCTGCTCTGCCGCATGAAAGTTAAGCTCAGCGGCAAGATCCGCCTCAAAGCCCGGGCGGCACAGTGCCATAAGGGTTTCCGTGCCGGTGTTCAAGAAGTCGCTGGGCATGTCGGTCTCACGCTGGTTACAATACAAGGCTGCTACATTGTCCTTATCACAACGGCTGGATCAATAATGAAAACAACACTGCCGCTGACATTGGCGCTCGTTGGCGCCCTGATTAGTCCCCTGCACGCCGAAGAAGAGCTGGCTCCGCCGGACGTGGATTTCTTTGTTCAGGCCCAGATGACCCAGGCGGACATGGATCCCTATGGCTTCGATACCGCCGATGGCCTCACTATCAATATCGGCATGTGGCTGAATAGTGTCGATCTGGGTGAAAAGTCCCGCTTTGGCCTTGAGGGCGGCTTCGTCACCCAAGGGGATGTGGATGAGCTCAATGAATTTATCCGCTCACCCACCGTCTCTGAGACCGGTGCCGGCGCTGACTCAGTCCGTGTACGCCAGGAAGAGTCTCTGGAATTAAGTGGTTTCACTGCCGGTGTTGTCTGGCAAAGCCCCTACTGGCTTTACCTCAAGGCGGGAGGCTACCTCTATGACCTCAAGCTGGACAATCGCCAGCAACGCATCTTGCTGAATGTAAACGGCGACACGGTGACCACCGTTAATGATGCACCGCAGAGCGAGAGCCAGTCAGGCCTTGCCCCCTACGTTACCGCAGGCATCGCCATTCCCGTGCTCGACCGACTGTCCCTGACCGCCCAATATCAATACACCAATCTGGAGTCCGAGAACTTCGGCACCCTGGGTATCGGCCTGAGATTCACCAACTAAACGCAACAGGCTGCACGCTCACGGCGTGTTACGTGCAGCCTGTTGCCAGATGCGTTATTTAACGAACACCACGGTCTTGTTGCCGTCAACAATCACCCGGTCTTCCAGATGCCAGCGCACAGCGCGCAGCATGACCTGACGCTCCACATCCTGCCCCAGCGCCTTCAGTTCGTCCGCAGAGTGACGGTGGCTGACCCGCTGAACGTTCTGTTCAATAATCGGTCCCTGATCCAGATCTGCGGTGACGTAGTGACTGGTGGCACCAATCAGTTTCACGCCCTTGTCGTGAGCCTGCTGATAGGGGTTGGCGCCCACGAAGGCCGGCAGGAACGAGTGGTGGATATTGATCACCCGGTGTGGGTAGTGAGAAACAAATTCCGGGCTGAGGATCTGCATGTAGCGCGCCAGCACGATCACATCGACCCGGCCTTCCAGCAGCCGCAGCGCCTCCGCTTCAGCTTCGGCCTTGTTGTCCGCTGTCACAGGGATGTGATGGTACTCAATACCGAAACGTTCTACCTCGCCGCGCAGGTCATCGTGATTACTGATCACCAACGGGATCACCGCTGGCATATCACCGCGGGAAGTGCGCCAGAGCAGATCCATAAGTACATGGTCATGCTTCGATACCAGCACCGCCATGCGCTTCTTCTCGCTGGCATAGCTAATCTGCCACTGCATGCCATAAGGCTCGGCCACACGGCTGGCGAAGTTGCTTCTCAGCGCATCACGAGAACAGTCCAGATCCGGGGTCTGAAACTCCAGACGCAGGAAAAAGGTGCCGCCATGGGCATCACTGGAATGCTGATCAAAATCGGTGATATTGGCGCCGTGATTGAACAGGAAGGTGCTGACTGCACTGATGATGCCCGGCTTGTCCGGGCAGGTTACCAGCAGTCGCGCCGTGGTGGCGTCGGTCATGGTCATGTCAGGTCCTGATACAGGTAGCAGCCGGGATCACTGGCTGACACCAAAATGTTCCTTACGATAGCTGGACGGGGTTTTTCCGGTCCACTTCTTGAAGGCTCGGTGGAAGGAGCTGGCTTCACTGAAGCCCATCAACAGGGCAATCTCGTCGATACTGAGTTCCGGCTTGGACAGGTAGTAGACCGAGGCATCCTTGCGGATGGAATCCTTGATCTCCTGGTAGCTGGTATTGGCTTCCTTGAGTCGCCGACGCAAGGTCTGCGGGGTCATGTTCAACTTGCCGCAGATTTCCGTGAAATCCGGGAAGCTGTTGCCATACTCATTGGAAATGATGGCTCGAATCTGGGCCGGCAGTCCCACGTTATGGATATTGCCATCGAACAGCTGAGCCAGCGAATCCTTGAGAAACTTGGACAAGGACAGCTCGTTCTGAACCAGCGGCAGGTCCAGAAATTCCGACTTGAACGTTACTGAGTTCTCGTGCGCTCCGTATTCAATCAGGCAATCGAACAGGAAACGGTGCTCTTCGTCATTTTGGGTATCGGAGTAGTCGAGACGGACCTCCTGGGGCTCAATGGCCTTGCCCACCAACCAGCTCATAAAGCGCAGCCAGATAAACAGGGAGGCCTCAATGATCACCTCACGAAAATCCAGGCGCGGGTCAGCATTCACCACCAGGCGCGCCATCTCTCCGTCTATCTCAACGCCAGTACGGGAGCTGAGCTCAAACAGGTCATAGAAACGGATACCGCGCTCAATCGCTGAACCCAGATTGGGACAGTTGATTACCGCGTGCGCCATCATGGAAAAGGTACCGGGTTTGGATTTACGACCCTGGCCAAACCCCAGGAACTCATCCTGAGTCTGCTCCATGATCAGGAGCATCATCTTGATAAACACATCGCGCTCGATTGTGGCGTCCGGATCTTCCAGAAGCTGGCGGGGAATACCGCATTTATCGAGTAACTCTGGAATGCTGGCACCGGATCGAGCTGCCCCCTGCAACAACTTGACCACTCGATTGATATTGATCGTTCTGCGATGGTACATCGATCAGCCTGTCCTCTACCGTCCAATGCGCCCGTTCAGCATTATTGTCAGCCGGGCTGCTGTTGCTCATAGAGCCTTGAGCCGCCAATAATAAAGAAAATGCAGGCAATTGACATACTCTTGGGAAAAACGCCTTTTGCGCGGGTAACCATATCCTTTTCGAGGGCCGACTACCGCCGAATGTTGCAACTTGTCACACTAATTGCCGCGGTCGTCATTATGCGCTCTTGTGCTCAAACCCCGCTTCAGATAAAAACACCACATGCGCATTCTCGTTGTAGAAGACAACAAGGCGGTTAGCCTGATCATCTGCCGTATCATTGAGGAGCTGGAGCATGAATATGTGCTCGCAGCCGACGGTGAGGCCGCTCTGCGCCTGTTTCGCCAGCGCGAAGTGGATCTGATGATTCTGGACGTGGAGCTCCCCGTTCTGGACGGCTTTAGTGTTGCTCGTGAAGTGCGCAACGCTGACAGTCATATCCCTATCCTGTTCATCTCCGGCAATAGCAGCGAAGCCTACCAGCAGCAAAGTCTGGATGCTGGTGGAGATACCCTTATGGCCAAACCCATCCGCCCGAGTGAGCTTCGCCGCTGGCTGGAGGGTTACCTGGCCAAAGCCAGCTAACCAAACCGCGCCATGACGGGGCCTGCCCGCCACCCCTGACGACTAGTTCTCCGTGTCCTGCAGCAATGCACGATAGCGGTCTATACAGTCCCTGTTTTCTTGAGGATAGTCTGGAGCCAGCGCCATCAGCGTTGCGGCCAGAATCGCGGCCACCTCGGCACGCGCTGCGGACTTGCTGTCGTTGGGAATCACATGCCAGGGTGCACACTCGGTATGGGTAGCGGGTAACACCTCATTCACCAGGCTCAGATAATCGTCACGCGCAGCCCAGCTTTGCACGTCGGCATCATCAAACTTCCAGCGCTTACGTGGCGTTTCAAGCCGCTTGAGCAACCTCTGACGCTGCTCTTCTTTAGAGGTATTGAGCCAAACCTTGATGATTCGTGTCCCTTCGCGATGCAAATGCTGCTCAAAGGCATTGATGGATTCATATTTGCGTGGCCATTCATCACTGGCATGCTCGGAAACGGGCCACAACCGCTCGGCCAAAACCGATTCATAATGGCTGCGATTGAAAACAACCACCTCGCCTCGCTCAGGTAGATGACGCCAGACCCGCCACAGAAAGTCATGATGCACCTCCTCAGCCAGCGGCCGGCTAAAGCTATGCACCCTGAATCCGGCAGGATCCATACCGCGTGACAGCGTTCGTATCAGGCTATCCTTGCCTGAAGCATCCAGCCCCTGCACCACCAGCAACACGCCATAACGACGATTGGCACGCAAACGCCGCTGGTATTCACGCAGCGTGGCCAGCGCCTCATCCAGGTCGGCAACCATGCCCTCAACTGGGCGGGTTCCCAGGCTGTCGATGTTCATTCCCTTTGCAACCACATCGCTGAACGTGGACTTTGGCATATTCCTTACCCTCCCTTGCTCTCTCCAGCATAATGGCATGCAGAACCACCGAATAGCGGAGAAAAAGCGGTGCAACCCAGAATCAGCATGATCACACTTGGCGTCAGGGATCTCGCCTGCGCCATTACCTTCTATGAGGAGGGGCTGGGCCTGCCACGCCGGCCCATGCCAGAAGATGCGCCAGTGGCGTTCTTTGAGCTCAACGGCACCTGGCTCGGTCTGTTCGGCCATGATGCGCTTGCCCATGATGCCGGCGTCAGCGCCGAGGGTAGCGGCTTTCGAGGCGTTGCCCTTGCCCACAACCTCGACTCGCCCACAGAGGTTGATACCTTACTGGATCAGGCCGCAAAGGCTGGCGCCACTATCGTCAAACCAGGTCAGCCCACCGAGTGGGGTGGCTACGCCGGTTACTTTGCAGACCCGGATGGGCATTTGTGGGAAGTCGCCTGCAATCCGCATTTCTGGGTTGGGCCGAGATAAGAGAATAAGCCTGTTGAAAGACGTCAGGGGCCGCGCTCTGGCGTCAAACCGTGCAACTCACAGTACAAGACTCTTCTTTCTGAAAGGTCTCTGCCAGCCGGATCTCACCTTGCCTCACTTAGGCGAGGATCGCTTGCAGGCAAGTTATTCGCTTCGCTCACCCCTTCGGGGCCGCACTACGCGCGTTACTGCGCTACGCCAAGTGCCCACTGCAGATTCGTGGAAAACATGAATACCGCAAACCTTTTGGGCTGCCCCTGTTCAGCCGAGCCTAGCTCGCCTGGCTTGGCGGGCAAATACAAAAAAGCCCGGCACTTGGCCGGGCTTTTTTGTGTTGCGGGAAAAGGAGATCTTACTTGAAGATTTCACCCTTCTCGGCTTTTTCCACCAGCAGTGCCGGCGGATTAAAGCGATCACCGTACTTGGCTGCCAGCTCCTGGGCGCGGACAACAAAGCCCTTCAAACCACCCTCGTACTGGTTGATGTACTGGATCACACCACCTGTCCAGCCCGGGAAACCGATACCGAAGATGGAACCGATGTTAGCATCGGCCACGGATTCAATAACGCCTTCCTCGAAGCACTTCACTGCTTCCATGGCTTCAATGAACAGCATGCGCTCTTGCATGTCTTTCATCGGGATCTCGGTGGAATCACCGAACGCTTCTTTCAGGCCCGGCCACAGCTTCGCCTTGCCGCCTTCCGGATAATCGTAAAAGCCTTTGCCCTGGAGTTTGCCAGGACGATCCAGCTCTTCGACCATCTTCTTCATCACCAGCTCGGCTGGATGCTCGGGGGGCATCGGGGTGCCATCTCGCTCGGCATCATCACGGGCAGCCTTGCCAATTTTCAGCGCAGTTCCCATGTTGATCTCGTCGATCAGCTTCAGGGTACCCACCGGGTAGCCTGCCTGCTGCGCCGCCTGCTCCACGGAAGCCGCAGCTACGCCCTCACCCAGCATGGCAATACCTTCGTTGGCGAAGGTGCCGATGACGCGGGTAGTGAAGAAGCCGCGAGCGTCGTTGACCACGATCGGGGTCTTGCGGATCTGCAGACAGTAATCGTAGGTCTTGGCCAGCACTTCCGGAGAGGTATCTTTACCGCAGATGATTTCCACCAGCGGCATCTTGTCTACCGGGCTGAAGAAGTGGATACCGATGAAGTTGTCCTGCTTCTTCACCCCCTTGGCCAGACCCGTGATCGGCAGGGAGGAAGTGTTGGAACCCAGCACCGCGTCGGGCAGTACCACGTCTTCAATTTCCTGGAATACCTTGTGTTTCAGCTCGGTGCTTTCGAACACGGCTTCGATGACGAAATCCACGCCTTCCAGATCCTTGGCATCCGCAGTTGCGGTGATCAGGGACAGTACCTGCTCTTTCTTCTCTTCGGTCATCTTGCCGCGGGAAATGGCTTTGTCCAGCAGCTTGCGGGAGTAGTCCTTGCCCTTTTCGGCATTTTCCACAGAGATGTCTTTCAGTACTACTTCGGAACCCGTCATGGCGGTCACGTAGGCAATACCTGCGCCCATCATGCCCGCACCCAGTACCCCCACTTTCTTGGCAGTGAACTTCGGCACATCCTTAGGACGGCTGGCGCCACCGTTAATCGCCTGCAGGTTAAAGAAGAAGGCGTTGATCATGTTCTTGGCCACCTGCCCGGTGACCAGATCAATGAAGTAGCGCTCTTCGATCTTGAAGGCGTTGTCCACATCGACCTGGGCAGACTCCACGGCAGCCGCCATGATGTTTTTCGGAGCCGGGTAGTTGGCACCTTTCAACTGCTTGCGCAGGTTAGCCGGGAAAGCCGGCAGGTTGGCGGCAAACTTCGGCGTAGAGGGCGTTCCACCGGGGATCTTGTAACCTTTTTCGTCCCAGGGCTGCTGGCACTTCGGGTTAGCCAGGATGAATTCCTTGGCCTTGGCGATCATCTCTTCTTCAGAGTCCACCACTTCATCGATGATGCCAACCTTGAGGGCCTTGTCGACCTTCATGCGCTGACCCTGCATGAGCACATTCATCAGTGCGTTCTGGATCCCCAGCATACGCACGGTGCGGACGATACCGCCGGCACCCGGCAGCAGGCCCAGAGACACTTCAGGCAGGCCAAACTGGGCCTTCGGGTTATTCAGGGCAATACGACGGTGACAGGACAGGGCAATCTCAAGACCCCCACCCAGCGCGGTGCCGTTCAAGGCACACACCACCGGAATACCCAGAGTTTCCAGCTTGCGCAGATCACCTTTAAGCAGCTTCCCGCCATCCGCCATTTGCTGGGCATTTTCCGGCTTCACCTGGATCAGGTCACGCAGGTCACCACCGGCGAAGAAGGTTTTCTTGGCAGAGGTGACGATAACGCCGGCAATATCAGCTTTTTCTTTTTCGAGTCGTTCCACCGTGTCATGCATGGACTTGGTGTAACGATCGTTCATGGTATTCGCAGACTGCTGCGGATCGTCCAGGGTCAGGATGACAATATTGTCCGCGCCCTTTTCCCAGCGAATAGTCGATTCTGTCATTTCAATATCTCCAATTCCGGTGGCCGCTTACAGGCGCTCAACAATGGTGGCGATACCCATACCTGCACCCACACACAGGGTACAGAGGCCAAATTTCTGGTCTCGACGCTCCAGCTCGTCGAGCACGGTGCCGACGATCATGGCACCGGTGGCACCCAGCGGGTGACCCATAGCGATAGCACCACCATTCACATTGGTGATGTCATAGCTGATTTCCATGTCCTTCATGAAACGCATGGCCACAGAGGCAAAAGCTTCGTTGATTTCCCACAGGTCGATCTGGTCGGCAGTCATACCGGCCTTGGCCAGAGCCTTGCGGGCAGCAGGCGCCGGGCCGGTCAACATGATGGTCGGATCGGCACCGCTCACGGCGGTAGCAACCACACGGCCACGGGGCTTGGCACCGATCTTGTCACCGGCTTCCTTGGAGCCCATCAGCAGCAGGGTGGCGCCGTCCACGATGCCGGAGGAATTACCCGGGGTATGAACGTGGTTGATCTCTTCCAGCCAGTGGTACTTCTGCAGGGCAACAGCGTCGAAACCGCCCATTTCGCCCATCATGGCGAAGGAGGGATTCAGGTTGCCCAGCGAGTCGGCAGTGGTGCCTGCACGGACGTGCTCATCACGGTCCAGCACCACCAGGCCATTCATGTCTTTGACCGGGACAACAGACTTGCTGAAATAGCCTTTTTCCCACGCATTGGCTGCGCGGGCCTGAGAGTTGGCCGCGTACTCATCCACATCACGACGGGAGAACCCTTCGATGGTGGCGATCAGATCAGCACCAATACCCTGCGGGATAAAGCCGGTATCAAAGTTGGTTTCCGGATCCAGCGCCCAGGGGGTGCCATCAGAGCCCATCGGTACGCGGCTCATGACTTCTACACCACCCGCCAGTACCAGATCTTCGAAGCCGGAGCGCACTTTCATGGCCCCCAGGTTCACCGCTTCCAGGCCTGACGCACAGAAGCGGTTGATCTGAAGACCGGAAACCGTTTCCGGCAGGCCCGCTGCCAACGCAGCAATTTTGGGCAGTACGCCGCCCTGATCTCCAAGGGGAGAAACAATGCCCATGACGATGTCATCAATCATCGCCGGGTCCATGTTCGGGAAGCGGGCCTTGATTTCATTAATCAGGCCAACTACCAGGGAAATCGGCTTCACGGTATGCAGCGAGCCGTCCTTCTTGCCCCGGCCTCGGGGCGTACGAATCGCGTCGTAAATATAGGCTTCGGTCATGGAACCTTCCTCTTGCCTCAGGCAGATGTCAGCGTTTGCTGACGGGTTATGGAGGGCAGCGCAATAACTGGCGTTCTGCCCACGATGGAAAGACGGTAAGAGTGCCTCCTGACGCCCGTTCACTCAATGACATGAGTTAACAGGGGGGGTGAGCGGAAAGGGCAAACACTTTTGCTGGGTCTGTGCAGCCATTGCACCGTCGTTTCGAACTGCTATGGTGCTGGCATTCAATCAAGGAGAACGTTGATGTCACATACTCTGAACGTTTTGCAGTCACTGGCATCGTCTGTGCTTCAGCAAGGGCGCGGAATCAGCACCAGGGGGCATGTGCGCGAACCCGCCGAGCCGCTGGAACTTTACGACATGGAGGGCTGCCCATTCTGTCGTCTGGTTCGTGAGGCGCTCACCGATCTGGACCTGGACGCACTGATTTTTCCCTGCCCCAAGGACGGTGACCGTTATCGACCGCTGGTCGAACGGCTGGGGGGCAAACAGCAGTTTCCCTACCTGATGGACCCGAACACCGGCGCCGCCCTCTACGAATCAGCAGACATCATCGAATACTTGTATCAGGAATACGGCGGTCGCCCTGCCCCAAAACGCTGGCTGATCCGCAGCATCCGTACCGCTGCGTCCGTAACCGCCTCGCTGCCCCGCGCCCGTCGCGGCATCTACAGTGACGCCTCTGCCATACCGGAGAAACCGTTGGAGCTTTACTCCTTCGAAGCCAGCCCCTTCGCGCGACTGGTTCGTGAGCGGCTCACCGAACTGCAGATCCCCTACCTGCTGCGCCAGTCGGGTCGAGACCAGCTGCATGACTGGCTGTTGCCCCCCCTGCGCAAGCAGTTGGTGCCGGACTACACCCCCAGCCAGCGTAATCGTGTGGATCTGATGGACCGTGCGGGCAACATTGCGGTGCCCTATCTCATTGACCCGAACACCGGTAAGGAAATGTTTGAGTCCGCCGCTATTCTCGATTACCTGGAACAGACCTACGCCCGATAATCCGTTCATCCGTTCCATCGTCCGTAGCGGCAACAAATGCCACTACGGACACTTCTCCCGCCTCCGGTTTAGTGCTATATATCGCTTCAGACGCCAGCAAATCTGTCATGCTACGGATCAAGAGCTGCGTCCCTTCTATCAACAGCGGAAAGTGAGCAGCACCATGGGTCGTCGACAATTTGATGACTATGAACCAGCAGAATGGGAAGAAGAACATAAACGTGCGGATCGTGAACGTCGCAAACGCGACGCGAAACGGCAGCGACATCACGGTGAGGAGAATAACGAGAAACGGGAACACCGTGACTCACGTTATTCCTGACCCCTGAACGGCGTTAAACCGATCTCTCTGCAACGCTGAAAGCCTGCATCCAGTCAGGCTTTCAGTTCTTCCCTTTTCGCTTTTCGCCGCGTTAAACGTCTCCGTAACGCCCTGCCAGGGTTGTCAGAATGGAGACCGCATTGTCATCCACCTGCAAGTGGAACCCTCCACGCCAGTGGCCGTTGGGCAGGTAGTCATGCCAACAAGGCGTTGCCATCACCGCCACTTCACGCTGTCCGTACAAGGGTATGGGTAAGTCCAGCCGCAAGGGCTGCACCTGACTGGGAGGAACCCCTCTACCGGTGAGACAAACACCTTCATCGGTAAGGTTTAGTACATGACCAATAGGCTGGCTGCCGATACTGGCCTTAACGTTCAGGCGTAACCGGGGCCTTCGAAAACGACGACGTTCCATAACGAGTCCTCTTTCAAGCCGGTCCTTGTGCCAGTTTCCTCCCGCTTTGTGTACCATGCAATATGAAGTTTCCGATCTGTGGAGCAGTTCCGTGCCCAGTAATGACGACGATCTATTCCGTCTGGAAATGGCGGATGTGACGCCCATCAAACCGGACGGCAGAGCCGATCCTGGCAAACCACAGCGAAAAGACAGTATTCGCGAGCAGTTACGCCGTGCCGCCGCGGTCGACGACAGGCGCGACAATAATCCTCTCACTGTGCCGGAACAGGTAGAGCCTATCGGCCCACTGGACATCATAGGCGTTAAGAAAAACGGTGTTCAGGAAGGCGTATATCGCAAACTGAGACTGGGCAAATACGAGGCACAGGACAGCCTGGACCTGCACCGGGTTCGGCTCATGGATGCGCGCAACCAGGTCCACCAGTTCCTTACTCGCGCCCACGAAAACAGCCTTCGTGCTGTCCTCATCAGCCACGGCAAGGGCCTGCACAGTGAGCGCCCCGGCTTTCTTAAAAGCTACGTGATGCACTGGCTGCACGAAAGCCAGCTGGTCCTCGCCTATCACACTGCCCCCGCCAACCGTGGCGGCACCGGCGCCACCTTCGTGTTGATCCGCAAGAACAGCCAGGCCAGGCAGCGTAATCGGGAGTTTTTTATGGAGGCGGGCAAGAATAACCGCTAATTAATAGTTAATAATGAATAATTAATAACGTCGCGAGACGTTTCTTTGTGTTTTGAAACGCATGAGGCCGCGCCCAGAGTTTGGGCGCGGCCTCATTGCCTGGCATGAAGACAAGTGCTGCTCGCGCAGCTATTAATTATTCATTATTAACTATTCATTATCTTCTGATTCTGTTGATGCCATTAATCGCCGCCACCCGATACGCTTCCGCCATGGTTGGGTAGTTAAAGGTCGTGTCGATAAAATATTCCAGAGTGTTTTGTTCGCCGGGCTGACGCATGATGGCCTGGCCGACGTGGACAATCTCCATGGCCTGATAACCGAAACAGTGGATACCCAGGATGGCCAGGGTTTCGCGGTGGAACAGGATTTTCAACATCCCTACCCGCTCACCGGTAATCTGGGCCCGGGCCAGGTTGCGGAAAAAAGCCTGCCCCACTTCGTAAGGAATTTTTGCTTCAGTCAACTCCTGCTCGGTTTGCCCCACGGAGCTGATGCCGGGAATAGTGTAAATGCCGGTGGGCACATCCTTGACCTGCTTGATTTCGTCACCAGCGATTGCGGCGGCACAGAAACGCCCCTGATCATAAGAGGCACTGGCCAGTGATGGCCAGCCCACCACATCGCCCACCGCGTAGATGTTTTCAACGTCTGTCTGGTAACGCTCATTTATCGTGAGCTGGCCACGATTGTTCGGTTCCAGGCCAACCATTTCCAGCCCCATATTACCGGTATTACCCGAGCGACCGTTGCACCACAGCAAGGCATCAGCACGCAGCTTCTTTCCTGATTTCAGCTCCAGGGTCACCCCATCTTCATCGGCATCTACCCGCGTATACTCTTCACCCTGGCGGATAGTGCAGCCCTGGTCACGAAGGTGATAACTGAGTGCGTCAGAAATCTCCGTGTCCAGAAAATCCAGCAAGTGATCCCGGGAATTGACCAGATCCACACGAATGCCCAGCCCGGTGAAAATGCAGGCGTACTCAGAGCCGATGACACCGGCACCATAAATAATGATGTGCCGGGGGGTGTGATTCATGGTCAGGATGGTGTCCGAGTCATACACCCGGGGATGATCGAAATCCACATCCGCCGGATGATAGGGGCGAGACCCGGTGGCGATCAGGATATTTTTCGTTTCCAACAGATGGGTACGGCCTTCCGTGTCATCCACCTGAACTTCATGAGGGTTGGCGATACGACCTCGCCCGGCAAAGATCGTGACGCGATTACGGATATAGAAATCGGTGCGCACCCGAACCTGGGAATCAATCACTTCGCGGGTTCGGGCAATCAGATCCTGCCAGCGCACGTCACGGGGGTTGATAATGCCACGCAACAAGGGATTTCGCTGCGTACGAATCACCTGACGCACCTGATGCCGTAGAGCCTTCGAGGGAATGGTGCCCCAGTGGGTACAGTTACCACCCATGGCCTTCTGGTCTTCAACGATGGCCACTCGCAGATCTTTCTTGGCAGCCTGCATGGCCGCCGCCTCCCCTGCCGGGCCACTACCAATCACCACAAGATCCCAACCGGAACTGATGTCCATTCACACCTCCATCTCATACGTGCGTACAGTATAGAGCGGTGGCAGAGTGACGACGAGTTAGACTAAGGTGAGAACAAGAAGAAAAACAGATTGAATCTCAGGGAGACAACATCATGGAACAGGAATCAAGCGTGAAGAAATCGTCCATCGTGGCCCGCAGCGGTAAAAAGTCTGGCCAGTGGCTGATTACCCACCCGGTCGGCGCCATTCAGCTTCTCGGGCTGGTACTTCTGATCATCATTGTGGCTCAGAACCTGGAACCCACCAGCATCGACATCCTTTTCTGGACACTGGTGGACATTCCCAAATTGCTGCTATTGCTGATCAGCATGGTGACCGGCGCCCTGGTCTGGGAGTTGGTCAAGCGTACCCTGTTACGCCGTAAAACGACGGCGTAACAGCAGCAGTACGCCACCCAGCAACATCCAGCCCATACTGCCGGAGCCGGCTGAGGTTTCCTTGTTGTTGTAGCTGATGGTGAATCTTGCCTGCTGGGACGTGGGCCCACAGTTCATGTCCTGCACTTTCAGCGTAAAGACATCCTTGAACGTATTGTAATTACTGTCCGGGGTATAGATGACTTTCGCAGGGCGGTTGGCATCTGCAGGATCGCTGTGCGGGATGGAGTCCTCATCATAGCGATCGATGATAATCAGGCCTGTGCCCTCTGTTTGGCCATCTTCATCGCGCTTGGCAAATGACGGCTTGGTGGCAAGGGTGATGTTGTAACGTGTCCAGTCGATCACCGCATCCGGGTTGTCCGGGTCTTCGATCTTGATATCGAACTCGATGCGTTTACCTGGCTGATTGACAACAGACGCACCTTGCAACACTGGCGCCTTGTCCTTCAGGGTCATCACCGCAGTGGCTTCATTCGAAACCTGACCTGCACTGTCCTCAAAAGTGTAATTGAACGCTACGGTTACCGGGTTCTCGCTGTCGCTGTTACACATGCGAGTGTCAAACTCTTCATTAGACGGCGGAGTAAAGAGCACCACGCACTCATCGGCCACATCCCCGTCTTCAAACAGGCTCGGGTTGGCATCAATAATATTTTGCGGAATGGGATCGCCACAGTTGAGGTCATAACCGGCGCGATCTTCGTTGTAGTAGAGCCACACAAACCGGATGGTTGCGCCATTCATGGAAGGGTCTGAAGGGGTCGGCCCCATATCCAGCGTAAACAGAGTCTTGTCCGTGGCATCCTGCACATATTCGTCTGTGGTGCTCAGATACTCTTCCGGGTCCAGCCCCTGCGGCTCGGCATGCCAGAATGTATAGATATTCGTCGCGAACTCGGGCGGGTCACCACCATCAAGTAAGACAAACTCGGCGCCATCGCTGGGCAGATCATTATCCAGAATATCCACCGGCACCTGGCGGGCGGGGGTATTCTGGTTGCTGCCCTCATCGTCTTCGGCGGTGATCTGCTGGTATTCGAACGCCCCAACATCACAGATGCCCCCGGAGGTACGATCAATGCCGCGCAAATCAGTGGCGCGGCATGCCAGCGGTGAGCCTGTACCGCTGACCAGTGAGGCAACATCATTACCCTTGTTCAGCAGCACGGTATCGAATTCACCGTTGACGATGCCCAGATAGGGAGGCACATAGTCATCACGGGTGCCCTCGCCGTTCGGGGCAGCAGGGGTCACCATCGCAGTCAAGGACGAAGAGCCGGTAGACGCCTGATCGGTAGTGCTGGCGGTGTCCGCCACACAGGCTGTTCCGGAATAGGCGTTGTACTCACTTTCATGGAGGATGGTGGTGCCGGTGCTGCAGCTGTCACCACTGTCGAAATAGGCGCTGTTGCCCATCCGGGTTTCCGTGGCAGCGTCACCAAGGTCAATACCCAGGCCACCGGTATTGTTCATGAAAGTAGAGTTCATGATATTGGCATTCACCGCCAGGCCACTGAAATCCAGTGCCGAACCTTTCGGCGCCACGCTGTTCACAAAGGTGCTGTTGGCAATCTGCACTTCACCGGCACGAATGTTGGCGTCCAGAACGCCCCCTTCCACCGCTGCACTGTTGCCATCAAAAGTGCTGTCGATGATGGCAACCTTGAAGGTTTCCTTGTACTGAGCGGTGCTGGACATGACCCCACCAGAAATGCCTGCGGTGTTGCCGCTGACAAAACTGCGGTTAAAGGTGAGCAGTTTTTCCTCGCCAGCATTGGCGCGCATAAAGACCACGCCGCCATTGGCTTCAGCGTAGTTATTGAGAATGCGTACGCGATCAAAGATGACCGATCCACCGGTGATGATCACCGCGCCGGACCCGGTGCCATCGGTACCATTACCAGAGACATTACCATCTTCCAGGGTCAGGTACTGGAAACGAACGGAGGGATGGCCCAAGTTCGGGTTCGGTGGCTGCACTTCGAATAAACGACTGCTGCCATTACCACGGATTGTGGTCAGGGTTTCTTCATCATCGGTGGCATCGTCAAGGGCGCCCTTGCCGACAATCTCTACACCACCGCCCTCGATAATCAGGGTACCGGCAAGTTGGATCTCCCCCGCCGGCAGCAGGATGGTATCGGTGGAGTTGCCCCCGTAGGCACAATCCGGGCTGGCCGCCGCACCTGCATTGAGCAGCGCTTCACGAAGGGTACACTTGCCATCGTTAGGGATAGAAGGGATACGGTCTTCCAGAGAATTCACGGTGATTTCCACCGCCATGGCCTGGCCGGCGGTGAGCAGCGCCGCCGCTGGCAGCAAAATGCGGGCAGCGCGAGCGAAACGGCGCAGCATACCGGCGAAAACCAACATCAGCGTCATGATGCCACCGAAAGAACCAATACTGTCCTTCTCCGTCAGCCCACTGGCCGGTTCCGCGAAGAAGTTGGCAATTTCGTCCTGGTCCTGCCCCAGGTCAGCACCGCCGTCAAAGGCGTCCTTGTCCACCTTGTAGCGAATCTGGTCCACACCGTGGAAATTGGAAGACGGGGTGTAACGAATTCTCGGGTAGCCGTTGGCATCGATCACAGGCACAGCGGTTCCCAGCTCAGGGTACTCGATAATGGTCAGACAGCGATCAAGAATGCCCTGATCGATACAGGCCTGATCTCCCGCACAGCTGTTGTCTACATCGACAATATCGTTGAGCAAGTTGCAGTCGATCACGGTGTCATTCAGATCATTGGCGACCACGTCACCCAGCACACTCTTGCCGCTGATCATGTTGATTTCTTCCGGCTCGGCTCTGGCGCGCAGGAATTCGATGGAGCCCACATCACATCGGCCGCCAGGGCCACCACGGGCGTTGCCGCGATTATCGGTGCCTTCACAGGTATCAACAGAGGAGTTTTCCGGATTGCCGCGATCAAACAGGCTGGCAAAACCGGGGCTGGCCAGCGGATCCGCCACTACTGCCGCAGGATGCGGATTGGGCAGGAAGCCCGGGTAAGGGCCGCCGATTTCTTCTGCTGTCATGGGCAAACAGGCGCCTGCGCCCTTGATACCGATCGCACACTCAACACGGCCTTCGCCAAGGAAGACATCTTCCTGGGCGCCATTGGGATTAACCGTGACCGGCACACCCTCGGTCTGCTCTTCCGGGGTCGGGCAGTTGGCATCGTCGGTAATGGTAAACAGCAGGCGGGCCGCCGCATCCGCATTCACTGCAGTGCCGTCCAATACCGCACCCGCGCAGGCACCGCCATCGTTACCGACGATAGCCGTGTGGAGAATGTGATCGCGAGTTTCTGCATCGGCAGGATCAGCAAAGCCGGATTCGGCTAGCGTCAGGGCAACGCCTTCATTAAAGGCAATGGTCATGTTGACCAGCACCGCAGTGTGATTCTCAGACACTACGTTGATCACCCCACCGGTGTTGCCAGTGATGGTGCCATTACCCAGTTCCATGCCGATTCCCACCCCGGCCACCGCAGGAGTCACCACGACAGGTGGGTTTACGGAGTTATCCATCACCGCCGCCTGAGGAGCGACACCGCCATCCATATAGATGACGCCAGCATCCACACCGCCACCGGCGGTATTGTTGGCCATGTAGAAGTCATAGCCGATGATGTTGCCATCGAAAGTGTCAGAGGTGGCGATGACGGAACCAAAGCCGGTGGCGACGTTGTCCTCGAAGCGACCGCCATTAGAAAAGGAAGTGCCACTGCCTTCGGTCATATACAGAGCGCCGCCATTCCCGGCCGCACCACCGGCCAGCACCACATTTCTGTTGATGATCACCGTGCCAGCAGCGCGAATAAGGCCACCATTGTTATCGACTTCTTTCTCGGCAATCTCAGGGTCCGTCAGGACCGGCACAGTCGCATCGCCATCCCTCAGTTCAAGGTTGGCCAGTGACATGGCGCCACCATCATGGATGGTAAACACCCGGGATTGATTTCCCGCCGAAATAACCGGTCGCACCTTGTCTTCGGCGTCTTCAAAGGCATCCAGCTGGATGTTGATGGCGATCTGGTTGGATAATGGTTCGAAGGTGACCGTGTATTCGGTCTTTGTATCATTCGGGTCGGGAGTATCCGTGTCCGGCACTTCCTCAGATGTCACGACCACCTTTTCGCCGATACCGATTGGCAAGCTGCCCTGGCTGAGCAAGTAGTTTGTGTTTGCCTTGAGCTTGATGGTGTCGCTGCCCGTGCCAGCCGCACAACCGTCTACAGAAATGCGATAGTTACTAGCATAAACGGCCTCACGGACCGAACAAAGGCCATCTGCTACGGATGTGGTCGCCTGCCACTTGGTATCTTTATCCCAAACTTGGGGGTTCGGAGACTCATCAATATTATCCACAGCGACTACAGTCACTACAGGGTCCGTAGTACTGTTGATCTCGTAAACCGTCGCATGGGAAGTGGCTGCAAAAATCAGGGTACAACCAGCAAGGCACTGCCAAAGCCCAAGGTGGCGCATTGTGTTCTCCTGCAGACGGTAATTCCGCCTGACATTATTGTTCTAATTGGTCTTTCGGAGCCCGTGGGTTAGTACAATGTAACCCTATGTAATTAGGGGCAATAGTATCGCTTATTACAGTATCAGACTGTTGCATCTGTGTAAGCGACCCTTTTTACCACCCCAGCGCATCCTTGACAAAGGGAATAGTGACAGAGCGTTGCTGCGCCAGTGCCAGTTGGTCAAGACGATTGAGTAACCCAACCAACCCGGCAGGGCTGCGCTCGCTGCGAAGCACAATAAAGTGGGCAACCTCAGGCTCAAGACGCAATCCACGAGTGCGTGCGCGCTCCACCAGCAGGGATTCCAGCCCTTCGTCCCCCAGAGCCTGAAGCCGGTAAACCGGTCCCGCAGCCAGGCGGGTAGCCAGATCTGGCAGCATCAGCCCCATGGCCACTGGCGACGCATTGGCCGTGACCAACAAGCGTCCTCCTCTGGCCATCAAGCGGTTGTAAAGGTGAAACAGGGCTTCTTCCCAGCGCGCATCGCCGGCGAAATGCTGGCAGTCATCCACCGCCAGCAGGTCAAACTGCTCCATGGACTCCAGCACTTCCGGACTCAGAGGTAGAAGCTCTTCAGCCGGCAACAGACAGGCATTCAAACCATGCAGCTGCGCCAGGCGCACCGCCCCTTCCAGCAGGTGGCTCTTGCCCTGACCGTCAGGGCCCCAGATAAAGGCCTGGCGGTCGACACCGACAACGGCTTCCCGGACACCCTGAAACAGGGCGCCATTTTCACCAACGATAAAGTTCGAGAGGTCATTGCCCTCGCGAAGCTGCAGGGCAAGCGGTAGTTGTGAGGCCATTGATCAGCGACGCCAGCAGTAACGCCACTGGGGCCCGGCCACGGTCTCATCAGGGCAGGGCGTCAGCGATGAAGACAGGGACAACAAGTCGCGCAACTGGGCGTCACTGCCGGCAAAATCCAGCCCATAGATCAGGGAATCGCCGGAGACCTGCACCAGAGATACACTCTGGACGCCCCCCAGGCCAGCCAGGAAGTCACGCAGGGATTTCCAGTCGCCGAGTGATCCCACCGTTTCAACGGTCAACAGGGTACGCTGGTCACTGGCCCCTCCGGCAACGGCAAAACGATCCGCCAACTGATTGGTCACGCTGTCGACCAGATCCGCAATAGCCTGCTCTGTGGAATCCGCTTTAAGGCGGCCATCATCCAGTGTCTTGCGGCCCTGCAATACTCGCCAGCTGACCGTTGCCGGACTGCCACTATAGAGCACCGCCGCCAGCACCATTTCATGGGGGTATCGGGCGGAGGCATCGAGAATCTGGTTATCGAAACGGCCTCGGATGTCGGCCACCGCCAGAGCACCACGATCAACGGAATCCCACTCCGGAAGCACCACATCGAGCCCTCGACGGTCTGCCTCCTGCTTGAGCATGGCGAAATCCGGATGCCCGGGGTTCACCATACTGCCCTTGCCAGTGCCCTGATCGACCAGCCACACCAGCACACGGGGACGCGGCACGCCCCACACCGGGGCCCGGCGTGATGACAGCAGCTGCATCAAACCACCCGTATCAAAGCGCGCCACCAGCTGCCCATCACGGAAGTCCTGACGAATCACCCAGCGGTTGAGCTGCTCGGCAGCTTCCCCGGCCACCGGCAGCTCCAGCACAGACGGCTTGCCGCTCAGGCGCACCAGCACCTGATTGAGCGCCTCACCCAACGCCCGCTGCTGTTCTTCCGGGGTCCGGTTTTCCACCGAAACCGACACCGTATCGAGGGTTCCTGCCAGTGCCACCGGCACTCCCAGCAACAATATCAGTGCCGCTACAACCTGCTTTCCATAGTTCCGCATGAGCGCCAAATCCAACCAGTCTTACAAAGCGCGCTATTATCACCTATTCGTTGCACACTGGCGAACCGGATTTTCTCTGCCAATCTCTTCCACTCAGCGGTGGAAAGATGGGCCCCGGACTCTTAAAATACGCGCCTTCATTAATCCGGAGCCCCCCATGACCGAACAGAAACGGCCACTGACCTACCGTGACGCTGGCGTCGACATCGATGCCGGAAACGAGCTGGTAAAGCGTATTGCCCCTGTGGCCAAGCGCACCCGGCGCCCCGAGGTCCTGGGTGGCCTGGGCGGTTTTGGCGCTCTCTGCGAGCTGCCCACCCGCTACAAGAACCCGGTTCTGGTTGCCGGCACCGATGGCGTGGGCACCAAACTGCGCCTGGCAATTGATACCGGCCGCCATGACAAGGTGGGTATCGATCTGGTTGCCATGTGTGTCAACGACCTGATCGTGGGTGGCGCCGAGCCGTTGTTCTTCCTCGACTACTACGCCACCGGCAAACTGGACGTGGAAACGGCCACTAGTGTTGTTACCGGGATCGGTGAGGGCTGCGAAATGGCGGGCTGCGCCCTTATCGGTGGTGAAACCGCCGAGATGCCGGGCATGTACGAAGGCGAAGATTACGATTTGGCCGGCTTCTGTGTTGGTGTGGTAGAGAAAGACGGCGTTCTCGATGGCAGCAAGGTTCAGGCTGGTGACAAACTGATCGCCCTCGCCTCCAGTGGCCCCCACTCCAATGGTTACTCTCTGGTTCGCCGCATCATGGCCCAGGCAGACACCAATATCGAACTGGAGGGCAAGCCGCTCATGGAGCACCTGCTGGCCCCCACCCGCATTTATGTGAAACCGCTACTGAAGCTGATTGAGCAGGTAGAAGTTCATGCACTGGCGCATATCACTGGCGGCGGCCTGCCTGAAAACCTGCCCCGGGTCATGCCGGAAAATACCCAGGCGGTGATCGACACCAACAGCTGGGAGTTCCCGGCAGTATTCCAGTGGCTGCAGGAGGAAGGCCAGGTACCTGCATTTGAAATGTACCGTACCTTCAACTGTGGCGTGGGCATGGTCATCGTGGTGCCTGCGGATCAGGTCGATGCCACTCTGGCGCTGATGGAAGCCGAGGGTGAGAAAGCATTCCTTATGGGCGAGATACGCGAAGGGCAAGGCGAACCAGAAGTCGTTCTGGAAGGCCTGAAAGACTGATAACGCCGGGCTGCCAGCCTTCTGGCAGCCCTCCTCCCCATTTCGGAACCCGGCTCCATGACCGACACTCCCACCCCCTCGTCTCACCGCCTTGCTGTCCTGATCAGTGGCTCTGGCACCAATCTTCAAGCCATCCTTGATGCGATTGCCGAAGGTAGCTTGCAGGCCCAGGTCGCTGTGGTGCTGTCCAACAAGGCAGATGCAGGGGGCCTGGAGAGGGCCAGGCAAGCGGGCATTCCAACGGAAGTGCTGGATCACCGCCAATTCGATAGCCGCGAGGCGTTCGATCAGGCCATGATCGACAAACTGGACGTGTATAAGCCCGAAACTGTAGTGCTGGCCGGCTTCATGCGTATCCTCTCCCCCCTGTTTGTGCGTCACTACACCGGTCAGCTCATCAATATCCACCCGTCCCTGTTGCCCAAATACCGGGGCCTGCACACCCACGCACGCGCCCTTGAAGCGGGTGACCGTGAGCATGGCTGCTCTATCCACTTTGTTACAGAAGAACTGGATGGTGGTCCGCTGATTGCCCAGGCACGGGTCGAAATTGTTGCGAACGATAATCCGGAATCCTTGTCCAATCGTGTACAGATACGCGAACATCAGCTCTACCCGCTGGTGTTGCAATGGCGCGCAGAACAGCGCCTGTCACTCGACGAGCAGGGAGTCTTGCTGGATGGGAAGCCTTTACCAGAACAAGGTCATCAGGTCCCTTAGGGTCTTATTGCTGCTGGCACCAATCCTGGCCGTGGCTCCTGTTGCCTCGGCCCAGCCACCTGTCACTCCCTTTACCCTTGATTATCGCCTCAAGAGCGAGGGCGTTCCGTTTACCATCACCGCTACCCGCACACTCAAGCAGGTCAAAGGCGGCCTGTGGAAAATGGAAGTCAGTGCCAAGAACTGGTTGGGCGAGATCCGTGAGACGGCGCTGTTCAACTGGCAGTCCTGCACGCCGCAAAGCAGCTATTACGGCTACATGCGAAAGGGACTGGGACGTTTGAAGGAAGCCTCTCTCCACCTGGACAGGGAGACGGGGATCGCTGCCAGCGAGCGCAGCGGCAAAGGCATGCTCAGCTACCCGATCTCAGACACCGCCACTGATGAGCTTTCTGTCAGCCTGGCGTTGCAATGTGCACTGGAGCGCGGCGAGAAAGATATCGAGCTGGATGTGGCCGATGAAAGGTCACTGGAAACCCAACGCTTCAAGGTGGTGGGCGAGGAAACCCTGAAGATTGATGGCGAACGGCTCAAGACAGTGAAGGTGCAGCGGGTTCGTGATGACAACAGCCCACGACAAACTTTCATGTGGTTTGCACCGAACCATCAATTTCTTCTGGTACAGTTGCAGCAAAAGAATAAAGACGGAGAGCATGTGATGACGTTGCAATCCCTGGAGGGGAAATAACCGTGCGTTTGTTTTTCCTTTGCCTGACCCTGATTTTCTCAAGCTTGGTCCATGCCGATACTCTTGCGCCTTTCGCCGCCGAGTTCCGCATCTACGTGAACAAACTACCCACGCCGGTTAAGGCGGATCTGGTGCTGGAACCAGCCGAAGGAAAGGACAGCTATCACATGCTGCTCAAGGCCAGTTCTTTCCTGCTCACCAACACCGAAGAAAGCTTTTTCGAGTGGCGTGACTGTCAACCACGCACCAGCCGTTACCTGCATGAATTCGAGGGTTTCGGCCAACACCGCTATCACCGCATGAACTTCCAGTGGGCGCCCCCCCGCGTTCACAACGTCTCCGAAGACGACAAGGAAAGCCTGGATATCCCTGACAACACGCTGGATGAGCTTACCATCCTGCTCAGGGGCCGTTGCGTGTTTTCAGAAGGCGCCGATCAGTACTCCGTCACCAGTGTTTATGGTGATCGCATTCGTACCCATCGTTTTGCCGTGATTGGCAGGGAAACCATCAAGACACCGCTGGGCAAGCTGGACACGCTGCTAGTGGAAAAGAAGCGCGAAGGTGACAGCAAGAAAAAACGGCGCACCCTGTTCTGGGTTGCGCCGTCTCTTGACTACATGGTGGTCAAGGCAAAGCACATCGAGAGCACCTTCCTCAAGGCCGAGCTCATCATGACAGACTACAGCGGTCCGGATCCTGATACCGCAGCCACCCAGGCAGTCAGCAATCAGGAAGAGTCGGCCAGGCCAGCCTCAGGACTTACGCCCGAGGCAGGGTAACGCCACGCTGGCCCTGATATTTTCCGCCACGGTCGCCGTAGGAGGTCTGACACACCTCGTCTGACTCGAAGAACAACATCTGTGCCACACCTTCATTGGCATAGATCTTCGCGGGCAGCGTGGTCGTATTGGAGAATTCCAGGGTCACATGCCCTTCCCACTCCGGCTCCAGCGGCGTCACGTTCACAATGATGCCGCAGCGAGCATAGGTGGATTTGCCCAGACACACCGTCAATACATTACGCGGAATCCGGAAGTACTCCACCGTGCGCGCCAGCGCGAAAGAGTTCGGCGGGATGATGCAGTACTCTCCCTTGATATCCACGAAGCTGCGCTCATCGAAGTGCTTGGGATCCACCGTGGCGGAATGGATGTTGGTGAACACCTTGAATTCATCCGCGCAGCGCACGTCATATCCATAGCTGGATACGCCGTAGGAAATCAGCTTGTTGCCACTGGCATCGGCACGCACCTGCTCGGCCTGGAAAGGCTCGATCATGCCGTGCTCATTGGCCATGCGGGTAATCCAGCGATCCGATTTAATAGTCATTCCTGCCTCTCGGTTCCGAAATAGGGCCAGTAATTTCAAGCGCTCAATGGTATAGACGCTGGACGCCGGATACCAGACGCGGACCATTCAGACGCCCGGCTTCCGGTATCCAACAGCATTTCAGTGCTGTGTCACCTTCGGGAAAGCCCGTTTGCCCTTGCTGGTCAACGACAGTCGTGCCGCCATGCGCCTTGCCGCCTTGCGGTACAAGGCGGCCTCCTCGCTATCCGGACAGGCCGCCACTACCGGTTTGCCACTATCGGCCTGTTCGCGGATCTTCAGGGAGAGCGGCAGCGCAGCCAGCACCTCGGTATCGTAGTCCTGAGCCATACGTTCACCGCCACCCTGACCGAATACGTGTTCCTGGTGACCGCACTCGCTGCAGATATGCACCGCCATATTCTCAACGATTCCCAGCACCCGGATATCCACCTTGCGGAACATCTCTACCCCCTTGATGGCATCCAGCAACGCAATGTCCTGTGGCGTCGTAATCACAACCGCACCCGCCACCGGGATCTTCTGGGCAAGAGTTAACTGAATATCCCCGGTGCCCGGAGGGAGATCCACCAGCAGGTAATCAAGCTGCTGCCAGCGGGTCTGTTCCATCATCTGAACCAATGCGCCACTGGCCTTCGGGCCACGCCACACCACCGGTGTCTGCTGGGTGGTCAGATAGCCCATGGACATGGTCTGCAGGCCATAGGCGTCCACCGGCACAAAAGTCTTGCCGTCCAACACTTCGGGACGGGTACCATCAGGCTTGCCCAGCATCAGTGGCTGGCTGGGACCGAACACATCCGCATCCAGCAGCCCCACCCGGGCACCTTCCGCCTGCAGAGCAAGGGCCAGATTCACTGCCGTTGTGGACTTGCCCACCCCGCCTTTGCCAGAGGCTACAGCAATCACGTTGGCCACCTGGTCCAGGGCCGGCATGTCGGACTGGGTACGATGGGCAGCCACCTGACTTTTCAGCACAAGAATAAATTCGCGCCCCTCCAGCAAAGCGTCCAGATGCGCTCGCATCTGACTTTGCAGCTGGCTCTCAACTCCTGCACAGGGGTATCCCAATGTCACCGAGGCAGTCACCGTATCGCTGCTGGTTTGAATGCCGATTTCAGCACCGGCCTGATCCAGACTCACACCCAGATCTTCCGGCACGAAGCGGCCAAGCTGTTCCCGTATTGTCTGCTCTGCTGCACTCATGCCTTCTACTCCCATGTCGCAGGCTGCGATGATAGGGACTTACGCGCTATCAACCAAGGGGCTCAACGTACTGCGCGCCCCTCCTTCATTCATGATAGAAAAAGAATCACCACAAACCCGGTGCAATGCACTGGCTATCCTCGGTGAAATTCGCACAATAGGCGCTACTGGGTATACAAAATAACAAGGAGATATCATGAAAGGCTTTAACGTAGCGTGTCTGGCCAGCCTCTCAATTCTGTTTCTCTCTGCCTGCGGCCCAACCCCTCTGCCCCAGGAGCGTGACAGCATCACGGTTTCCGGCCACGGTGAGGTAACCGCCACCCCGGACATCTTTTCCGTCAATGCCACGGCGCAGGAAGAAGGCTCAGATATTGATGCCATGAAATCCCGAGTCGATGATCAGGTCGAAGCCATGTTGGAACTGGCCGATGATCTGGACATCCCGGAAGCGCAAACCCGCGCCACAGAATTCCGCGTTTCCCCGCAGTGGCAGTACCAGCCGGAGCAAAAGCTGATCGGCCATCAGGTCTCCCGCTCTGTCCATTTCCGGGTCAACGGGCTCGACACCTATGCCGAATTGCTCGACGGCCTGGCAAAACTGAATATCCGCAACATTCAGCCCGCCGGTAGCGAAGTCAGCAATGCCGATACCCTCTCAGACGCGGCCCTGAAGAATGCCGTTGAGGACGCCAGAAAGCGGGCAAACGTCATCGCAAAAGCCGCCGGCCGTGATGTGGGTGAGGCCATTCGCATTGAGTCCCATACCGTCGGCAGCCCTCGCCCCATGATGATGATGGCCCGTAGCAAGGAAGGCGCCGCTGACAGCTTCCGCGCTGGCGAAACCGACATCACCGCCCAGGTACAGATCACCTTCGAGCTGGAGTAATCGGCCATGAGTGATCTGGGTGAAATCAGCAGTGCCGCACTGCAGCAGTATCTGGCCCATGCCGACAAGCTGGGGCTGGATACCGCTGCTGCTCTGATCCATGCAGGCATTGATCCAGAGCAAGCCCTGCGACCCGAAGCCCGAATCGATGGGCGGGAGTTTCAGCGCCTTCTGCAGCGCCTGGCTGACCAGTCCGGGGACCCTCTGTTTGGCCTTCACACCTCTGCCTTCATCCAGCCGGGTTCGTACAATGTGATGGGCTATATCTCAATGAGTGTGCATACACTCCACGAGGCACTGCTCAAGGTCACGCTGTACGAACGCCTGGTGGGGGACATGGGCACCACCGACATCAATATGGAAAGTGAGCAAGCCCAGATTCGTTGGCACTGCCGCTACCCGGACCAGCCCGTGCGGCGCCACCTGATCGACAACGTGCTCAGCTCCTGGCTATGTTATGCCCGCTGGCTCACCGGCAATGACAAACTTGCCCCTGCGGAAGTTCTGCTCGAACACCCGGAACCAGCGGCAACGCAGATAGCCGAATACGAGCGTATCTTCCACTGCCCTGTGCGTTTCGGGCAGCCCCACTCGGCCCTGGTCGGTGCGCCGGACCTGCTCATGCTACCCACTCGCCAGCCTGATCCATTGCTGCTTTCGACACTGGAAGCCCACGCCACCGCACAACTGGCACAGCTGGGTATTGAAACCAGCCTCAGTCAGCGGGTTCGCCAATGCATCAAGGATGCCATTGGCCACACCCTGCCTCGCAAAGAGGCCGTGGCCGAACGATTGGGCATGAATATCCGCACCCTGCACCGCCATCTGGCAGATGAGGGCCAGAGCTGGCAGAAATTGCTGGATGAGATTCGCCTTGACCAGGCAAAGCAGCTACTTCGCAATACCGATCAGGCTCAAACCTTCATTGCAGATGCCCTTGGCTACTCCGATATCCGCTCCTTCCAGCGCAGCTTTAAACGCCATACAGGCCAGACTCCGGGCCAGTTCCGCAAGACGGGCCAGACACTGTAAGACATCTCTTACAAGCGTCCAGGCTATTGTCTTACGGAATATGCAGCCATTTGGACAAACGTTCCACTTGCTTTCCCTATAGTTGATTTTTCAGCCATCTCAACGGGCCGTTCATCGCCATCTCTTTGCCACCCCATGGCTTCATCCCTACAAAGAAGGAAAGAAGTTCAGATGTTTTGTGAAGAAGGTGCCAAGATCAGTAGTGCGCTACCCACCATGGGGTATGCGAACCGCACGGAGAGCGGCAATGGAAAACAGAAAGCTTGCATTTGTTGGACTCGAGGCGGATACCACCAGCGCCTGCCTTTCCATGCTCAAGATCATGAATGGTCGTTCCAGCGTGGAATGGATGCAGGCTGAGCCTGATGAGGCCGATGTGCTGATGCTCGCCAATGACGACAGTGACACCAGTCGTCAGTGGCAAAACAGCGACAAGCCCTGCATCGTCATTTACCACAACAATGAAAGCAAACCCTCCGCAGCCTATACACTTTCTCATCCGTTCAGGGTCATGCAGCTGATTTCCGTTCTGGAAGATGTCTCCAGAACACTGGAGGATGCCTCCCCCGACGAAAGCTCACTGAAACCAATATCAGCGCAAACACAGGCAGCAACCCCTCACCGCCCGTCCGGACAAACCGATTTCAGTGAGTCGCTCTACCAGGCCGTCACCAGCAAGAATGCCCAGGAGCTTTATCAGTCCGATAGCCCCAAAGGCTCTCTCTTTGTTTCTCCTTCTGCAGGTGCCTATTTCATTCAGGAGCCCTTGTTCAATGAGGTTCGCCACAAGACGGCGGCCCTCACTGCACTCAAGCCAGCCAAAGACGCCGACCTCAGTGCTTATATACGCCGTCCTATTACTGAGCTGGCCTGGATGACGGCCCAACTGAGCAGCACGCTGCCCGCCTGGCTACCCAAGGATGGCAGCTACCGTCTCAAGCGCTGGCCCAATGTACGTTCGGCCAAAACCGACAGGGCCTACCTGTCCATGAGTGCGCTGATGACCAAGCAACCTTGCCGGCGCGAACAACTGGCGGCACATGCCGGCTGCGCACAGCAGCAGGTAGACCGGTTTCTTTCCGCCTGCGCCATGAGCAACCTTCTTGTGTGCGAAGCCGCCTCAGCCGCGCCTTCCACCCGTGCAGCCACACCTGATGAACCCCGTCGGATCGGCTCGTTCATTCAGGGGCTGAGACACCGCCTTGGACTGAGTAGCTAATCATGAATGCAGTCGCCAGTAACGAATTCAAGATTCTCTTTACCGGCCCCATGGGCGCAGGGAAAACCACCGCGATTTCTGCCATCAGCGATCATGAAGCGGTATCCACTGATGTGATCAATACCGATCTGGCCCAGTGCAACAAGGAACTGACCACCGCAGCGCTGGACTACGGCCAGATCCTGCTGCCTGACAACAGTTGTGTTCGTCTCTATGGCACCCCCGGCCAGGAACGTTTCCGCTTCATGTGGCCCATCCTGCTGAACAATGCAGCCGGGGTCATCGTCCTTCTCAATGGTGAGCACCCGGAGCTGCTTGAGCACCTGGAGCACTATGTGGATGCCTTCGGGGCCGGCAAAGTCCCCATGGTAGTCGGTGTGGGTCGCTTGCCCCCGGAAGATCTTTCCCGCCTAGAAACCCTGGCCATGCGCCTGGAAGAACGCGGTATTGCCTTACCTATATTTGATGCAGACGTTCGCCAGCAGGACGATGTACTGCTGCTGGTGGATGCCCTGCTTTGCCAGATCGAAGCCGATGACTGCAGGAGTCTTGAAGCATGACCGCACAATCCCCTCTGGGAAAGGTTGGCACCTCTATCGCCACCAAACAGCTGGAAAAATTCGGGCAGGAAACCAAAGGGGTTACTTCAGCGGTACTGCTAACCAATGATGGCTTTCAGGTCGCTTCGCTGCATTTAAACGACGAGAGTGCCAGCAAGCTGGCTGCCATGGGCAGCTCCCTCGCTGCCATCGGGCAAGCCATTGCCAAAGAAGCCAGCCTTAAGGAATGCAGCCGGATGATTGTGGAATCTGAAACCGGCGTGGTGACCGTCATGGAAGTCCGTGGCGTCTCCCCCCCCATGTCATTGGCCGTTGTCGCCAATGATGCCTCCATTCTCGGGCAGTTGCTGTGGGCATCCAAAGAATGCTGTCGCAGCCTCGCCGAGCAACTCAGCAGAAAGTAATACCAATGTGTAACCACAAAAAAACACCCTCATGGAAGTAAAGCAAGGAGAACAACATGGCTAATGTAAAAGAAAGTCTTTCCGTCCTGCTGCAGCCCGATGGCGCTATGTGTACGGCGATCGTGGATGCCAACAGCGGAATGGTTCTCGGCCAGGATGGCACCGGTCTGGATCTGGAGCTGGCCGCTGCGGGCAATACCGAGGTGGTTCGCGCCAAAATGAAAACCATGAAGTCACTGGGGCTGAACGATTCCATCGAGGACATCCTGATTACCCTCGGCACCCAATATCACATCATCCGTCCTGTGGCAGCGCATGATGGCCTTTTCATCTACCTGGTACTGGACAAGTCCAAATCCAACCTGGCCCTGGCCCGTCGCGCCTGCCAGGAAGTGGAATCCACCCTCTCCGTTTGATCTGGGCAGGGGCAGTCTACTGCTGCCCCGTTTCCCTTCGCTGCTGAAACCCTCCTCTACCTTTCTCTGACCCCGACACTCCGAAAGGCTCTCGGCGACTACTCTTTACCTTTTGTCAGACAATTGCTTCAGTATTCATCCTTTTCATGGCTATACTGCCATCATCCAATGACAATAATTAATCTGACGGAGACACGTCATGAAAGGCACGCTCAAGCAACTGGAACGCGCCATTGACCACGCACAAAACTACAGTGAGTGGTATGAAGCCAGCCAGGAACACGATCGCTTGTCCGGTGCGGATGAATGGAAGGAAATCGACCGCTCCCCCCACTACGATTACGAGCTGATCCGCAACCGCCTGTGGCAAATTCGCCAGGCCCGTGAGCGCGGCGACGTCAACAAGCTGGTCTTCCACCTGCATGAAGGCCTGCACGGCAATCTGGGCAACATCTCCAACCCGCACCTTTATCAAAACAGCCGGGTCGGCACCAAGCACCTTATTGAAAACTACCTGACAGAAGTCACCACCGCCCTTAACTACCTTTGCGACACCAATTTCAAGGAGTTCGGGCTCAAGGAAAAGCTGGATTTCTTCGAAAACACCGGGCAGGCCTTCGGCCAGAGCTGCCTGATGCTGTCTGGTGGCGCTGCGCTGGGCCTGTTCCACATTGGTGTGGCCCGTTGCCTCTGGGAGCAGGACCTGCTTCCGACCATCATCTCCGGATCCAGTGCCGGCAGCATCATTGCTTCCGTGGTCGGCACCCACAACGATGAAGAGCTCAAGCTCAAGCTTGAACCCGAGAATATTTACCTGGAAGCCTTCAAGGTGCTGGGCTGGAAGGGCCTGATCCGCGGTACCCCGGTGCTGGATGGCGACCATCTGGAAGCCTGTCTGGAAGAAAATATTGCCGACATGACCTTTGAAGAGGCCTACCGGCATACCGGACGGGAAATCAACATCACCGTCAGCCCCTACGACCGTAACCAGCACGCACGCCTGCTCAACTGGCGCACCTCACCCAACGTGCTGATTCGCAAGGCCTCCCTGGCCTCCTGCGCGATTCCTGGCATCTATCCGCCAGTCTCCCTGTGGGCCAAGAACATGGATGGTGAGCGAGTGCCCTACATTCCCGGTCGCAAGTTCGTGGACGGCTCCATTGTGGATGACCTGCCCATTCGCCGGTTATCCCGGCTCTATGGGGTCAACCATTCTATCGTCAGCCAGACCAACCCCCATGTGGTGCCGTTCCTGTCTCGCCGTGATACCGCCAGTTCACTGAGTGTCATGGGCGACTGGGCACTGCGCAATGCGTCCATGAATATTCGCTATGCTCTCAAGCTGATTCAAAATCGTGTGGCATCCAACGATGTGGGGCTGATGATCGACAAGGCCAAGAGCATGGTGACCCAGAAGTACATCGGCGACATCAACATGATTCCGCCGCGGCAACCCCTGAATGCCTTGAGAGTACTGAGCAACCCCACCCTTCAGGATGTGCGCAACTATATCCGCAAGGGCGAACAGGCCACCTGGCCCAAGATAGAAATGGTCGCCAACACCACCATGATCAGCCGCACCTTCCGCGATTGCCGTGCCCGCCTGGACCGCATCGAGGAGCGCATGCTGGATCAGGTACCCATGTCAGTGGTTTGAATGAACGCCCGATGCTCCACGCCAGAGGCCTGAGGCTGAACGGTGTTTACCCTGAAGGGCGCGATAGCCTCGAGTTTCGACAAGCGAGTTACGAAAATCTAAAGCGATAATCCTCAGATCCGTAGGGCGGAAAATTGGCGAATGCCGATCTCCGCCTTTTTATTGGCCGCTCTGCGGCTGCAAATCCTTCACGCAACACGGGCACGAGAAGAAGGAAAACCGCGCTGTGGGAGCCTGCCTGCAGCCGATTTTGGCGATGCCTTATCGCGTGCAGGCACGCTCCCACAACAAACCTGAGGCAAACCATCCCGGCTTTTGTCTTTCCTTGTCGCTTGAGGCTTGTCGCTGCTTTTCAACCAACCCGCGGCAGATCACTCAACCGCGTGGTATAGGCCGGTGACAGGTGTGCCCGACGCATGCTCCACAGGCACTGCTCCCCGGCTTTCATCCCCCGTCCTGCCAGCCAGACACGGCCCTTGCCGCTACGATTGATCTGATCCATCACCGTCATCAGCTTCTCCCCCTGCCTGGCCTGGTTCGCCTCAAACAAACCACCTTGGGCATGCTCCGCCGTACATAGCTCCGTCAGCATCACACCGACCTTGCCGTAGTGCAGCCCCGGCTTCCACAGCCGCTCCAACAACTGTATGGCCAGCCGAGCAAGCTCTCGGGTATCGGCACTCGCCTGAGGAAGCCCGGTACTGAACGAGTCCGGCCACAGCTGCTGGGGCTTGCCCATGGGGGCGGTGCGCAACCAGACGCTAATGCGTCCGGCCAGCATGCCTTCTCCCCGCATCTTCTCTGCCGCCCGGGCAGTATAGTCATTCACTGCCTGACGCAGTGGCGGTAGAGATACCACCGCCTGACCAAACGAACGGGAATAAATGATCTGCTGGCGTGGTGGCGGCTGCAGCTCGAGGGTCAGACAAGGCTCACCGTTCAACTCCCGTACCAGGCGCGCCTGCACTACAGAGAAGTGCCGTCGTACCCAGGCATAATCCAGCGCCGCCAGATCCGCACCATTGTTCACGCCCAGGTCTGCCAACCGTGCAGCCAGCCGTCGCCCCACTCCCCAGATGTCCCCCGGAGGCGTCTGCGCCAGAGAGTCTCGCCAATCGTGCGGAGCACACCACACCTCCACGCCACTCCCCCGTCTCTTGGCGTAATGATTGGCCAGCTTGGCCAGCGTCTTGGTGGGCGCCACGCCAACACAGACCGGCACGCCTACCCAGCGCTCCACCCGCTCCCTTAACTGCTCGCCCAGTGCCTGCAGCTGCTGCTCCGGCACCATGGAAAGGTCCAGAAAGGCTTCATCAATGGAATACACTTCTACTGTCGGCACCAGCGATTGCAACGTAGCCATAACGCGCCGGGAAAGATCGCCATACAGGGTGTAATTGGAAGAAAACACTGCCACCCCGTGCTTGCGAATCAACTCGCGCACCTGAAACAACGGCACACCGGTACGAATACCCAGCGCCTTGGCTTCTGCCGAGCCAGCCACCACACAACCATCGTTATTGGATAACACCACCACCGGAGCATGACGCAGGTCCGGGCGAAAAACCCGCTCACAAGACGCGTAGAAGCTGTTGCAGTCCACCAGCGCAAACATCTCAGCGGCAGCTCCCGGTGCTACCACCACGCAGGGTATGCAAGGCAAATGTCGCCACCCCGAATAATTCCCAGCCCCCCTCTTCCGGCAGGATCGGAGCATAGCGAGGGTTACGGGGAAGCAGACGGGGGGACGGTTTCAAGGCCAGTTCCTTGACCGTGAACTCTCCTCCCACGGCCGCCACCACAATGTCACCGTGAAGCGCCTCCAGGGAGCGATCCACCACCAAAATATCACCGGGATAAATGCCCGCATCGATCATTGAGTCCCCTTCCACCCTCAACAGGAACGTGGCCGCCTCCTGACGAATGCAGAGCCGGTTCAGATCCAGGGGGTCTTCCATGTAGCCCTGGGCAGGGGAAGGAAAGCCCGCCCGGACGGCTTCAGTAAATAGCGGTAATGCAGCCATGACACACCTGACTCATTAGAGGAAAAAGTTCATCGCGTTGTGCAGGGATATCTTCAGTGGCAAGCCAACTGCCATGCACCGGCTACCTGACGCCAGAAACTGGATGCCTGGCCCTGAAATCCGGAACACCCGGCGAATCGCTGAATGCAGAGGGCAGGTTAAAGAATGGTGCCCGCTTCTTGCATCCGGCAAGACAGGTCCAGCCCCGCCCATCCGCGAAGAAAGAGAAAGTCAGGTTACTTTAATACTGTCCATATGTACAGTTTATTGACGCAGATACGAAACCTGAACACGGATCACAAACACTCACAAAAGCGCGCAACAATCACTATCCGCTCAGTGCAACTTATCGCTTAAGGTTGACCCGTAAAAGGAAAAATGGCCGCAGGCCAGAGGTCTGGGAGAGTATGAACGTAGAAACCAACCCGAACTGGTTCTCCGACTTTGTGGAGGAACTGGGGCTGCCCTCCAGTGCCGTCTTTCAGGGCTACGTCCTCTACAATGACGAGCAGGATGGCTTTCTGGCATTCAATCAGCACGGTGGCGAGCAACGCATCCACTATGTGAGCCCTAGCGCCTGGGGCCATCGCTACCCGTATATACAGCTGGCCAGCGATGCTGTTCACAGCCTGATTGAGCCCACCGAAATTCAGGCCCTGTTCCTGATCGGCAAGCGCTTCATGGCCTTTCCTGTCTAGGCTATTCGCCCCGCCCCTTGCCCGGCGGCACAAAATGCAGCCGGGCAAGGGCTACCTCTTCATGGATAACGCAATCCCTCAGGTGATCGTTGACCAGTCCCATGGCCTGCATGAAAGCAAAACAGGTGGTTGGCCCTACGAATTTCCAGCCGCGTTTTTTCAATGCTCTGGATAGCGCCACAGATTCGGGCGAAGTCGTCACCGTCTGAGGATCAGACGTCCCCTGCGGGTCAGCCTCAAAGCGCCAAAAAAATGCCGCCAGACTCCCTTCCTGCTCCACCATTTCGACTGCCCGCCGGGCGTTGTTGATGGTGGCCTCTATTTTGCCTCGGTGGCGAATGATGCTGGCATCCTGCAGTAGTGCCTCCACCTTGTCATCCTTGAAGGCGGCGACTTGATAGAAATCAAACTGCGCGAAAGCACGTCGAAAGTTTTCACGTTTGGCGAGGATGGTCCGCCAGCTTAGTCCGGACTGGAACCCCTCAAGGCAAATTTTCTCGAACAGGCGCACATCATCATCAACAGGAAAACCCCATTCACTGTCGTGATAGTGAAAAAACTCAGGCGCCGCAGCGCACCAGCCACAGCGTGGTCGCCCATCGTCACCGGGAACGGTCTTCTGCATCACTTTCTCCGGCTTAACCCGCCAACAGGAATTCCAGGCGAGGATCAGCCTTGGCGGGAGCCAGCTCAACCACCTCGGCAGTCACCACACCCTCCACCACAAACGGATCCGTCTGCACTCGTTGCTCCAGTGCTTGCCGGCTTGCCCCATGAGCGAGAATCCCGCCTCCCATGCCGGAATCCAGGCTGCCGGCCAATAAAAAAACGCCATCATCAAAGCCTTGTCGAAGCCAGGCATTGTGGGCATCCATATACTCCTTGGCCTTGTCCCGGTGTTCAGAAAATCGCAATTGCACAATAAACATCGTTGTCTCCTCCTGAGATCAATATCAATGGGTATCAAAACGCTCCATCAGCCACTGGCACAGGTTCTGGACCTCTCTTTCAACAAAGGCCTCATCCTGATATGCCACGGCCATCGTGGCGACTCCCTGACTAAAAGCGAGCACATGCATGGCAAGTTCATCGGCACGGTCTGCCTGGCCTGCGGCCCTGAACTGATCGCCAAGCCAACGACGAAAAAGGGTAAAGACACGGACCGCATCTGTTCGGGCCGGGTGGTTGAGTTTGGCCAGCTCATTACTGAGAGACCCCACAGGGCAGCCGTGTAGAAAGATCTTTGCCTGGTTGGCAATCAGAATACGGATGAAACAACGCACTCTCGCCATGGGCGTGTCGCCTTCACGCTCCCAGGCTTCCAGCATGGTCCTGGTCACCGAAAGCCGGTGATCAATAACCGCTGCGAGAATTTCATCCTTGGTTTTGAAGTGGTAATAGAAATTACCCCGTGAAATCTCCACCAGGCTGGCGATATCAGCGAAAGAGGTGTGCTCAAACCCCTGCTGGTAGAACAACTCGTCCGCCGCTTCGACAATCCTCTCCCGGGTCGCTTGTGCACTCATGACTTGCTCGAAAAACCGAATAGGACACCCATCCTAATAGAGTGAAACCAATTAGGTCAAGCATCCTAATTCAAAACAAAAAGGGAATCACCCAGGGTCGCACACATTGGTTTACAGGGCCTGGCCAGTACACCAGCCGCTGGCCCAGGCCCACTGGAAGTTGAACCCGCCCAACTGTCCGGTCACATCCAGCACCTCGCCAATGAAGTGCAGCCCCGGCACGGATTTCACTTCAAAGTTCTTCGAGGAAATCGCATCGGTATCGACGCCGCCCAGAGTGACCTCTGCAGTCCGATAGCCTTCGGTGCCGGAGGGCTTGAAAGACCAGCCCTTCAGGGTGGCGGCCACTGCCGAAAGGCGCTCATTACTGAATTGCTGGAGGTTGCCCTGCCAGCCGAACTGATCCGTGAGGGCAGCCGCAAGCCGCTGGGAAAAATACTGGCGCAACCAACGCTCCAGGCCGCGGTTGGGATGCCGCTGGCGCTCAGTCACCAGTTCGGCAACCGGATCAACCACCTGGGGCAACCAATCCACGGTCACCCCCTGCCCCGGCGTCCAGAAACTGGAGACCTGCAACATGGCAGGGCCAGAGAGGCCACGATGGGTAATCAGCATGGGCTCGGCAAAACGGGCATGGGCCGTGCTGGCCACCACGTCGGTGCTGATACCGGAAAGCTCAGCCAGCCAGGCCTTGTCATCCGGCTGTAGCGTAAACGGCACCAGACCGGCACGGGTGGGCAGCACCGTCAGGCCAAACTGTTCGGCCAGCTGATAGCCAAAGCCGGTCGCGCCCATCGTGGGGATGGAAAGCCCCCCGCAGGCCACCACCAGTTTCTGGCAGGTTATCGTCCCCGCACTGGTGGCCAGACTGAAACCGTTGTCGGTTTTGCTGACCCGTTTGATCGCGGTATTCAGGACGATTTCAGCACCTGCCCATTCGCACTCGGTAAGCAAGACGCCGAGGATTTCCTTGGAGGACTCCGCGCAGAACAGCTGCCCGGGTGCTTTCTCCACATGCTCGATGCCATGGCGCTCTACCAGCTCGACGAAATGCCAGGGGCTGTAGCGCTTTAGGGCAGATTTGCAGAAATGCGGGTTGGCGGAAACGAAGTGTTCCGGAGTGGTATTCAGGTTGGTGAAATTACAACGCCCTCCACCGGACATGAGGATCTTCTTGCCCGCCTTGTTGGCATGATCCAGCACCAACACCCGATGGCCCTGATACGCTGCGGTGGCGGCACACATCAACCCGGCAGCACCAGCGCCGATCACAACAATGTCTGTTTCTGTGCTGGCTGCCATGGCCCCTCCTGATAGGGGTGCAAGGATACCACTGCGGCAGGAGCAAGTGACAAGTTGCAAGTTTCAAGGGCGCGGGATGGGCAGAGGTGCACTGGATTACAGTGCCCACGATTAGAGGCGGTATTCGTTCAGCAAGCTGAATCTCCCACAAATACCTCACGCTACCCCGCTGCAGAAGAGCCAACTTGTTGGCCGAATCAGGCCTCAGAAGCGAGAGGCGGGTTTCAAGTTGCGAAAACCTGCTCTCTGGCTTCGGCAGGCTTTGGTTTGCGTCACTCGCATCTCATCACTCGAAACTCTGGAATTCGGCCAACAAGTTGGCTCTCCTACAAGAAAACCACGCCAACCCAACGCAAGGAGGGCCTTACCAACCGGCAAGGCCCTCCCCGCGTGTTGCATGATGCGTGAAGCGTGTAGCGTCTCTCTTACTGGCTCAACTCCTGCTCACTGAACATGTCAGCAAACAGCGGCGAACTGAGGTAACGCTCGCCAGAATCCGGCAACACCACCACGATGGTCTTGCCAGCGAATTCCGGCTGTTGGCTGATGCGGTCTGCCACACACATGGCGGCTCCACAGGAAATACCCGCCAGGATGCCCTCTTCCTGCATCAGCTTGTGGGCCCAGGCCATGGCGTCTTCATTGCTGACCTGCTCGGCACGGTCCACCATGGCAAGATCAAGGTTCTTTGGCACAAAGCCAGCACCAATACCCTGAATCTTGTGCGGACCATGAGTGGGCTCATCGCCGCTGAGGCCCGCGGTGATCATGGTGGAAGAATCCGGCTCCACCGCCACGGTGGTGATCGCCTTGCCCTTGGTATTCTTGATGTAGCGGGACACGCCGGTGATGGTCCCGCCAGTGCCGACACCCGCTACCAGCACATCAATCTCGCCGTCGGTGGCCTCCCAGATTTCCGGGCCAGTGGTTTTTTCATGAATCGCCGGATTGGCCGGGTTTTCGAACTGCTGCAGCATCAGGTGTGTGGCAGGGTTTTCAGCTACGAGTGCTTCAGCCTGGGCAATGGCGCCAGGCATGCCTTTGGCACCGGGGGTCAGGACCAGTTTTGCTCCCAGCGCCTTGAGAATCTTGCGTCGCTCCAGACTCATGGAATCGGGCATGGTCAGCACAAGATCATAGCCACGGGCCGCCGCCACATAGGCCAGTGCGATCCCGGTGTTGCCGCTGGTGGGTTCCACCAGGGTCATGCCAGGCTTGAGTTTGCCGCTCTGCTCCGCATCCCAGATCATGGATGAGCCAATGCGGCACTTGACGCTGCCCGCCGGGTTGCGGGATTCCAGCTTGGCGAGGATGTTGCCCTGGCTGATGCGGTTGATTTTCACCAGCGGCGTATGACCAATCGTCTCGCTATTGTCCTTGTAAATCTGTGCCATGATGTGCCTCCTTGTTGTCAGGAAAAGCGCTCAGGAGTCCTGGTCAGGTCCCGCGTGCTTCTTGAGTTTTCGACTCCAGCGCTGACGTGCGTAGAGTCGTAAATCGGCCACGTTGTCGGTTTCATCCATGATTTCGCGGCCCAGAATGGTTTCCAAAATATCTTCCAGAGTGATCAGGCCCACCCAGGTTCCATGCTCGTCATAGACCACCGCCATGTGCTGACGCTGGTTAAGCATGGCGTGGAACAGGTCCTCGATGCTCATGCGAGTGCTGATCATGGACACTTCCAGCGCCAGCGCCTTCATGGTCTGCTGCGGAGGAACATCCAGCAAGTCCGACTTGTGGATATATCCAGTGCACTCACCGCGTTCGTTCATGATCGGAAAGCGGGAAAACGGTTGTCCCTTCTCCTGCTCCAGGAACTCCGCCACTGTCATCTCCGCTCTCACCGTTCGGCAAACGGTGCGAGGCGTCATGATCGCCCCGACTTTTACATCATGCAGGCGCAGGATGTTCTGGATAACCTTGTGCTCATCGTCTTCCAGCGCCAGCTGATCCTTGCCCATGTCGGCCAGGGCTGCAATTTCCGCACGCACATCCACGTCATGATCGTTGCCGCCAATCTGACTGGTGATCAGTTTGGACAGCCACACAAAGGGGGCCAGTGACACCATGATCACCTTTAATATTGGCGGCAGCATGGGGGCCAGGGAACGCCAGTACTTGGCGCCAATGGTCTTGGGAATAATCTCGGACAGGATCAGGATCGCCAGTGTCATGACACCGGAGGCAGCAGCGAGCCAGGTTTCGCCAAAGACCACGGCTACCTGGGCACCGACCCCGGTGGCACCTACCGTATGGGCAACCGTGTTCAAGGTGAGAATGGCTGAAAGCGGCTTATCGATGTCGTCCTTGTACGCTCGCAGGGCTTTGTACAACCCCGGGCGAGATTCGCGCAGGCCGGCAATGAAGCTGGGGGTGATGGAGAGCAGCGCCGCTTCCAGTACGGAACAGAGGAAGGAAAAACCGATGGAAATGGCAGCAAAAATGATCAACAGGGTCAAGGCAGCAGGCTCCTTCTGCAGGCAGCCGCAGTCACTGCGGCTGCCATGTCAGCATCAGGCAGAATAATCCCGCGCGAAATCCGCCAACAGCAGGCACACACTGGCCATACCATCGTGGATCACCGCTTCGATTTCCGCCATGGTAATTTCATGGGTGGATTTACCTGCCGCCGGATTCACCACCAGGGAGAGCATGGCATAGGGCAGCGCCAGCTCACGGGCCAGCACGGCCTCCGGCATGCCGGTCATGCCGACGATATCGCAACCATCACGCTCAAGTCGCAGAATCTCGGCGGCGGTTTCCAGACGAGGGCCCTGGGTGGCGGCGTAGCACCCGCCATCGGTCCAGGACAGCTCGGTCTCGGCCAGCTTTTCTTTCAGTGCATTTCGCAACGCACCATCAAAGGGCCAGCTGAAGTCCACATGTACCAGTGGTTCGGCTGGATCATCGAACAGGGTCATGTCGCGACCGTAGGTGTAATCAATAATCTGGTCCGGTAGCACCAGCGCGCCCGTCGGCGCATCAGCAGTGATGCCGCCCACCGCATTGGCCGCCACAATGGCCGTGGCTCCTGCCTCTTTCAAGGCAACCAGATTAGCCCGGTAATTCACCTGATGGGGAAGTAACACATGAGGATCACCATGACGGGCAAGGAACAACACCCGTTGACCATCCAGCTCCCCTTCCAGCACCGGCGCCGAAGGCTTGCCGAAGCGGGTGGTAATGTCGTGACGCTGGAGGATTTTCAGGTTCTCCATGCGGGTCAGACCAGTACCGCCAATGAACGCCAACATGTTATTCGTTGCCCTCTTTCACAGCATAGATCCCCGGCGCATTACGCCAGAACCCCTTGTAGTCCATGCCCATGCCAAACAGGTAGTGGTCTGCAGCCTCCAGTGCCGTGAAGTCCGCTTTCAGGCCCGGCTCGGCCTTGCGATCATGTTGCTTGTCCACGAGCACACAAGTCTTTACTGACGCGGCACCCTGGGCTTCACAGGCACGAATGATAGACAGCAAGGTGGTACCCACATCGAGAATGTCGTCAACAATCAACACGTGACGCCCCGCCAGACTGGCGTTGGGAGTCACTAGCCATTCCACGTCACCGCCGGTGGTTTCACCGAGATAGCGGCTGGCATGCAGGTAGTCCATCTCCAGCGGGAAATCCAGGCGCTTGACCAACTCGGCGGCGAAAATCATACCGCCGTTCATGATGGTCACGAACACCGGTACCTTACCGCTGTAAGCCTCGGTCACTGCAAACGCCAGCTTGGCGATAGCTTCCTGTACCTGATCGGAAGAATGCAGTTCGATGGCCTCACGGCGTACCTGCATTAATTCCTTCTGCACGTCATCAGCGATGGACATGTTGCTGTTCCTCTACGTTGTCATCCTCAAGCCCGGTTGAAGGATTATCATTGTTGTTACTGACCAAATGCAGTGTGCGCGTGGGGAAGGCAAACTCGGCGCCATGTTCGTCCACGATCTTCATGATCTTCATGAGAACATCCTGCTTGATCTCATGGTAACGCACCCACTCGGTGGTTTTGGTAAAGGTATAGATGAAAAATTCCAGGTGCGACGCGCCGTAGCTGTCGAAATTCACGATCAGTGTTTTTTCTTCCGTCTCCAGCTCTTCGTGGGCCTTCAGCATAGCCTTCACCGCCTCGACGATAGCCGGCATTCTTTGCCAGTCATCGTAGCGAATGCCAATCTTTTCATTGATGCGGCGGTTGAACATGCGTGACGGATTTTCCAGCACGATAGAGGTGAACATGGCATTGGGGATATACAGCGGACGCTGATCAAACGTACGGATACGGGTGAGGCGCCAGCCAATGTTTTCCACCGTACCTTCGATGGAGCGATCCGGAGAACGCACCCAGTCACCCACCCGGAACGGCTTGTCCAGATAGATCATCATGCCACCGAAGAAGTTGGCGAGCAGGTCCTTGGCCGCAAAGGCCACCGCCATGCCACCAATACCGCCAAAGGCCAGCACCCCGGAGATGCTGTACCCCAGTGTCTGCAGGATGATCAGCATGGCGGTAATAATCACCGACACCCGCAACAGTTTTGCAATGGCTGCTGCAGTGGAGTGGTCCATGGGCTTGCGCATGCGGGACGGGTCGATCAGGTTCTTCTCCGTGTAGGAAATGAACCGATTCAGGAACATGGCAATGATCACGATAAACGCAATGCGACGCGCCTGGGGGACCAGATCGAACAACACATTTTCTTCATCGCTGACTGCCTGCATCAGTTCGACACAGATCGACAGGCCAACGACCCAGAACACCAGCCGCAGAGGGATGCGCGCGGCCTCCAGAAGAGCGTCATCCCAAAGCGTGTCGGTCTTAACGATCAGGCGGTCGAGCACATCGATCACCCGCATCATGGTGAAATTCACCGCCACAGTGCACAGCACCAGCAGAAACAGCTGGGTCAGCCAGATATCCGAAGGGGTTTCCAGCGTCGGCCAAACCAGCAACTGGCTCCAGTCCCAATTCATGCGTCATCCTCAATCAAGGTTTTTGCCAGGGTCTCTGCCTCAATGCGACGCCCCGCTTCCATGGCACAGCGCGGGCGGGCACGGAGTCCTGCCGCAGGTACCTGGCCACTGAAGCGCTGACCTTCCAGCCAGCTGAGCATCTGCTCCGCGCCCTGGCGGTTATTACAGGCCAGTACCATGTCGCAGCCTGCTTTGAGGGCTGCTTCCGCCCGTTCAGGGTAGCCCCCGGCACACTGGGCACCGGCCATGGACATGTCATCAGAGAAGATAACCCCACGGAAACCCAACTTCTGCCGAAGCTGGGTCTGAAGCCAATAGCGGGAAAAACCTGCCGTCTGGTTTTCTACCGCGCTATAGATCACATGGGCTGGCATGATGCCATCGAGCCGCGGGGCCAAAGCAGCAAAGGGGCGCATGTCTGCCGCCTCAATGTCGGCCAGAGGCCGAGGGTCCACAGGAAGTTCCAGATGGGAATCCGCCACCACATGACCATGTCCCGGGAAATGCTTGCCGGTAGCGGCCATGCCAGCAGCATGCATTCCGTCAATGAAGCTGCCCGCCAGCAGAGTCATGGCGTCCGCATCACCGTGAAAGCTGCGATCGCCGATGACGGTACTGTTTCCGTAATCCAGATCCAGTACCGGCGCAAAGCTGATATCGATATCCAGCTCAGTCAACTCCGATGCCATCAGCTCACCCAGCAGGCGAGCCTCACGCACGCCAGCGGCCGGGTCCTGGTCATAACGACGGCCCAGCGCAGCCATGGGGGGCAGACGGACAAATTCTTCACGGAAGCGCTGCACTCGCCCACCTTCCTGATCTACCGCGATCAGCAATTCCGGTCGCACTGCCCGGATTTGCCTGATCAGCTCTCGCAGCTGTTCACGGCTTTCATAGTTGCGGGCGAAAAGGATCAGACCTCCCGCTCCGGGATGGCTCAAGAGTTCCTTCTCGGAATCGGCCACAGTGAGCCCTTCCAGATCCAGCATTAATAGCGGGGAAATTGTGTCAGACATGACTACCCTGAAGGAGACAGTTATTCGGTTATGGTCACCAGCGTACCCACTGGTACCAGGTCAAAAAGGCGAATCAAATCCGCGTTTCGCATGCGGATACAGCCATGGGAAGCCGGCGTGCCCATGGGTTCGCTGTCCGGCGTGCCGTGAATATAGATAAAGCGCCGGAAACTATCCACGTTGCCCCCCTGATTGCGACCGGCCTCCAGGCCACCCAGCCACAGGATACGGGTAAGCACCCAGTCCCTGTCAGGGTACTGCTTGGCCAGCTCCGCCGAATAGACCTCACCGGAAAACTTGCGCCCGGTGAGCACCGCCCCTTCCGGCAAGCCCGCACCGAAGCGGGCGCGCACCATATGACGGCCACGGGGCGTTGCTTCCGAGCCCATGGCTTCCCCCGCGCCGTTACGGGCGGAAGAAATAGCAAACCGCTCGCGGTTCTCGCCACGGATCTCGAGACTCTGGTCAGACAGCGTAATGATCAATTCCATGAAGGAAGTGTCCGGGGGTTGGGAAAAAGATGCAACGGGCGCCACCACAGTTTTGGCAACGCTCCCCAGAAAGCACAAAGCCGCCCTGAGGCGGCCTTGTCATTATCTGGAGCGGGTGAAGAGAATCGAACTCTCGTATGCAGCTTGGGAAGCTGCCGTTCTACCATTGAACTACACCCGCTTTGGAAACGGCAATATAGACAAAACCCCGCATCTTGGCCAGCCCCCGGTGCACCGGATCATCTTCTTCATTTACCTGCGCGATGTTCGGGTTACACTGCCATGATTGATTCATTGAGGAGAACGCCATGCCGGTGGCATTTATTAGTGGAGCCCGGGGGTTTCTGGGTGGCCATATCGTGGACCAGTTGCTGGAAAAAGGCTGGGATGTCACCGCCGTGATTCGGCCTCGCAGCGATGCCTCAACGCTACAGGCCAAGGGGGTGTCGGTGGTGCAGGCACCACTGGATAACGCTACCGAACTGGCCTTGGTCATGCCTCCCGCTCCAGACGCGGTGTTCCATGTGGCCGGCAACACCAGCATGTGGCGCCGGGGCAATGCCCAGCAATACAAAGACAATGTGCTCGGCACCCGCGCCATGGTCAGCGCCGCACAAAAGAATGTGGCGGGACGTTTTATTCACACCTCATCGATTTCTGCCTGGGGCATCCAGGATGAGCCGATCAACGAACTCACCCCCTCCAATGCCGCCAACGACTGGATCAACTACAACCGCACCAAGTATCTGGCCGAGCAGGAAGTAGAGAATGGTATTCGCCAGGGGCTGGATGCCGTCATCCTCAATCCCTGTGGCATTATCGGCGCCGGAGACACGCACAACTGGTCACAGATGATCAAGCTGATCAACGACGGCAAGCTGCCAGGGGTACCACCAGGCGGAGGCAATTTCTGCGCGGTGGAAGAAGTGGCCAAGGCTCACATCACGGCCTATGAGAAAGGGATAAGCGGCGAGCGTTATATTCTTGCCGGCATTGAAGCCAGTTTTCTGGAACTGGTACAGACCATTGCCCGTCAGCTGGGGCGCAAGGTACCCACCAGAACCGTGCCCCCCTTTGTACTCCGGCTGGCCGGGCAGATCTCCCCCATTGGCAGCCTGTTCTCCGGCAATGAGCCTCGGCTGACGCCGGAAAAAGTTGCCCTGATTACCCATCGGGTACACGCGGACAGCAGCAAGGCGGTGGAACAGCTCGGTTTCAATAATCAGATCCCACTCGCGACCATGATCGAGAACTGCATCACCTGGATGGCCGAAGAGAATCTGCTCTAAGCTGACGGGAGTTAACTGACAGGATGGGAACACCCTCCATCCTGTCACAACAGACAACGGAGTGACGTGCTTACAGCACAGCCCGGTACACCCGAAAACGATTGGTTTCCGCTGCTACCTGCACATGTCGGAATGCCTGATCCAGCCACTGAACATAGGGCAGCTCCCGGTTCGCCACCAGCCACATTTCACCACCCTCTTTAAGGTGCCTTGGGGCCTCCTGGATCAGACGCCGGGTAATGTCGGTGGTGCGCAGGCGTCGATCATGAAAGGGAGGATTGGTGACAATCATATCCACTCGTCCCGATACCGGTGAGAACAGATCACCGCCACTCACCTGGCCTTGCAGACCATTACGCTCCAGACTGATCTTGCAGGAGGCAACCGCCGTGGCACTGACATCCATGGCCTGCACCTGCCAGCCCTGCCGTGCCAGAGTGATGCTCAAGACACCTGCACCGCAACCGACGTCAACCACCTTGCCCGGCTTGGGCAGGGTATTCTGCTGCAGCGCATCCAGCAGAAGGCGAGACCCTTCATCCAGACGACCATGGCTGAACACCCCCGGATAACTCACCGCCGTCAGCTCATCCACCGCTATCACTTCCCCCCAACTTTTAAGGGTCTGCTTTTCACCCGGCTGCAACATACCCCTGTAGAGTTTGCAGTGTCGTGCACTGTCCACCAGCTCACTGATGTCCACATGGATAGCAAAGTGTTTCAGCGCCCCCTTGATGCCTCCCTTCGCCGGCCCCACCAGCCAGATTTCCACCGGCGCTTGAATTTCGCCCGCCAGCCAGTTGAGCAGGAAACGCAAACGGTCACCGGACTTGGGTAAAGGCAGGATCAACAGATCAATATTGTCAGGGATAGACGGAGCAGGTGCCCACTGTTGTGCCCCGATCGTGAAATCATCCGCGTGGACGTGAATATCGGCACCCACATCCAGTGACATCAGCGCACTGTCATTTGCTTCTACCACCAAAACCTGTCGACCGGCTAGCGCCTCACTCTGGCGCAGTATGAGTTGTGTAGAATTTTCCATGTTGTCCCGTGCAAATATGAGCGGATTGGCAGCAAACCGGCAGGAAGTATAACGCAGTCAGGCCCTTGCCAGCGCCTTCCATCGGCTCGTCACCCCATTCTCATCACAATCCTGAAAGTTTTACATAATCAGCACTCCCCGAAAGCCGCCCGGTCGGTAGAATCAAAAGATATCTGCCGATAAATGCGACTTACATGGAGGCTCAGATGGTTCGCGCCGCAGTACTGATTGCCTGTAGTCTGATGACCACAATGGCCCTGGCTGAAACCCGCTCTGACACGTTCCGTCAGGCGCTGGATGCCGCTCGCAATGATGACTGGGACACCCTTTCCCGTATGGAAGCCGAGCTGGAGGATAACCACCCACTGGAGTCCTACCTGGAATTCCACCGTATCAGGGCTGGCCTCCCGGAGTTGTCTGCGGAGAAAGTCATTGCCTATGCAGAAAAATACAATGACTCCCCTCTTCCCGATGATATTCGTGACATCGCGATTACCGCTTATGGCAAAGCCAAGCGCTGGGACGCACTCCTGGCGGTCAGCAACCAGGTGCCCGGCCCGGTAACGTTGCAGTGCTATTACTACCAGGCACGGCTGGCCAGTGGCGATGATTCCGCCCTGCAGGAAGCCGCTCGTCTGTGGAACTACGGCAGCTCCCGACCGGATGCCTGTGACCCTCTTTTCAGTGCCGCCCGAAACGCTGGCGTCATTGATGAGAAGGCAATCTGGGAGCGCCAGAGACTGGCCTTTGAAGCTGGCAACTACAGTCTGATGCGCTACCTGAATCGCTCCCTGGAAGGCAGCGAATATGAAACGGCCGGCAACTGGTTGAAGAAGCTCTACCGCTCTCCTGACGAACTGGAAAACCTCCCCAAAGGTCTTAGCAAGGAGCAGAAAGCAGCACTTCGTGAAGACGGCTTTTATCGCTGGATCTACACCGATACCGTCACCGCCAGAAAGTGGTACGAGAAACATGCAAAGCGCATCAAGAATGAAGAAGCTCGCCAGACACTGGCGCGTCGGCTGGCATGGTATTCCACCATTCGAGGCATTGAGGAAAACCGCGAATGGCTGGATAACTGGCTGGAGGATCACAGTGATGTGGAGCTGCTGAGCCAACGCACTCGCCGCGCCATAATCGAACAGAACTGGGATGCGGTGGCTCACTGGATTGCCAAGTTGCCAGAGCAGGAACAGGCCGATTCACGCTGGCAGTACTGGCAGGCGCGGGCTCTGGAAGCCACTGGCCAGGAAGATACAGCCCGGGAACTGCTGCAGAAAGCTGCCCAGGGCCGAAACTTCTTCGCCTTCCTGGCGGCGGACCGGCTAGGCGAACCCTACCGTTTTTCAGATGCCCCTTACGCTGCCAGTACTCCCTTTGAGCCACCGGCCGCCGTCAATCGGGTCCAGTTGCTACAGGAACTGGAAGAAGATACCGCCGCTCATCGAGAATGGCTGTGGCTGCTCTGGAACAGTGACCGGGAGCAGCAGCAGGCACTGGCCGACTACGCACTCAAGCAACAGTGGTACAGCCTCGCGGTAGAAGCCTCTATCCAGTCCAAATCCTGGGACACCCTGGCGTGGCGATTCCCACCGGCTTACCGCGCCCAGTTTGAAAAGGAGGCCCTGGAGAACAATCTTGACCCCTGGCTGGCCATGGCCGTGTCACGACGGGAAAGCGCTTTTAATCCCCGCGCCCGCTCCGGCGTTGGCGCCAGCGGCCTGATGCAATTGATGCCCGCCACTGCACGCAATGTGGCCCGAGATGTGGGTCAGGACAGACCGACTCAGGCCATGCTGTTTGACCAAAACGTCAATATTGGCCTGGGTACGCGCTACCTTGCCGAGTTGCTGGAACAATTCAATGGTAATCGCTTGCTGGCACTGGCCGCCTATAATGCCGGCCCGCACCGGGTGGATAACTGGCTGGAAGCAGAAGACGACAAGGCGGTGCCCGCGGATGTGTGGGTCGAATCCATTCCCTTCCGGGAAACCCGCGATTATGTGCAGGCGGTCCTGACTTACCGGGTGTTGTTCATCGGCTTGCATGACGACCAGCCCCGTACCGCACAGCTGATCAGCGACAAGGAAAACGAAAGCCGCTATTCACTGTCCATGTTGGAATAAAAATCAGCTGTGAGCGGTCAGCTATGAGCTGCGAGGAAGTTCAAACGCGAAACGCTTTTAGGCTTTTTCTGCTAGCTCGTAGTTCGAAGCTGTCTTAATCCAACTGGCGAATATGATAGTCCAGCCTGCCTCGCGCCTCTTTGCTGCTCAGCTCCGGAATTGTTGCCAGCTGGCGACGCAGCTTCACACTGCGAGCAGGCAAGCGACTGAAGGCGATCACCGCGTTGTGGCAGTCGCTGCACGACAAGCGAAAGCGGCTGGCAAACCCCCTCAATGCCTTGTTACCGGAGAGTGCGCTGTCCCGATACTCTGGCCAGTCACCGAAGTTCATTACCAGCATTCCTTGCTCTGACAGGCAAGATTCCAGCTTGCGCTGCCATTGCATCGACGCAGGCACAGCCCGGGTTACCTGCTCGTTGCTCGGGGCGAACAGGTCCTCAATGATCAGGTCAAACGGGGGCCCCTGATAATCCTCCAGCCACTGGCATGCATCGGCCAGATGCGTTTCCACCCCCATATCGGCGACACCAAACACATCCCTGGCCACTTCCAGATGCGGCGCATCCAACTCCACGGCCACTAGCGTTTCCGGATTGAGAAGCTTACGAATGGGCGGTATCAGCGACCCTCCTCCCAACCCGAGCACCAGCACTCGCTGGTATCGATCGGGCGCTTGCAGCAAGGCAGGCAACCACAACAAATCCCAGACACTACCGGTCAGCAGGCGGTCCGGATGGAACTCGGAATGTTGTACGCCATTGGCATACAGCTCCAGTTTCTTTCCCTTGCTGTGGACTTCGTAGCGCACACCTTCCCTTTCGGCGCTCCACACTATGGCCATATTGTTGTGTTCATCATGTTTTTTTTGGGGGGGGTATCCTCGACGAAAGATAGTACGTCTTTCCTAACAGCAAGTAAGCCGCCACGTGCCAAAAACCTGAGGCAAAAAGAGCAGAAACCTCTGAGGACCCTGCCCTTTGATTTTGGCAACGGGATGTACTTCCGTGAGGCATCAGGCATCCAACAAAAGCAACCGATGATCGCCCTTGCCAGATACTCACCAGGCCGCAGACTTCTCCAGTCCCCGGCCCAGCGTTTACTTGCCCAGTGTCAGGGTCAAGCCTGTGACCTCACCATCCACCCTGGATTCATTCAGGTAAACTCGGGACTGTTCCGCGCCAAGCTGTTGCACCAGGGTCGCCTTGGCATTCTCGGAACGCAGACGGGCCAGCTCGACCAGCTGCTGGGAGGTAACGGCTTTGGCACCGGATTTGACCATGGCATCCCAAGCCGCCCGCGCAAGCATCTTGTCTGCTTCATCGCCCTCTTCCGGCAAGGGATCGCTGACTAGCGTCTCCACATCCTGATCCGTTGCGGATTCATAGCGCCGCTTCAACTTGCGACGCAGGGAGGATTCTTCAAGCGCCAGATCAATACCCGCCCAGTCCTCGCCGGCCACATCCATACCAATCTGCTGTTCGGCCAGGGCCACACGATCTTCCTGGCTGGTGGTGCCAATCAAACCAAACGACAAGTCCGGTTTCTCAGTCAGCACCTTGGCCACTGCTGCCAACGAGTTTGACGTGTCCGGTCCCACTTCGGCACTGCCCGGTGCAAACTGGATCTGTTCCAGATTCTGGCCTCCGGCCAGCCCCGCCAGGATGGAGAAAGGCGCAGTCGCCGCTTTCACCACAACATTGGTCAGCACCTTGAGAATCATACCGGTGACACTGAAGCTTGGATCATCAAGATCGCCAGACATGGTGACCGGTAAATTGATCTCGCCATTGCGGGTCCTCAGTACGGAAAGACCGAGTTTGATCGGTACCTTCACGGCTTCCTCGCTCTCCACTTTTTCTCCCAGATAGAACTGGTCTGCGAGAATTTCGGATTTGCTCTCCAGGCGGTTATTCTCGATATCCACCCCGGTATCCACACCCAACTGACCTTTCTCCACCTGATAGCCAAGGTAAAGACCAGTAAAGGGGGTGAGGCTGGTCATCTCGTAGTTCTTTAATGACACATTCAGGTTGGAATACAACGGCTCGGGTGAAACCACGCCTTTCGCTGTGAACGGAGCGTAGCGATCAATCTGTGCCTGTAGATTGAGGTTTGCACGGCTGCCGGGACGGGTATTCAAATTAGTCACCGTACCGGATAACTGATAGAGACCGATGCGGAAGTTCGGTGTCACGGTCTGGTCTTCATGGCGCACCTGACTGCCAATGACCCGCACTTTCTTGAGCGCGACTTGCCAGGGCTTTTCGTTATCCCCACTCGCAGAAGCACTTCCGCCTTCAGAGGGTCGAGTACCCGCTGCGATGCGCATACTCAAGTCACGTCCCTGGCTGTCTACCTTGTGCAGAACATCCATGCCGCTCAGCGCCACATCCTGAATGTTGACTTGCTGGGTTGCAGTAGAAAGGGTCAGTCCCTGAAGAGCCACATTATTGGCCTTGAAGAAGGCCTGGCCGTTTTCCAGCACATTCAGGCCCTGCACCGTGCCACTGGCAGAGGCGGTAATGTCAGGCGCATCGCCTTCAACCTTGGCATCCAGGTCCAGCGCGAGCACTCCCGCGCGCAAGGACAGAGGCACTTCACGCTCCATCCAGGGAGAAAAGGTAGCCAGTGGCAAGCCACTCAGGCTGGCCTTGCTGGCAATGTTCAGCGGCGCGAGCATACCCTCGCCGGAATGAGTCAACTGCCCCTCTCCAGCGATTTTCGCGCTACCTTGCCACTGGAAAGGGGCTTCCTCACCCACCACCAGATTGGTGAGTTCGAAATCCCCCTCGGTCATTTCCACGGTCTGGGCGGGTGCCAGCGTCTGGTCACGGAAACGCAGAGTGCTTCCCTTAACGCCCAACCTGTCCAGTGTGACCTTCCAGAAGGTTTCGGCCTCTACAATCCGCTCAGCCGCCGCCTGGGCCTTCTCTTTGACCTGCTCCTTAACCTGTTCTGCCTTGTCGTCATCCGGTGGCAGAAACAATGTCGCCAGGTCCAGTCCCGCCTCTTCCAGCACCGCATTGACCTCGGGCCTGGATACTTCTACCTCTGGAATCGATACGGTCTGAGCCTGTGTATCAACGGCAATCCCCGACACAGTGATCGCCGGGAACTGAATACTGGGCGATTCCTCTCCCGGTTTCTGCAAGGACAGATTACGCAAGGTCACCCGGCCCTGAGAAATCAATAACTTGATGTCCTCCCCTTGTGAAAACTGGTAATTCGCTTCCAGGTCCAGCTCACCGGAAGGCACGGTAAAGCGAACCTGTTCCGCACCCAGCTTGGCAAGGGAAACAAGGTCTACCCGCTCTACTTGCAACCGCCCGTTGGCGGTAAAGGGAGCAAATTCAAAATTCCCCGCCCACTCGAAGCCGCCGCCATCCGGCCCTTCCAGGCGGATAGCATAGTCATTGGATTCCTTGTCTTTGGCTACGGTGGAGAAATTGGTGATATCAAAGGCAATAGGCAGGATCAGCTCGTGGGGTTCTTTGCCCGCGGCTTCGGTATAACGCAGGTCCCCATTGGTCAGCAGCAGCTGGCCTATGGCGATACTCGGTAGTGATGCGTTCTCGTCTTCCGGCGGAGCCTCTTCTACTGGCTCTGCCTCAGCTTGCGCCTCAAGATGTGCCAGCACATCGTCGAAATTGAACGCGGAACCCGGGTTACGGCGAGCTCTCACGGTCAAGCCGTCAAGCGCCACCTGATCAAAGTACCAGCTCCAGCGAAACAGGGAAGACAGCTGAAAATTGACATACAGGTGATCGAAACCGGCCAATACCTCGGTCTGCTCATCCTTGATGGCAAAACCATTGATGGTGGCGCTCAACGCCAGCGGGTTGATCTTGACCTCGTTGATCTGCACGTCCCTGCCGGTGAGCTCCGCCAGAATCTCGCTGGCGTTATCCCGAACCAGCCCTGGCGCAACCAGAAAGCCCAGCAGGGCATAGAGGACATAAATTATCCCCAGGATCACCAGCGTTTTGATCTTCCAGCTGGCCTGCTTCCATGTCTCCAACACCTTCACAACCAATCCCTCATACCTTTTTCAATCCTGACGCAATGGTAGCAGTTGCGCGGCGAGCACGCGCCCAAAACCCATTGCACACTGATGACCACCGTGGAAAATGGCCTCATTCTCACCAAGAGAGCCACCTGGAGCCACGCCCATGAGCGACAACTACTTGCTTAACCTTTACGAAAAAGCGCTGAAGCTGCCTGCTGGCAGAAAGCTGTTCTCAATGATGTTCAGCCGCAAAGCCCCCTACTTCGCCACTATCACCCCAGTGATTACTGAACTGCGACCGAATTTCTGTGAAGTTAAGTTCAAGAAACGTAAAGGCGTTGAGAATCACATCCAGACCGTCCATGTGATTGCCATCTGTAACGCACTCGAATGCGCCATGGGCGCCATGGCCGAGTCTTCTATCCCGAAGCATCTGCGCTGGATTCCCAAGGGAATGAGCGTGAACTACACCGCCAAGGCCACCACGGACATCACCGCCATTGCCGAAGTCAACCCGGAGGACTGGAAGCCCGGCGATCTGCCGGTAACAGTGAAGGCCATGCGCAACGATGGCACGGTGGTCGTTGAAGGCACCATCAACCTGTGGATTAGCGAGAAGCCTGCGAAATAAAGCAGAGTGCCCCTGCGCCTGCCATTTGCAGGCGCACCTACCCCGCCCTACTCAGCATCTACCCTCCCGCTTTGCCCTCTGGCAGGCTACACTTCCCCAAAAAATGGAATCAGACGCTTAACGCAGCCAGGAAGGCTTGCGACTGTCTTGGGAAGGAATCATCACAATGCTGATATTGCCCGTCGGAGAAAATACCGGCCAACGCTCAACCCCTTGGTTGTGTATTTTTCTGATTATCATCAACACCATTATCTATGCGGCCACCACTCACCGCGACAACCAGATCGAAACGCCGCTTAGTGATCAGCAGCTGGAGGCCCTGGCAGCCTATGAGGCTCCGCTTTTGCTGAAGTGGCTGTCATATCAGGACAGTTCAACCTACGCCGATGCGGTTGCCATGGAAAACCGTGGACCGGAGTTCATGCTTACCTATGGCTGGTTTAATCAGGCCTTCAGTCGTCATGTCAGCGAGCATTGGCAAACCAACCCACCTACGGAACAATGGCGGCAATTGCGCGGAGAGCTTGAGGATTGGATCACCAGCTACTCCCCATTCCTCTGGGGGCTCATTCCTGACAAACCAACTGCGACCACCTTTATATCATCCATGTTTATGCATGGTGACTGGTTTCACCTTCTCGGAAATATGGTTTGGCTGATTATCTTTGGCGCCGCCATGGAGCGGTACTGGGGAGCCTTCAGGTTTAGCGCAGCCTATCTGATCGCCGGCATTGGTGCCGGTGCATTGTTTATCCTCGTGGACCCTGAAAGCGGTGTTCCTCTGGTCGGCGCCTCAGGTGCCATCTCGGGGATAATGGGGCTCTACGCTGGTACCTATCGTCTTCGCAAGGTGGAGTTCTTTTATACACTGGGGTTCGTTTTTGGGAGCTTTCGCGCCCCCGCGCTAATTCTTTTTCCTGTGTGGCTGGGGTGGGAATTGGTTCAATCAGCAACCGTAGAGAGCAACGTTGCCTACATGGCTCATGCCGGGGGCCTGATTACCGGTTTGTTGCTTGCCTTCATTTTGCCACACAGCGGTCACCAGACTTCCAACCAGACAGATCAAGCAAAGAGAGAACAACACCAGCAAGTACCTGAGGCATGCCTTCGACTGGCCGAAGAACTGCGTTTTGGTGATGCCCAGGCTCGCAGCCGACAGTGGCTGGAAAAATATCCAGCCAGTCGCCCACTGTGGGCATTTTACCTGGAGATGGGTAAACGCCAGAAACAGCTCGACAAGGCCATGCAAGATGGAATGAAAACCCTTAACAGCCAGCCGGGCAAAGCCGCTCTGCTTACTTGGCTATGGCAGGAGTATGAGGAGCTTGGGGGAGACACAACGCGTCTGCCTCCGCCCTTCCAGCTCCTGTTGGCCGAATTGGCATGGCTCCAAAAGCGGCCTCTTGTTGCCAAGGCCATTGTGTCAGAATTACAGGATAAACAATGGCAGCATCCGCGAATGGAAAAACTCAGCCAACAGCTTGAACTGAAAAGCTCCTAACCGCGTCATCCGCTCTGGCTTTGCAGCCGTTCCAGCAAGTTCGCAGTGACCATTCCCTGCTGGCTGTCATGGTCTTGTGGAAAGTGTTTTTTCACAAATCCAACCAGCCTCTTTGCGGTATCTGCACTGCCCAACTCAAGGTAAAGCCGCGCAAGTAACATATACGCTTCACCTAGCCCCTTGAACTGTGGTGCACGCTGGTGAAGATTCACCAATAGTTGCTGGGCCTCACGGATACGGCCGCGCTCATAGAGGGCTTTTGCAAGCGACAGACATAATGCAGGGTCATCCTCAAAACGAAGCTCCGGCTGTTGTTGGACCGCCTCCAGCCAGATCTGCACCGCCGTCCCCGCATTTCCGCTGCCCAGCTGATGCCGTACGAACCGTGCTAATTGCTCCAACCATGGCGATTCTTTACCCAGCAACTTCAACAGTCGTAAGCGACGCCTGTTAAGCTCAGGATGAGTAGGCAATGTCGTCAGACCTCTATTCACGACTGCAAGTGCATCCTGAAGGCGGCCCTCCTGAGCATAGATATGTGCTCCACCCAGCACTTCCGCCACCTCGTATTCATCCTCCGGAAGAGAGCGACCACGGTCTTCATCTATTGCCAAACCCAGCTGGCGAGCCTTTTGGTTGAGCATAGCGCCCATCATCGCCGCAGCAACAAGGGTTGTGTAAGCAGAAAAAGTCGCCCCGACAAAGACCAGTGCTGGTAGCGCTTCGCCTGACTCAAGCAGTGCAGGTGCCGCAGTCACCCCCATCACCGCCAACCACAACAGCAGGTAGGATGCCCCCACCGTCAGGATCAATTGCAGCCAGCGCAGAGGGTTCAACGCCATGAGCAAGGAGCCACTAAGCGCCAGCAGCATGAGTGCCGCAGGCAGTATGAAGGTAGCCAGGGCGAGCAGGCCGAGGGCAAGCACCATGGAAACAGAGGCGAAAAGGAACGGGCCGGTAAAAAGAACAAGCAGTAGCCCAATCTGGCGAAACAGCAAACCACCTTCCGAGATCCCATCCATGGGGGACGGCGGAGTCCAGTTATCCCGTGCCACATCAGCAATAACCAGCATCGCATAAACAGATAGCAAGGTAGAGACAAACAGGAAGAACAGAAAGGTCATCATGTTGCTCAGCATGACATTGGCAAGGCCAAACAAGAGCAACAACCACAGTGCCGGTGGTCTTAGAGGATAACCCATGATCTCACTGGAACGCTTCCAGAACGGAAGCCGCGGTACACCGTCACCACGCCAATCAAGGCGCTGGCTACAAAGCGGACAGCGAGGCTGCCCTCGCTTGAAATTCGCTTCTCCCCCCGGTACACATTGAGTGCAATAGGGTTTATTGCATCCTTCACATACCCAGCTCGCTGACTTGCGAACATGGTAACCACATGCATCCATGCATATCCCCAAACGAACAATTGAGTTTTATGATGTAACGAAAATGCCAATCTGGCTTGCGGCTTTTGATATCAAGTCCGACTGGCTCAATCCGCTACGCTTGAGAGGTCTGAGATCATGATCTCCACTTTCCATCCAATGCACCTGGATGGATGGAGGCAAGTCATACCCTGACACTTCATCAACCTTGCCAAACGGATCCCGGTCGCCCTGACAGACAAGCATCGGAACCGTCAGCTCACCAAGATGTCCTGTTCGAACTTTCTCCGGCTTTCCTGGTGGGTGGAAAGGATACCCCAGAGCCACCACACCTTGCACCGGGCTGTCTTGTAAAGTCGAATCAGCCGCCAACATAGAGGCCATACGTCCACCCATGGACTTGCCACCAATCCAGACTGGCAACTCAATTGATCTGGCCTGCTCCACTACCCTGCTGAAATGCTCAATCAACTTCGGCGCACGGTCGGGCGGGAATTGTCGGCCCTCGATACGGCGGCGATGCATGTAGGGAAACTCAAATCTCGCCACGCTGATGCCCTGTGCCGCCACCGCATCGGCCATGGCATTCATGAAATCGCTGTCCATGGGGGCACCCGCGCCATGCGCAAGCAGCAACACTGCACGGGGATTTTTTGCCGAAGTGATTAATAGCTCGGGAAGGGGGGCATCCGACAACACTACAACGCCGACTCCAAGGCCTTCAGCTGCTGCCGGAGGGCCTCAGCGAACTCTACCCGAAAGATACTCAGGGGGGGCTCTGTCAGGAGGTGATCTATCACCGGGGCCGGATTGCTCACGATCCAGCAACCGATAATGCTTTGCTGAACCTGCATGAGATACTTGTTTACCTTGTCTGCGGGCAACGAATAATGCTGCTGCAACCGACCACTCAGAACGGCGAAGTGTTTCAACAGGGTCTGTTTGAAATCCCGTGCTTGCTGAACATCAAGGTTCTGCTCCAGCACCGAGTGGAGAATAGCCGTGAGGCGGCAGAATAACCGCTGCTGTATCAGCACATCCGCCATCTGCTCCCAAAGCGGCTTGCCACCCTGAAGCTCAATGTCAGCCAAGGCCTCCAGCTCGCTCAGGTAAAGCGCAAGAAAGAGGGCTTCTTTGGAGGGAAAATAGCGGTACAGGGCCGCCTTGGTGACACCTGCCTGTCTGGCGATATCGACCAGCGCTACCGCCTGAAAGCGGTCGCTTTCAAAAGCGTCCTCAGCAGCCTGGAGTATTTGCGCCCGTCGCTCTGCCTTTTGCTCAGGCGAACGGGCGCGTTGGAAACAACAAGAATTCATGCCTGCAGGATACCAGCCAAACGGCGTGTAATCATACGTGGTGACAATTTGCCCATCCAGACCAGCAGCAGGTTCTTCAAACCAGGAATGACGATCGCACGGCGGCGTGCTGCCAATGCTTTACGCACAACGTCTTCAGCGCTCATTGTCCCGGCCTTGAACAGCATGGTCTCTGTCATGTTCGCCTCGCTGGCAAATTCGGAATCTGTTGCCCCTGGACACAGCGCGCTGACCGCCACACCATCGCCTTTAAGCTCCTCATGCAGAGCCTCGGAAAAGGAAAGCACGAACGCCTTGCTGGCGTAATATACCGCCATGTTAGGACCGGCCTGGAAGGCCGCTGTCGAAGCCACGTTGATAATGAAGCTGTTGGCGACTTTTTTCAGTCCCGGCAACAAACGCCAGGTCAGGTCAACGAGTGACGTTACATTTACCTGAATCATGTCAAGCTGACGCTGCAAGGAAAGCGCTTCGACAAAACCACGATCACCGAAACCGGCATTATTGATCAGGCCGGTAACTTCAACCTGTTTCTCTGCCAGCGCAGCGACAAGCTCTTCTGCGGCAGAAGGCTTGGCAAGATCACAGGCAATGCAGACAACCTGAATGTTATGACGCTCCTGCAGCTCACTGCCCAGTGCCTCCAAACGATCAAGACGCCTCGCTACCAGAACCAGATGGTGACCAGCCACCGCCAGTTGCCGGGCAAACTGTTCACCAATACCGGCGCTGGCACCGGTCACTACAACTGCGCGCAATGCTGCTGATTCCATCTTCAATCTCCATTTAAGTAACCAAGGGTCACTAAAATAGCAAAGCCAAGGAAATCAGGCCAGAAAAACCTGCACGGAAGCCCGGATCCAAAATATCTGCAGTGAAAATTTCTTTTTTTAAATCAGCACGATATGCCCACATCCAAACGCCGACTCTCCTCCTCGCTAATGACGTCTAACGAACAGCGCATCATGCCTCCCACAGTGCCAACTGCCCTTCAGGGCCCGGGGGAACAAAACCAGAGCTATCCAGTGTCATGGATTCCCGCGCAGCCAAGCCAGCCCCACGGCATGCAGTTTCAAATCGCTGTCGCAGCAGATGGGACCAGGCTCCCTGACCGCTTTGTCTATGATGCCAGCGACTGTCATAAATAGCGCCGCCGTGCAGATCTCGCATGACCGACATGACCTTTTCTGCCCGGTCCGGGTAATGCTCCTCAAGCCACGCTTGCCAGAGTGGGCCAACCTCATGGGGTAAACGCAACACCACATATCCGGCGTGCTCCGCACCCGCCTGTGCCACCTGACCAACTATGTCTTCCAGCTCATGGTCATTGATAAAGGGAATCACTGGTGCCACCAGCACCGATACCGGCACACCAGCGCGACTCAACTCACGAATGGCACGCAGGCGTTCCTTGCCGCCACTGGCACGGGGCTCAAGCTGTGCCTTGAGGCGGTTATCCAGGGTAGTAACAGAGACGGTAACGCTCGCTCTCCCCGCTTTGGCCATCGGGGCGATCAGATCCAGGTCACGCAGCACCAGCGTACTCTTGGTTATCAGGCTGAAGGGGTGCTGGCAGTCCGCCAGCACCTGTAGCAACTCTCGGGTCAGACGTCGTTCGCGCTCTGCCGGTTGATAAGGGTCTGTGGCCGTGCCCAGTACCACTGGCTGGCAGCGGTAGCCGGGCTTTCGCAGGCTTTCGCGGAGCACTTCTGCTGCGTTTTCCTTGCAGAAGATCTCACTTTCAAAGTCCTGACCGGGGGAAAGATCCACGTAGGCATGGTTCGGCCGGGCATAGCAATAAATACAGCCATGCTCACAGCCTCGATAAGGATTGATGCTCTGGGCGAAGGGCAAGTCCGGACTGCGATTGGTTATGATAATGCTCTTGGCCAACTCGCGGTGATAACGGGTCGGACGATTAACTGGTCCCTCATCCATCTCGCTGTGCGAAACAGCAAAGCGGCCCGGCATCTGACTGAGCGTTCCCCGATTTACGGCAGGCATACCCACTCCTGTTGATATACTGTCTTTACGTACAGTATATCAACAGGAGCAGCGGCTCAATGTTTTTTCAGTGTCTGTGGCAGCACCCACCGCTCTTGCCGGCCAGATCATCCCGGCTCGCGAATGAGCGTTTGGCGCAACGCTAACGGCTACAAAAAGCGTAACTTGCGAAGCTCTCTCACGCCCACCGCCAGTGTCATGAAGTCATGGCGACTATCTGCCTGAAGCCCCTTAAGACGACGGATGCTGAACTCAATCTTGTTGGTAGATTTTCCCAACCAGGCCTCAAAACGCTGGTCAGCATTCTCGCCCTCCTGTTCCAGCACCCGGGCGGCCACCTGGCGATGGAGCCGATAGCAATCTTCTCGAAGATTGGCTCTGGCCAGCGCCTGCCACTTGCCATTCACGCTGAGATCCACAATGGCCGACAATAGCCAGAGTATGTTGAGCCGGTCACCTACAGTGAAATAGACCTCCGCCGCCAGCTTCAATGGCACCTGCGCCTGGGAGGCCAGCTCGGCAATATCCGGCGCACTGCCAAGCACCATGGTGTTGGCCAGGATGCGAGCTTCTTTCTCGGGCACCCCGTCCTCTCCCATGCCTGCCACCGCTTGCTGCCAGTCATCCTGATATCCTCCCGGCAAGATCTCCGGCAACCACTGTTCAAGCTCTACGATCGCCGATTGAAAGCGGCTCACGGCCTCCGCCACCGGGCGGCGCCCCCACTTGTAGAATAGTAACCAGGTGGTCATGTGTTTCAGCAGACCGGTCACACGCCCATACAAGCGCAGCTGTACCTGGCTATCCACGGTCCCATCCAGTCGGTCCACTGTCTTCCAGTACTCATCCGCATCGAACACGGCATGCGCCATGGCATAGGCCTTGACCAACCGATGCAGGGACAGGCCATGCTCATCAGCGAAGCGATGCACAAAGGCAAAGCCCATACGGTTCACCACCGCGTTGGCCAGCACGGTGGCAATCAACTCCCGGCGTAGCCCGTGACTAAGCAGCGCCTCCCTGTAGTTCTCCACCAGTGCTTTTGGAAAATAGCTCAAAACATCCCGGTCAAAGAACGGATCATCAGGTACATCTGAGGCCAGCAGTGCATCGAACAGGGCATTCTTGGTGTAGGAAAGCAGCACCGACAGCTCGGGACGGGTGAGCCCGTTCCCCCGGCTACGGCGCTCGGTCAGACTTTCATCATCCGGAAGAAATTCCACTGTTCGAGTGAGCGCCCCCTGACGCTCCAGCATTCGCAGATGGCTGGCATGCTCTTCCAGCCTGCTGGCCGCATCGTATTCCAGGAGACTGAGCGCCAGACTTTGCACGTAGTTATCCCGCAAAACGGCGTCGGCCACGTCTCCGGTCATGACTTCCAGTAAAGGGTCCCGCTCGCTATGGGTCAGCGTCCCGGCCTTGAGCATCTGATTAAGGGGAATCTTGATATTCACTTCCCGGTCAGAGCTGTGCACGCCTCCGGAGTTATCAATGGCATCGGTGTTGATATGCCCACCATGCAGCGCGTACTCCACCCGGCCAAGCTGGGTCAGCCCCAGATTGCCGCCCTCACCCACCACCTTGCAGCGCAACTCACGGCCATTAATGCGTATGGCATCGTTGGCTCTGTCGCCGACCTGGGCGTGACTTTCATGGCTTCCTTTCACATAGGTACCAATCCCGCCATTCCAGAGCAGTTCCACGGGCGCCTTGAGAATCGCCTGAATCAACTCCGCTGGCGTCAGGCTGCTCTGCTCAATGCCCAGCGCCTCGCAGGCCTGGGGGCTCAGACGAATATTCTTGGCGGAACGGGGATAAATCTCACCGCCCTCGGAAAGGCAAGTGCGATCAAAATCATCCCAGGTCGCCCCTTTGGTGGTAAACAATCGCTGCCGTTCCCGGTAGGTACGAGCGGGATCCGGATGGGGGTCGATGAAGATATGCAGGTGGTTAAAGGCAGCCACCAGCTGGATGTGTTCCGACAGCAACATGCCATTGCCAAACACATCCCCACCCATGTCACCAATGCCTGCCACCGTGAAGGGCTGCTGCTGGATATCCTTGCCCATCTCGCGGAAATGCCGCTTGACGCTCTCCCAGGCTCCACGGGCAGTGATACCCATTTTCTTGTGGTCGTAGCCCACACTCCCGCCGGAGGCAAAAGCATCACCTAGCCAGAAGTCATACTCATCCGCCAGACCGTTAGCGATATCAGAGAATGTGGCCGTGCCTTTGTCCGCCGCGACCACCAGATAAGGATCATCCACGTCGTGGCGAACCACCGACGAAGGCGAGACCACGGAGTCACCTTCACGGTTATCCGTAATATCCAGCAAGCCTCGTATCAGCTGCTTGTAACACTCGACCCCCTGCTGCTGCCAGGCCTCGCGGTTGGCGGGGCTGCCCTGCTTCACCACGAAGCCGCCCTTGGCACCTACCGGCACGATGATAGCGTTCTTGACCATCTGCGCCTTCACCAGACCCAGCACTTCGGTGCGGAAGTCCTCGCGCCGATCGGACCAGCGCAAGCCGCCCCTGGCCACCGGACCGCCGCGCAGGTGGATACCCTCCATCTGCGGGGAATACACAAAGGTTTCATACATGGGGAGTGGCGGAGGCAATTCCGCCACCAGAGTCGGATCCAGTTTCAGGCTGACGTAGGGCTTCACTTTGCCCTCGGCATCCGGCTGGTAGAAATTCGTCCTCAGACCCGCCCGCACCACACTCAGGAATGCACGCAGCACACGATCTGCATCCAGCGACGCAACCTGGTCCAGCTCATGATCCAGAGTCTGGGCCAGCACCACCCCTTCACGCTGTCGTCTGTCTTCATCCAGCGACGGGTCAAACCGGTTCTCGAATTGCTGAACCAGCAGCCGCGCAATGACGGCATTATCCGCCAGCAACTGCTCCATGTAGCCCTGCGAAAACGGCAGTTCGGTTTGCACCAGATAACGGGTCAACACCCGAAGACACACCACTTGCCGCGCATTAAGCCCGGCCAGCAGAACCAGACGGTGCAAGCCATCGTTCTCGGTGATGCCCTTCCAACAGGCGAGGAACGCCTCTTCAAAAAACCGTTTCTGCTGCACCGGCCCCAACGCACAGTCCCCATGTACTCTCACCGAGAAGGACTGTACCCATTGATCCGGACCATCACGAAGACAGAGTCGCGTGGGCTCCTGGCTCACCACTCGCAAACCAAAGTTTTCCAGCAACGGCAGAATGTCGGAAAGCCCGAGCGGCTTGCCGAGGCTGAACAGGCGAAGGAAAGTGGGGCATGCGGAAGAATCTTCGTTACTGACCGACAGGCTCGGCAGCACCGGCTGATGCTCGGAGAGCTGGGACAGGTAATGAATATCCGCAGCCGCTTCCAGCGCGCTGGTATTTTCCTGATAGCCCACCGGGAAGGCATCGCCGTAACGCATGGCCAGTGCGATACCCTCTTCGCCCTCTTCGCGGAGAATCGCCCGCAGTTGATCAGACCAGGACCGGGTTACCACCAGCAGACGTTCTTCCACCTGCCCTTCCGTCATCCCGAGCTGCGTCCCCTGAGGGATACGGATAATGCAATGAATCCGTGCCAGCCCTTCGCGGAGGAAATCCACCGTGCGCTCCACCGACAAACCATTGCATAGCCGCTTCAGCTCATCAGTGACCTTGTCCCTGAGTTCCCGAGAGAACTGCTCGCGGCTGAGATACACCATGCACGAATAAAAGCGGCCGTAACGGTCACGGCGCAGGAACAGGCGCAGATGATCACGGTCTCTCAGGGCGCGGATGCCCATGCACATATGGAACAGCTCATCCTCGCTACACTGGAACAGCTCATCGCGCGGCAGCTGATAGATGATATCGCGTAGATGTTTCCCGGAATGGGAGCGCTCAGGCAGCCGCGAACGCTCCAGCACGTGGTTCACCTTGCGGCGAATCAGGGGAATATCCCGGGGGCGATTGATATAGGCATCAAGCGAGAACAGCCCTATATAGCGATCGGTGCCCTCCACGCTGCCATCCGGAGCCAGGCGCTTGATGGAAATCACATCCATGTAGTGGGGATGATGGATGGAAGAGCGCATGTTCGCCTTGGTCACCACCACCAGGCGCCCATGGGTAATGTACTTGGCCATCTCCTCATGGGGCGCGATGAACTGATCTGCATCTGCGTGACGGCTACCCGCGCGGGCGAGACCCAGGCCAGCATCATTGTCCAGCTGGACCTGGGTAACTTCTCCCACATTATGTGCATGGGAACGGGCATACCCCAGGAAGGTAAAGTGCTCCTGCTGGAGCCATTCAATGAAAGCCCGCGCCTCCGCCAGTTCTTCCTGATCCCGACCCGGATACTCCTGCGACAGGTTTTGCTGGGTGGCCCGCAAGTGATCAAGCATGGCGTGAAAGTCCTGCACAACCCCCCTTAACTCGCCAAGCACCAGCTCCAGCTGTTCTCGAAGCGCCTGATACTCCTGCTCGCTGCCCAGCGGCTCAAATTCCATGTAGATCAGCGATTCCGCAGGATGCTCACCATCGCCTACCCCATCAATGTGGGAAATCTGCCCGTCATCGTTACGACGGATGCGCAGCACAGGATGAATGGTCCAGTCGATGGCGGTATCCGCATCGCGCACCGCCATGGCGACTGAATCCACCAGGAAGGGAATATCCGTACACACGGTGCGCAGGCATGCCAGCTCTCCGGTCCTCTCCGGAGGGCAAACTTCAATCAACAATTCCTGATCGCGCTGCTGTGCCATTTGCCAGTGATCGCAGGCAAGGCGGAAAAGATGTTCCGGGGTACGGGCATTCAGGGCAGCGTGACTGGCCATTTCGAAGTAGCCCGTCAGAAAACTGCGGAAAAGAGGTTGATCCTTGGGATCAATCTGGGCTGTCAGCATCCGTTCCAGCTGAGCCAGCATCAGGGTCTGACGTTGGGCGATATCGTCCTGCATCCTTTTCTCCGGCGTCGGTGCCCAACCCGCCGAGTGACCTGTCGGCAGGTCGTTTTCTTCACTCTATACCGGAGCCGGGCGCGAATACCACCCCGCACCTTTTGGGGGTGTCTCAAAGGGCAAACCAACCGGCTCTATATCTGGCAGCTGTTAACGCGGATTGATGGGCATGGCCCCCATACCCATCCCGGACCACATGATCTTTTCGGTTCATGATCTGCCTGGCGGCCTCCGTGGAGCGTAATGCATGCCAGGCCATTACAGGCGAAAATTTCAGTCACGCACCCGCACTTATTGCAGTTGCTCCGGCTGCACCAGCACCCAGGGCATTACCACCACAGACCATAGTGTCTGATCCGAGTCATACCAACGAGCGGCCTGTTCATCGGCCACCTTGTCCACCTGCCCTTTCTCGCGCCAGAGGCTGATCTGAGCAGCATTGTCTTCCGAAAAGGCCAGTGCCACCTCAATCAGATCCAGCTCCGGCGCCACATATATCGTCTGGCCACGGGCAAAAAATGGCTGCAGCTCTGCCCAACCCGCCTTGGCGGTTTCCTGATTCAGTTTGGCTCTGAGAATTTCGCGGTCTTCGGTGTGTTCAGACATGATGTGCTCCGGTTCGAATCCGGCGCATTATCGAGGCTCGCGGCCGATTAGGCAAAAGCAGCAGACAAAAGAAGAGTGGCCAATGAGGGAGGGAAAGAAACGAGGAAAAAGAAACGCCCGCCAGTTTGGGGTCTGGCGGGCGGGCTGTACCGGGCCGAAAATGAACATCCGTGTTCTATTGCGTCCTTGCGAGGTCTACTTTATGGATTTGTCCCCATCGCCATAAGAAGCCATTCGCCCCAATTTGTGTAAGCCATTCGCTATAGCCAGGCGACGCCATCGCCTACCGAGCGGACCCCGCTACCAGAGGATCTCCTGGCTGACGCTCTCCAGAAGGCGCCGGCGCCGGTCGTAGAGGGCAAAGCAGGCACCCTGATCGCTGAACGACACCATGGAAAAGGCATTGTCGCTGAATACCTCTCCCGGCACACTTACCTGCCCCAATGGCTTGCCCCAGCCACCGTAGAGCAGTCCTGGCACCCTCAGCATTGGCCGATACCAGCGAAACGCCATCAAGGCAGTGGGCCAGAACAGACCGGAGCAGGTCCAGCTATGAACCTGCTTGCCACCATTCAGGGTAAGTCTGGCGTATAACGAGGCATGTACATCGCCGCTGAGCACCACCAGCTTGCGACTGGGGCTGTCTGCCATGGCCTGCAGTAATCGCTGTCTCTGGTGGCGGAAGCCCTCCCAGGCATCCTTGCCTTTAAACGGTCGACGCTGCTCCGGGAACAGTACCACCGAGCTGACCAACACCTTGATTCGATCTGGCTCAACATCAAGCCACTTCCGGAACGCCATTTCCTGGGCATCGCTGATCATTTGCCGCTGCCACGGCCAGCGGCTGAGTACCCTCTCGGTGCGTACATCCATCACGAAGAAGTCTGCCGGCCCACGGGAAAAGGTGTACCAGAACCTGTCCGGGTCCCGGTCCAGGTAGGTGCCGGCACTGTTCAAGGGTGCAGCGGGAGAATGGGACGCCTGGTAGATCTGATAGGCCTTGATGGCCGCCGGATATTTATTCGTCCAACGCGCCGCGTCGGCCCTCGCGGGCCAATTGTTTTCGATCTCGTGGTCATCGAGAATCATGTAACTGCTGGTTTCGCGCAGTAGTCTGGCCAGGTGTGGCTGCGAGAAGCTTTCCCTGTACAGGCTGAAAAAATCCTCGCGACTTTCCGCTGCCCCCAGGCCATGCATGGAGTCGGCATACACCTGATCCCCACCAAAGAGCACAAAGTCCGGCTTTTCCTGTTCCGCCAGCGCACGCATTTCGGAAAAGATCTTGTCCGCACGATCATCCTGGATTTTTCCATCCAGTCCCACAAAACGATAACAACAGGAGCCGAATAGGAAACGGCTACTGTTCGCCACTGGCTGATTGGTGAAAAATTCACCGACTTCGATCTGCTCCCAGTTCAGCATCAGGTCATCTTCACTGTCGATCCAGCCCGCCTGAAACTGATAACGCTTGCCCGGCTGCAAGCCATTCAGGACAACCACCCCACTGCCATCAAAGTTGCCATTGAGCCTGAAACGGCGTGTCGCAGACCAATCAGGCTCCCCCATACAACGCCATCGAATCCGCCCCCACTGGTACTTCTGACCCGCGGCCAGTGTCTGTCTGGGCAAGGCACCAAACACTCTGGCATGTGTTTCAGCAGATTCACCCACAATCGGGCCAACCGCGAAGCGGTTCACCATCTGTGTCATCGTTCACCCATCTAATTGAGCCCCCGGCCCCACACTGCTAGCATTCAACGCAAGGGGATAATCCAATAACACCCGAAAAGGCGCCCCACCTTTATCAGGAAGCAAACTGTGTCCAAGGACGTGCGATTCGGTTTTTTGCTGGTTGTTGCTCTTTTTCTGCAAACGCTGGTGTCAGTGAGCCATGCTCACAGCACAGGTATGCAGATTATTGGCGAACAACAACAGATTCTCCATCCCCAGAAAGGGATTCAGTTTTTTTGTTCACCCGCAGATCAGGCCACTGACCTCGAAACGATTCGCAACAGGGACTCCGCAGACTGGCAAATAACTGACGACGGCATTCCCAATCTTGGGTTCACCCGGGATCAATGCTGGTTTCATGTGACCGTGCGCAACCAGAACCCCCAGTTCACAGAATGGTTCCTGCGGATCGACTACGCCATGCTCGGCGAAGTGGATGTGTACCAGCTGGATGGCGGTGGCACCATCATCAGCCATTATCAGGCCGGGATGGATCGGGACTTCAGTGTTCGCAGTGGCGAATACCCGATTCCTGCTTTCCCCGTTTCCCTGCCTGCCGGACTCGACAGCGATTTCTACATTCGGGTGAGCTCTGCCCACAGTATCCAGCTGCCGCTTTCAATCATGACCCGCGAAGAATTCGAATCTCATTTCCTCACCCGAACTCTGGTGCAGGGGATTTTTTTCGGCGGCATGCTGGTGATGATTCTCTACAACCTTTCCCTGTTTTTCACCATCAAGGAAAAGGTCTACCTGATGTATGTGTGCTGGTCTGTGGCCATTACACTTTACCTCGCCATACTTCAGGGCTACGCCCATCTCTACCTGTGGCCTCATTCACCGCTGGTGAGCAGCCATATCATTCATTTCCTTCTGCCCTTGCTGGTATTGCTGCCATCACTGTTTACCTTGCACTTCCTGTCGCTCAAGGAGAAAGCCCCCAGGCTTGCCGTCTGGATGAAAGGCTTGATCGTCACTGGCACCCTGCTCTTTCTGGCGGCTCCTTTTACCAGCCGGGAATTTCTGATCCCGATTTCCGTCATCGCTATTCTGGTGATGGATGTCAGCATTTTGCTGGTGGGCTTGCTTCGTTCCCGGACAGGCGATCCTGACGCGCGAATTTTCACCGTCGCCTGGGCCTGCTTCATTATTGGCGCTGCTTCCATGGCGCTGAACAAGTACGGTTTGGTGCCCCGCAACACACTTTCTGAGAACCTGCTTCAGGTCGGCGTATTCGTGGAAGTGGTGGTGCTGTCCCTGGCATTGGCGCGGCGTATCAACCGTCTCAAGGAGGCACATTCCGATTCCATTCGCGATCGTGCCATCGCGGAGATGGAGGCCTTCAAGGCCGGAGCCCGCAACCATGCCAAGAGCGAATTCCTGGCCACCATGAGCCATGAGATTCGCACCCCCATGAACGGCATCATGGGCATGACCGATCTGCTGCGTCGTACCGCCCTGACTCAACAACAGGCCCAGTACGTCAGCACCATTTACCAATCCACCCAGTCTCTGTTGACGGTCATCAACGATATTCTGGATTACTCACGGATCGAATCCGGCAAGCTGGAGCTGGACTTCCAGGACATTGCCCTGGAAAGCATCGTGGACGACTGCGTGCGCCTGTTCGCTCTGCGTTCCAGTGAAAAGCAGGTGCCGCTTTACATCCATATCGACAGTCGCGTGCCGGACATCATTCGCACCGATCCGATTCGCCTCAAGCAGATCCTTACCAACCTGCTCAGCAATGCCTTCAAGTTCACCGAGCGCGGGAGTGTTTCGTTGCATGTGACGCTCAAGCAGCCCGTCAACAGCAACAACCAGTGCATGCTGATGATTGAGGTGGTGGACACCGGCACCGGGCTGGACGAAGGTCAGCAGGCCACCCTGTTCGAAAGCGTCAGCGAAGTTCGTCACATGGGGGATCAGAAGGGTGCCGGACTGGGCCTGGTGATCTGCAAGCGGCTAAGTGACCTGCTGGGAGGCAACATCGGCGTCAGCAGCAGCGTCGGCAGAGGCGCCACCTTCTGGCTGTCGCTGCCGGTGAAAGTGGCACAGAGCAGCCCGAAACCGGTACTGAAGAATCGCACGGCCGTGGTCATCTCCAGCACACCAGCACAGCTGCTCAGTCTGTCGCAGCTGCTCAGTCGCTGGGGAGCCAAAACCAGCGAATACCGTGATGCCGAATCCGCGCTGGACCCTGCCATGGGCGACCAGCCGGTGGACTTTGTCATTGCCGAACATAACGTCATGGCCTCGGCAGACCTGGTCGCTCGTCTCAGAGAGCGTTTCCACAGCCCTACCCTGGTGCTGCTGCACCCCACCGGCACGCCGCTCAGCGATCAGCTGCCAGAAGACCTTCTGCTGATTGAAACTCCACTTTCCTGCCAGGCGCTGAAGCGAAGCCTGGTTACGGGCAAGGACGAATCGGCCTATGAGAATGCGCTGTCAGACCAGACCGTGATTCTGGACCGGGCTAACCGCTTGAATGTGATCGTGGCGGAAGACAATGCCGTGAACCAGCTGGTGATCGAGAGCATTCTCAAATCGATTGGCGTGCAGCCCACGCTGGTCACCAATGGCGAGGAAGCTTTCCAGCTGGTCAATGAGCAGCCCAACTACTGGGACATCTGCTTCATGGATTGCGAAATGCCGGTGATGGATGGCTATCAGGCCACGGTTGCCATCCGTGAGATGGAGGCTACCCAGTCCAGCCAGCCTCACTGCTGGATTATCGGCCTGTCAGCCCATGCCACCGGAGAGTATGTTCAGAAAGCCCGCGACGCGGGTATGGACGATTACCTGAGCAAGCCGGTATCGCAGCAGCAGGTCAGCGAATCCATCAAACGAGCTCAGCTTTCCAGATCCAGCGATGTTTCCGCCTGACTCAGCAGGCGTGAGCAGGTCTGGATCAACTCCTTGATCCGGACCGGCTTGCCTAGAAACTCATCACAACCCGCATCCAGACAACGCTGACGATCCATCTCCAGCACGTTGGCGGTAAGCGCCATTACAGGCCCGTTAAAGCCCCTGTCACGCAGTTCGACCACGGTCTGATAGCCATCCATTTCCGGCATCTGCATGTCCAGCACAATCAAGTCGAAATCCGGATTGTCGGAAAACTCTCGGCAAGCTTCCTTGCCATTCTCCGCTTCTACCACCGTGAGACCGGCATTCTCCAGCACCTTGCGCACGAATAGACGGTTAACCAGGTTGTCCTCAGCCAGCAGTACACGACCACTCAGGGGACCCTCGGTCACATGAGAAGTCCCTGGTACCTCGTTTCTCTCAGGCAGCGCACTGGCTGCCACCAGCGGCAATGTCAGTTCGAAACGGCTTCCCTTACCCTGCTGGCTGAAGACAGTGATGTCTCCCCCCTGGGCCCGAGCCAGCTCTCGGGCAATGCTCAGTCCCAGCCCCGTCCCGGCATAGCGACGAGAGTGCGAGGAATCAGCCTGCGAAAACGGCTGGAAGATACTGCGTAACTGGGATTCGCTGATGCCAATACCGGTATCCTGCACCCGGACCTTCAAGGTTTGTTCCATCTGATCCCAGCTCGCCTGCACGCTCACGTGACCATGCTCGGTAAATTTCACCGCATTGCCCGCCAGGTTCATCAGAATCTGACGCAGCCGGAAGACATCGCCGGAAACGGCCGAAGGCAGTGGCGAGGCCAGGTTGAGTTCCAGCGCCAACCCTTTCTCCCGCGCCCGCAGATGCAGGCTGTCCACCACTTCATCCAGCAGATCCTGGGGAGAGAACACCCGTAGCTCACAAGTCACCTGCCCCGCTTCAATTCGAGAAAGATCCAGAACATCGTTGATCAACGCCAGTAGCGCATCACCGTTGTGCTGAATAATGGTGAGGTAACGCTGTTGCTCCTGGTGGCTAAGCTCACCCCGACGTAACAACTCGGTGTAACCCAGAATAGCCGTCATCGGGGTGCGGATTTCATGACTCATGTTGGCCAGGAACTGACTCTTGGTTTTGCTGGCGCTTTCCGCCTGGGTACGTGCCTCGGCCAGCTGGTTCTGGGCATTCTCAATGCTGTCGACCATGCTGTTGAAATCCATGGCCAGCTCGCCGATTTCGTCATCGCTGAGCACGGGCAAACGCTGGTCCAGCGCCCCCCCTCTTGCGATGGAACGAACGGCGTTGTGCACCATCTTCAACCGCCCAAAAAGCATGGTCTGGATACGCAAATTAACCAGGAACACGGTGAGCCCAGTCAGGAAGACCATAATGGCGACCATGGCCAACACGGAGGTGTACATGGTGCCCATTCCATCCCTGGGCAACTCCACCACCACTTCAAGAGGCGCCCCACCAAGATAGTCTGGCAACGGAAAACGCCCCTGGAGGGCATCGCTACTCTCGCCGGCCAGCCCCCTGATCGGCGACGTGCCAGCGGGAACGTCTCTCACATACAGCGCATGACCCACCCGATCAGAGAGGTAATTCATCCAGGTACTATCCAGCCAGACGCCCAGCAGGTAGGCCTCACACTGGTTCTCAACGGCAGTGATAAACAGCAAGGCACGTCCATCCGCCCTGACGACACCCCAGATGGGGGAACAACTCTGGCCGAAACGGCTGGCCAGCTGCTGGGCAACGCCTGCCGACATGAGCGCTTCGGCGCCTTGCTGCCAGACCACCCGGTCATTGTTCAGTGCCATCAGCATGTCCAGGTGACCAACCCCATCGAGCTTGAGGGGGGGCTTGTCGGGCTGCTGGCTCCAGTCTGCCGCCCGGACTCGCAGCACAGACAGTTGATCCAGAAAGGCGGACTCCACCTTCTGTAGCTCCCGACCGGCTGACTGCTCGTTGAGACGGTCCAGAAATGACTGGTTGACCTGATACAGGGCGACAGAGATCAGCGCCACACAGCAGCTTGCAGCAATGATCAGCAGCCAGCGAATTCGTGATCTAAGTGTCATTCCCCGTGTTCCCCTACAGCTATAAGCGGATTATGTGGGTTTTTTATCCTGATTCAGTTGCACCGGAGCGCAGCAGGATTCATACCAGCCAGCCCGTCAAATGTAGCCCATGACTCTACCAGCGGCAGCCATAATCAGATGACTGCCGGGACAGGATGAAAAAGCCCCGCTGTCCCCGTATCATAGGCGGCCCTTTTGCCGGATAAATGACCCCGTTCTCATGAGTGACACGCCACGCAAGATTCTGGTGACCAGCGCCCTGCCCTACGCCAATGGTCCAATCCATCTGGGACACCTGCTCGAATACATCCAGACGGATATCTGGGTTCGCTTCCAGAAACTCCGCGGCCAGAACTGCACCTACGTCTGTGCCGATGATGCTCATGGCACCGCCATCATGCTCAAGGCAGAAGAAAATGGCGTGACACCGGAGGAACAGATCGCCCAGGTCAAAGCCGACCACGAACGGGACTTTGCCGACTTCCAGATCCGGTTCGACAATTATTACAGCACACACAGTCCGGAAAACCGTGCCCTGTCCGAAATGGTGTTCCAGCGTAACAAGGACGCTGGTTACATTATCGAGAAGCAGATCACGCAGCTGTATGATCCACAAAAAGGGATGTTTCTGGCAGACCGCTTCGTCAAGGGAACCTGTCCCAAATGCAAAGCAGAAGACCAGTACGGCGATAACTGTGAAGTCTGCGGCGCCACTTACTCGCCTGCAGACCTGATCGATCCCTATTCTGCCGTGAGCGGCGCGACTCCGGTAGAGAAAGAAACCACCCAGTTGTTCTTCGACTTGCCCAAGTTCGAAACACTGCTGCGCGAATGGACCCGTTCCGGTGCACTGCAGGAGCAAGTCGCCAACAAACTGCAGGAGTGGATTGAAGACCTCCAGCCCTGGGACATCTCGCGAGAAGCGCCCTACTTCGGCTTCGAGATTCCAGGCTACCCTGGCAAATACTTCTACGTGTGGCTGGATGCCCCAATTGGCTACATGGCCAGCTTCCAGAACTATTGCGAACGCGAAGGTCTTAACTTCGACGATTATTGGGGCAAGGATTCCAACGCCGAGCTATACCACTTTATCGGCAAGGACATCATCAACTTCCATGGCCTGTTCTGGCCCGCCATGCTGGATGGTGCCGGGCTGCGCAAACCCACCGCCATCTACAGCCACGGTTTTGTCACCGTTAACGGCGCCAAGATGTCCAAGTCCCGCGGCACCTTTATCAAGGCACGCACCTATCTGGATCACATGAGTCCGGAATACCTGCGTTACTACTTTGCCGCCAAACTCTCCAGCCGGGTGGACGACTTCGACCTGAACCTCGAAGACTTTGCCCAGCGGGTAAATTCAGACCTGGTCGGCAAACTGGTGAACATCGCCAGCCGCACCGGCAACTTCGTGAAGAAGTTTGGTGGTGTGCTCAGCACCGACCTCGACAACCAGATGCTGGTTCGCGAAGTACAGGAAGCCGCGCCGCGTATCGCTGAATTCTATGAGCAACGGGAATTCGGCAAGGCCATGCGCGAGATCATGGCGCTGGCCGATCACGCCAATGGTTACATCGCCGAAAAAGCCCCCTGGGCCCTGGCCAAGGAAGAAGGCAAAGAGCAGGAAGTGCTGGCCATCTGCAGCACGGCCATCAATGTATTCCGCCTGCTGGTGATCTATCTCAAGCCCGTCCTGCCGGCCCTTGCCGAACGCGCTGAGGCTTTTCTGCAAGTGGCGCCTCTCACTTGGCAGGATGCAGAATCCCTGTTGCTCGACCACGAAATTGCCAAGTTCCAGCCTTTGCTCGGCCGTATCGACATGAAACAGATTGAAGCCATGCTGGAGGACTCAAAATCCAAAGACGCACCCGCCAGCAGTAAAACAGCCGACAAGCCCGCCAAGGCCCCCGCGCAGCCTGCGGCGGAGAAAGACGACACCATCAGCATCGATGATTTCCTCAAGGTGCAGCTGCGTGTAGCCCGTGTCGCCAAGGCCGCTCATGTAGAAGGGGCAGACAAACTGCTTCAGTTGACACTGGACGTTGGCGAACTCGGTGAGCGCAATGTATTTGCCGGTATCAAGCCCAAATACAGGCCGGAAGACCTGGAAGGGAAGCTGGTCGTACTGGTCGCCAATCTGGCGCCGCGCAAAATGAAGTTTGGGGTCTCCGAGGGCATGGTGCTCGCCGCCGGGCCGGGAGGCGAAGACATTTACATCCTGTCTCCTGACAATGGCGCCCAACCCGGGATGGAAGTGCGCTAAATCCCACCGGGGAATATGATGACAAAAAAGGCCGCGCCTCGTTTCCGGGTGCGGCCTTTTTTGTTTTGTCACAGCGGAAGTGCAAGCACCTCCTGTCCATCCCGAAACGGCAAGGGTGGACTAATCACTCTCAGTCTCATTAACCCTCGATATCAAACGAAAGAGCGGACATCTTCACCTTGGCCTGGCCTTCAGCAGGCTCACTGCCAGAAAGATAGAGACCCGCCTTGAAGTAGCACTTGTAACCAGCCCAGTCCGCCACATTTTCCACGTGAAGCAGGTTGCCATTAATCGTAATGAACACCTGATGATTGTACGTGCGTAACTCTGTGACCATGTCTCCATCGGGACGCGGCATTAGCGGCACTTTCTTGTAGCCGCCATTCTCATGATAGAAAACAGCCACCAGATAGTCCTGATACACCCTACCGTCAATGGACTGCGCCTTGGCCCAGGTCAATCGAAGCGGGGGCCTGGTCGAATACGACTCCTTGCGATGCAACTGCATCCAGGTGTACTCATTAAGCGGTGAGGAAGAAAGCTGCAGGGTGCCTATCATGCTGTTTTTGTTGGCCACTCCCCACTCCGGGTACTGGCGCAACTCAGAGCGCTTTTTGGGCTCCCCTTCTCTCGTCAACTCATAAACCAGAGAGCTGTCTTGAAAATAGAAGTACTCGGTTTCCGGAAAGGTCAGTAGCTCATCGGTGTAGATAGTTTCTTTACCAATGACGCCATCTGTGACTTCGTACTGGTGAACACTGGTTGAGAATGGCGAAATGAAGGCATCTTTGTAGGACTTATCCTCCGCCGCGGCGGTATCCGTGCTGCCGGAGCCAGGTTGCGAAGAACTGTCGACCGGGATCTCACTGTCGTCTGACTGCTTGCCCTCTTCCGACGAGGTTTCAAGACTCGTGCTACCACTGTCGGGATCTGAAATAGCCGAAGGGGTATCTGATCCACCACAACCAATAGCATTGAGCGTAAAAATAAAAATCAGCGTTTTATATAAAGAACACATCTCTTATTCCTGATTATTCTCCTTATGCAAGTTGAGACAGCACCTCCCTGATGACCGCCCATGAGTATTAAGAATTTATTCTTAGCCTTAACGACTGGGGAAAATGCTAGCGGCCAAGAAACTCCCAATCCATGGGGCTTTCGTTAAAATGTGACGCAAACCGTCTAATGAATTCAACTTAAAACCTGTCAACGGTTTTCGATTACGTATTCGCTATATTAAAAAGGAGAACGGAGCGTTTCTTATATTAAAAATAGCCAAAGGTATTAATTGGTGGCGTATAAAAATGTTTTTACGGATTAATTTTGATAGCCGTACGAATTAGGCCAGAATGAAAGGAATGAATAAAATCCGGTATTTTAGTGTTGCGAAATAAAAGAAAACCAAGCCACGTGGCCAGGGCCTACCATAACCACCTGAATAATAGCCATTTTCATCATCCAGATGCGGGCAACAGTTTTAACATCAGCCCCCTGTGCCCCGAGAGTGCAGCTTCAGTCAAGCGAGGTATCGAGAAACGCAGAGAGGGCCTGCTCATCTGTCACGGTAATAAAGCCGTAACCAAGCTCGATTAACCCTTCGTCCTGGAACCGTTTCAGGGTTTGATGAACGCCCTGGCGGGTCATGCCCATCATGTTGGCGATATGCTCACGGGTTAGCGCGATGGTCACCGGGCCCGCCCCCGCCTTGCCTCCGCCACGCTGGATATCGCAGAGAAACAACAGACGCCGGCCAATGCGTGTCAGGGTTCCACGCAGAGCATCCTCCTCAATCAATGTCATGGCCGACCAAAGCCGACGGCTAATACAGTCCAGTACCACCGGATAACTCTGCGGATAACGCGCCATCAGGCCCCGGAAGAACTCCCCGGGTAGCTCCACAATCTCCGCATCCGTATGCGCGGTGGCACCGTAAACCCTGCCCGCACCCGGCGCAAACACGGCATCACCTACCCAGGCCCCCTGGTCCAGCACGATCAGCATGGCCTCGCGCCCCTGAGCATTCACCGAATGGATCCGTACCATTCCTGAGGCGATAACGCATAGCCAAACCTGAGGCTCGCCCTTTTCGTAGACGGCCTCATTCTTGCCAAACCGGCGCACGCGGGCATGGGGCGCGGCCTCGCTAATGGCCACATCCGGGAAGCCAGCAAACAGAGGGCAGGCCCGTAACACTTCGACGACATCAATCATCCGTCAATTGTAAACTTGTTGACAGTCTTGCCAAGCCTCCCGGGCCTACACTCAAGAAATACCAATAACGAAACCGGAGAGCGAACATGAACAGCAAGGTGCAACTGGACCCAGCCAGCATTCCCTCACGCCAAAGCCAGGTCAGCGCAGAAGAATGGCAACTGCGTGTTGATCTCGCCGCCGCCTATCGGCTGGTGGCCCTGTACGGCTGGGACGAACTGATCTTTACCCATCTGTCTGCGCGAATTCCCGGTGCTGAGCATCATTTCCTGATCAACCCCTTCGGCATGATGTTCGATGAAATCACCGCCTCCAGCCTGGTGCGCGTAGATCAGGACGGTAACAAGCTCGACCCCAATGATTTCGACATCAACCCGGCCGGCTTCACCATTCATAGCGCCGTACATGCGGTGCGTGAAGATGCCCACTGTGTGATGCATACCCACACCACCGAGGGCGTCGCCGTCTCTGCACAACAGGACGGCCTGCTGGCCCTGTCCCAGCAAAGCTTGTTCCCGTTGTCCAACCTGTCCTACCACGACTACGAAGGCGTAGCCCTGCGTGAGGACGAAAAGGCCCGTCTGCAGGCAGATCTGGGCACCACCAACTTCATGATCCTGCGCAACCATGGCCTGCTTACTGTTGGCAGCACGGTGGCAGATACCTTCCTGAACATGTTCATCCTGCAGCGTGCCTGTGAGATTCAGGTAGCCACGTTGGCAGGCAATCGTGCCCTAACGCCTATTCCTGCCGGCATTGTGGATACCATCAAGCAACAGGCGGATCAGGTAACCAAGGGTATGGGTGGCAAGCTGGCCTGGCCGGGGTTGCTGCGCAAACTGGATCGTGTCAATCCGGGCTACGCAGATTAATCCATCACATAACAACACTCGGGAGAGCAATCATGAATGACATGAGCCAGCCCCGTGCTGAATTCCAGCACATGAAAGACGGTACCGCCGAAGACTGGAAAATCATCGCTGACAGCTTCGGTGATTTCCGCCATGGGCTCGCCGACCGCATCATGGATCATCTGCGCCTGCTGCAGGGAGATTTTGGCGGTTTCCAGATCGACCGTTTTCAGCATTGCCTGCAAACGGCCACGCTTGCCCATCGTGACGGTAAAGACGACGAATACGTAGTCTGCGCCCTGCTGCATGACATCGGCGATACCCTCGGCACCTACAACCACGCCGACGTGGCCGCTGTTTTGCTGGAACCCTTTGTGAGTGAAGCCAACCACTGGATGGTGAAGCACCACGCCATCTTCCAGGGCTACTACTTTTTCCATTATCTCGGCATGGATCGCAACCTGCGCGACAATTACAAGGATCACCCACACTTCAAACAGACCGTGGAATTCGTCAGCAAGTACGATGCCCCGGCATTCCAGCCGGAAGGCGAAATCCTGCCGTTGGAGTACTTTGAGCCCATGCTGCGCAAAGTGTTCTCCGAACCCCGCAAGTCGCTCTACAAGGCAGCGATGGAAGAACAGGAGAAAAGCCAGTAGCGAGGTTCGAGGTTCGAGGTTCGAAGTTCAAAAGCAGCCTGGCCTTGATGGCCAGGCTTTTTTTTACTTGGGCGTTTGGATTTTGGGCACGACGCCGAGGCATGCTGCAGGAGAGCCAACTTGTTCGCTTTATTCGCTGCCCCTCGGGCCGCACTGCGTGCGTTACTCCGCTGCGCTACGTTCCTGCAGGGGTATCAGATTCTGCATGTCGCTGAACACGACGATTGGGGAGGCGTTTCCATTAGCCTAAAAACCCGGGAACGATTTGAGGTTTCCCTATCCAGCCGAGCGTAGCTCGTGGCTCAACACTTTCCCCTCCCCTGTTTCCTTTTTCCCGTCATTCCGGGCCAAAAACCCACCAGTTCCCATGTGACCACTTTCAGTCATTGCCAGCCCGGCACCGTAAACGCTATGTATGCCCTATAAACCCGGGTTAACGCTGAGGTCACAATGTCGAAATCTCTGGATGCACTCTGGGAAAAGGTGCGTGCACAGAAAACCCTGATCCCCTCCCTCTATGGCGACATCGATTTTGATGCCACCCCGGAGCGATTCACTGACGACATCAATGTTCGCAGTGCACTGCCGAGCAGATTTTCCGATAAATTCCGCCCGGACATTCTGGCAAACCGGGAAAAAGTGGAACGCGCCCGCGCCTACACCCTGCTCGGCGATGTGGTTGCCGATGCCTACGCGGCACTGATGCCGGAGTATGGATTTCGCAACCTGATCACCATGCTGAAAAAGGCCTGCGATGAAGGTCTTGATGCCGTTGAGAACCCGCCAAAGGAACTGGTGGATTTCATCCAGGCCATGGAGGACACCCCTGAGTGGGTAGACATGGCGCTGGTACGTGAGGGGGCGCGCCTGAGCCGTAACCAGATGGCCAACCTGGCCCCCTATGTGATCCGGGGCGCCTTTGTCGCCACCTTCATGAACAAGTACTCAGGCCTGCCAATGGCCATCACCGGCACCCTGGCCAACGAATCGGTGAACCAGCGCATTAATGAGACATCCAGTTTCTTTACCACCGCCACGCTGCCCGGTGCGTTGGAGCGTTTTGGCCCCGGGTTCAAGGCCGCAGCCATGGTGCGCCTGATGCACTCCATGGTGCGTTTCAATATTCTGAAACGCTGTACCCCTGATAAAGGCGGACCCTGGGACCCTGCCGTTTACGGTATACCGATCCCCCAAGTGGACCAGATGCCTGCCGGGACCATGCCCGCTTACCTGACCGCCTTCAAGGCCAGGCGTAAAGGCCGCACCGAGTTTACCCGCCAGGAACGTGCGATTGTCGAGTTGTCCCGCTACGAATGCTTTCTTCTGGGATTGCCGGAAGAGCTGCTGCCTGCCAGGGCGCAGGACATCATCGACACCATGCTTACCTACTCAGGGACCTTGCGCGAGGGCTATGACCACGAAACCTGTGGAGAACTGACCCGTGCCACGATGTCGGTGTATCGCCCCAAGACCAAATCGGTTTTCAACAAGCTTCACAATGCTGTGGAGCGCAGCTACTCCAAAGTCTTCTTCACAGAAGCCTTCCTCGGCCGCAAGGACAAATCCAAGGCGAAAGAGATGGGAGTGGAACCGCACCTGCTGGATTACGCCCTGTTCTCCGCAGGCAACCTGTTCATCCTGCCACGGCTGACCGCATTCCGGATCCTTCAGGATATCCCTGTCGTCAACAGGATGGCGGATAAAGTGCTGGTGAAACGCATCAAGGAGTTACTGGTGGAATACGGCCATGCCGAGTACACCTCCGATGCCAACCAGTACAACCCTACCACCAGGGAATCTGCTGCCTGAGAGGGGCGCAAAGCGCTTACCACCCACAGGAGAACGGGCAGCGGCCACCGTCACTGCCTTTTTTTACCCGAAAGAACCTGCGCCGCCGGATTACCGGAATAACATCAGCCTCTGCGACGGGAAGGTATGACGATTAGCGTACCGCAAATGGCACACTTGCAAGCTTGGGCAAGCGAGCCATTTTGCAATACCACTTCTTTCTTCGCGCCGGGGGATGATGCCTTGAAGTACAACGGTTTCAACCGCCCGGCGCCCATCAGCAACCGATGCAGCCATGAGGTTTTACTCTCCACTATCCCGGGAGTCATGGGTTCCTCACACTGAGGACACTGCATACCGGCCTCCTTGCCGCAGCCACCAGGGTTGGCCTAAGACACTATCAAGCCTGCATCTCACCAGCACACTGGTAAAACGCCCCGCTTTCTTTCATGTAACCACCAAGTCCGCTACCACTTTCATCCACAACGACAAAATCCACAGGCTGTCCTTCCGGAGCCGTATCCGCCACTACCGAGCCCGCTTCACGCATGGCCTGCTCGAGTCTCTCCCCTTCAAAACCCACTAACAGCGTCGGTTTTTCGTCTTCAGCCGGGTTATGCATCAAGCAAAGATACGCGGCCCTTACCGAAGGATGAGACGGCAGCAATTGATTCAGCGCATTCACCATGGCCTGCGGGTATTGAGAAGGTTGGCCAAGCAACACCTGCGTCTCCTTTTCTACCACCCGGGTCTGCGCCTGCTGGTTCATCCCCGTCTGCAGCAGCGCCTCAATTTCGTGGGGGACAAATTCTTTGCCATAGTCCGACTTGGGATTCAGGAAAAGCGTGGCGCCAAGGGTCATTTCAAACAGGCTGCGAGCGGGTAAGGCAAGATAGGTGGTCTCACTATCAATAGCCCGCTGCAACGCCTCAAGATGGGTAAAAAAGGGAATCACAGGCGTGCCGTCGGCTTTCTCCCAGTTCACCAGAGAGACCCCTGCCCCCTGCGGCAGTGTGTGATGTCCATCCTGCTCGCCCGGCTGATCGGTATGACCGATGACAAACACGTCGGCATTCATCAGTGCCTTGTAGAAGGCGGGGCGTTTTGCCGCTTCATGGGCGGCATCAATCAGGGCGGCATGGAGCGTATTCATGGATAACTCGTTGTATTGGTATTATTGGGCCGGGACCGCAAAGACACTGAACCCCGCAACTCGAATAAAATTCATTCTCTGTAAATGCGCGCCGCTTGTCTGTAAGACATGGCTTACATTGACCGAAAAACCCTCCATTTCCGCCACTTTTCTGCCACATCTGTTCACTCTCTTGCCTTACATCAAGGATTGGGCGCCCTGCAGGCGTAAAGTGATTGGAACCGTTCAATAAGGAACAAGGAGGTTGTCATGTTTAGTGAATCGGCTGTTGCTCTGGTAACCGGATCGGCCACCGGCATTGGCTATGCAACTGCAGAGGCGTTCGCCCGGGCAGGCTGCAACCTGGTACTCACGGACAAGGATGCCACGCGAGGACAAAACAGCGCGGATGCGCTTCGCGAATCCACAGGCAGGGACATCCTGTTCGTCAGTGCTGATGTGAGTGATCCACAGGACGTCAGCGAGCTTCACCGTCGGGCCTTTGCCCACTTCGGCAGACTGGATGCTGCCTGCAATAACGCAGGTATCGAAGGTATTCAGGCGCCCACTGCAGACTGCACCCTGGATAACTTCGACAGCACCATCGCAACCAACCTTCGTGGCGTCTTTCTGTGCATGAAGACCCAGCTCGGCATGATGGCTGAACAGGGGCATGGTGCTATCGTCAACATCGCCTCCGTTGCGGGCCTGGTTGGCTTCCCCGGCTTGCCCGCTTACTGTGCATCGAAGGGCGGCGTGGTACAGCTGACCAGGACAGCCGCGCTGGAATACGCAGAGCAGAATATCCGCGTCAATGTGGTCTGCCCCGGCGCCATCAAGACGGAGATGATCGATCGGATTACCGGCCAGGATCCGGAGGTGGAGACCCAGTTTGCCGGGCTGCATCCCATGAACCGGATGGGCACGCCCGAGGAAGTGGCCAATGCCGTGGTATGGCTCGCCTCACCACTGGCCAGTTTTGTTACCGGTCAGGCACTGGCGGTGGATGGCGGCTTGACTACGCGCTAGCGGGACGTTTCAGCCTGAAGGCAAGAACATTCTGTATCAGGACACCGAATCAGGACAGGAGGCAGCACGCGAGCTAAACAGGTAGTGACCGGCGTCATCTGGCGACACAAAGGGTGAGGCGGCAACGACTGCGCCGCCGTACCCGGGGGCCACTACAGCCCCAGGTAAGCAGCAATCAGGAACGCATCCCCCTGCCCTTCCTGCTTGCCGAAATAGCTCACAGGGTCACGCTGATCATCCTCAATGGAGCCCACCTCACAATCCACTGCGTACTTCTTGGCAAGGTCATTAAAAAAGGCCACCAGCGGTTTCAGCGCTGCCTTCTTCTTCACCGGCTGGCTGATGCCCAGCACCCAGTCTTCACACTCATCGCTCTGGCACTCATTCATCAGCGCAGCATTCGCCGCTTCATTCTCTTCCACATAGGCCTGCAGCGCTCCCTGGAGATCTGGCAGATTGCGCTTGAGCTTCTTTTCCTGCTTTTCATCAAGGCCGTCACAGGCCACAAGGAGGTAGACGAGCATGAAGGGATCCGGGGTTGGGGGTGTTGCGGGCCACTTTAGCACATCAGGAACTGCAGAGGGTTTCATCGCACGACAACTCTGCCCCCATGGCCCTGTCGATACCAGGTCAGCAACAAACGGGGGTTATACCGTGGGCGTTATCCTCGCCAGCGATGAGCTAATCAACATTCGCCGCCGAAATTTCCACATGACCCGATGCGTGTGACAGTAGCGTTATACCTGTTTTTGACTCGCTTACTGGATGCGCTATTCAAAAACTGGCGTTGGAGGTGTATCGGCCACCGCCGGCAGAGTGATTCCTTCTTCGATATCAAACCACAATAGTGCGCTGCGATCGCCCGGCTCACCAGCCGCCACTTCAGCGTTGTGCTGACTATCTGTCATCGCAATCTCACGCGCCAACTCGAAATTGTGAGTAATCGGATCTACGGCTATCACGCCCTTTCGCGCTTGCTCATCGATCCAGATTTCGATCGTCCTGTTTTCCTGGGGCAGATCCAGTAATCCCGCCGTTTCAATATTCCAAAAGCCGTCCGTGGAATCGCTGAGGAAAGGGGTAATCCTGTGCTGGTGCGTATGCCCACCAATCCAGGCCAACAGGTTAGGATACTGATCCAGTTGTGCGCGAACCTCATCTCGACCGACAAATCCGGCTGCAGACAGTACATCATTCACGCAGCCCGGCGGCCCGCACAAAGCATCAAACTGGCTGCTATAAAACGAATTGATGGTGTGATGGGAGTACAGGATAACCAGCTTGTCGCTATGCGCTTCAATCATGGACTTAAGCCAAGCCCATTGAGTGAGATCAAGGGCCCCCTCTGAAAGCCCGGTCACCAAATCATGCCCGGTTACACTCTCATCTGGCAGGAAAGCTGTGTATTCGTTGGTTTGAAAAATATCGTCATTCACGGTATTCAAAACAATATGCAGGATACCGCCGCTTAAAAACGCGTAATAGCCATCGTTTTCTACATCTGCATCACAGCGGCGGACCTCGTCGACGAAACCAAACCCGTGGCCGTAATCATCATCAGCGCTTCCCCCATTACAAGGCGTAAGATCCGCAAAGTGCATGCGTATCAGTTCATCTTCATGCAAGAAATGACGTCCGTACAATAAGGCCAGCTCTTGAAAGCTTGGCTCGATGGCAACATTGCCCTGAACCAACAGATCATGGTTTCCAATCGAAATAAATGAGGGCAAATCGGCACTAAAGCCCGTTACTGAATCGACCACCGTTTCCGGCAATGACGTGCAGTTGAAGGTCTGGTCGTTGAAGAAGTCCTCGGTACTTTGCGATTGACCATCCGGTTGACAGGAAAGTCCCGAAATAGGCCCCACCGTCGTATGGTGACCGTCGATAAGGTCGAGATAACGCATTGCCTCATTTTCCAATCCGTTATCAATGTTATCGCCAGTATGAATCGCAAATGCAAAGGGGTCATCCTGGTGCTCCAGGTTCACCACTTGCACCAATGAAGCCATGATTTCGTCTGCATATTCCTCTTGGGGTCGTTCTCCCCCAGTGGAGATGGTGGCTGCGAAGACTTCGTCGAGTAAACCCACGCGCATCGGGAAAGGGGCATCGTCATCTACAAGCTGCATATCGGTAATATGCATATAGCGCAGATTGCGCTTTACTCTTTCAAGAACGCCGGCTTGTGCCAGTTCCGTACGCTCCACAAAGTGGGCAAATCGCAGGGCGGGTTGCAACTCAGGAGGGATGGCCTCGGGTGGCATTACCGCAGGCGGCATTCCCACAGCCTCTCTAGCACCACCTTCCGGCAGTGATGCCGCGGGTGAGCTTGTATCGTCACCACCACATGCACCAAGAAATCCAGTCAGCAGCAAGCCGGTGGCTGTGCGAGATAGAACTTTCATAGGTAACTTTAGGCCTGCCATTTCATCCCCTCCTCATACCGCCGGGCGCAATTGCCCGGGAGCCTGGCGTCATTTGCAAACCATTTGCCAGAACCCCATTGCTGGCCCTTGTCATGAGGCATCACGAGAAAATTCAGCTATTGGGCAGGCAAGCACTGTCGCAATCTTTGTTTTTTGCACGACAGCACCAATATTATAATTTTTGACTAACTCGGCCGTATGCTTATCGTGGTAAATCTGTGGCGCATCCTTAACGCCTTGTAACCAACACTCCTCCCCCACATCGACCAATCTTGTCAGCGCTAACCTATTAACGTTACAGGGTTCCATTTCTCAGGCATGGCTGGAGACATATTTAAAGCGCCATGAATTCTGGACAGGCTTTATTTGAAACAGGCTTGAAAAAAAACAGCAATGACCGTTTAAAAACTCTGCTTTCTTCATTTTGATTTCTGAATCGGGTTATCAGATAACTCATGATGCCGTGACCAGTGGCAGCCCACAGATCAGGATAAGGTGTCCAGTAAAGCCGGGGAACTACAGTGCCCGGTGCCACTGCTTGCTAAATAAGCCACCCCGCTTCTTTCAGCTCTGGCACATCAATTAGCTAGTGTAAGCAGCGCAATTACGGATTGGTCTTTTTAATTTCATGGGCCTTAGCAGTAACCACCAATATTAACGACTGCAGGTTATCTTTTATTATATTGCAGAGCTCCACATAACTTCTCTTGATGGGTGTGACATAAAGAAAATACCCAAACGCCTAAATCAGGTGCGCCGTAGGCGTCACCTGGATTCAGTGGCTAGCTGCACATTCTAATTTTTCCTTATCAACAAGTTTTTCTGCTTTGCTGATATCAGAGCTTAAAATTTCTTTGAGTTGAGCAAGGTTTTTTAAAGCCTGGCTATCGACAACCTCAGCAGGCATTTTGATCCACCTTCAGGGTTGACGTAAACGTAGCCAACCGATCAGAACCAGGGCAAACAGAAAAATCCCTGGCAGGCCACCGCCACCACTACTTCCTCTGCTTGCAGGTGTCTCGCTGCCTGAAGACCCAGAGACAGAAGCTTTCAGCGAGAATCGCTCAAGTACCACCTCTTTATTCAGATTAAATGTCCAGCGGTAATGAACATCACCGACCTTTCCAAGGTAACGCCAGGAGGTGTCGGGCGTTTCCGGACTGGAGATGCTGGGCTCCATGCCACTTCCCCCCATGAAAGTTGCATGACCGCTTTCGAGATCCACTTTCACCATGGCGGAAAGAAACGGCACATCGCTAACGCCGTTCCACGCTGAGATGTTGACCAGAGCCTCTCGCCCGGTCAGGGCTTGAATGTCCACAGAGGTCAGAGACCAGCCAGCCGTCACCAGCACAGCCATGGAATCATTCAGTAATGGCTCCCACGACGCACCATCATCGATACTCACAAGCAAAGAGTCAGTGGTGGTCAGCAACAGGCCACCATCGAATGCGGCAAGGCTATAGGTCATTTCGAGCGGAAGGGAAGACACCCACTGCAACGCCCCTCCCCCTGACAGTGAGTACTGGTAAAAGCCATTGGCTTCAACGTCTCCCCCAATCGCCAGGTACAGGGTGTCACCCATGACAAGCGTCGGCATTGAGCTCGGCTCCACAGCCCCGTTCAGCAAGGGGGTAACACTCCAGTCAGCCTCTCCCACTTCAAGGAGCGACAGCACGTCATTATCGTGAAGTAGCACCAGGCTCGTACCATCAGCAGCCTTGATCTTGCCTCTTACGATGCCGCTGGCAGGGGTTTCCATTCCGGACTCGGAGCCGATCACCAAAAAGCGGCCCTCATCATCACTATTGGACAGGAAATAGGCATTGAGCAACTCCGCTTCACGGACAATCAATTCCCAACGATTCATTTCCTGATCAAAAGAAAGTGCAATGATCTCGGTGCTTTCCGACGCCTCGATGCCAGTCCCGACAGGTGACCAGACCTCACCATCGACAGTGGTCACCATGACAATTCCGCCTTCTGTGCTGATTGGAAAGACCAGCTCGCCATCAATCACAACCGGTTCGCTGAACGCATCGACCGGGAAAGGGAACTCGGTACCAGTAACAACCGCATCGCCATCAAATGAGAAGGTGGTCATCGGCAACCCGGTCAGGTTATTAACCAGCAACTTTCCGTTGAAACTGGTGCTGGTAATGTCCCAATTCTGAGGGCCTTCCAATCCGTCAAGCGAAGACACCAGGGGCGCTTCATCATCCAGCCTGACCGGTTCACCGGCAGGAATAGTGCCAGGGAACACATCATGCAAAGCGAGAGCACTCATGGTTTGATTCACCTGTAATCCCAGCGTGGAGAAGATCTGCACAGGGGCGCTGACATTATGTGGAGTGATGGTGAACGTGACCGTTCCCTGCGCAACATCGCCCATCGTCTCCGCTGTCGGAAATGCGGAGTAGCATGTCCAGTCAAAACCCTCTCGGGAAAAACTTTCCTCAAGGGCAAGGGCTGCGGAGGCTTGCAGGGTAAGCTCAAGCACAGGAGGTTCTGCAAGGTTGGAAGTAAATTCGGCATCAACCTCGTGTGTCCAATCAGCAGGCAGCGACACACAGCTAAGCGGATTGTACTCATCCCCCATTAGTTCCCCGCTAAATGAATCCGTCGATAGATGTCGTTCCAGCGTAAAGGAAGTCGCCTCCTCCACAGCATAATTGGTATCAACCAGCTCCCATTTGCAACCCGCGATGGCCAGCAACAGGCTGCTGGCCGCCAGAAAGCGCCCTGAAAATTGCATGTTTTCCCCCTTAGAATTGCTGCACTGCGTGACGAGGCGCAAGGCTCATCCCCCAAAGACAAACCTCTACGGTCACAGCTGGATTGCGAAAAAGATCAAATATATGCACTGCACACCTGTAAAGCAAAGACCCGAGACAGGCCCAAGTCCGCCCCTCACAACGATAACGGCAGTGATTTCTTTACAGGGAAGTGTTAAACCGGCCGGTTTCCAGAAAAAATCTGACCTGCTCAATCACCCGGACATTGCGCATCATGAACGGATGCGTCACCGGCAGGACAAGATGATCGTGCATACCTGCCACTTTGGTTCTCTCTACAGTGACCTTTCCGTCGTTAGGACCAGGCAGCATCGCGGAAAGCAGGAAGTTGATGGTCTGACTGCCGGCAATGACGCCGAGGGGAAAATCCACTGGGCCGAGCTGGATGGGCAGACTGTCGGGTGTGGTTCCCATCTGGGCACCGGCAGGACCATTGACCCAGCGAAACGGCGCCCACTGGCCCAGCCTGTCTACCACCTCGCTGCCCTGGTTTGGCGGTCCGAGCATGACAGTGCGCCCAAGACGCGGAAGTGAATGTGTACTGAGATACTGGCGCAGTAAAATGCCGCCCATGGAATGAGTGACGAAATGGACATCACCCTGCTTCGGGCAGCGCGCCAAAGCTGTCGGCAGAGCTTGAGCCGCCAGCTCTGGAATGGAGTGGCGAGTAGATGGGTAGCCCTGGTTAATGACCACATAACCGTCATCACTGAGGGCCTTCTCCATCTTTTTCATGGCCCGCGCAGTACGCGCCAGGCCATGAAGCAGGATGACCGCTCCCTTGTCCGGGTTGGGTTTCGCAGTCAACTGTCAGCTATCCACTGTCAACGGCATCACAGCTGATCCAGCGCATTTCTCAGACGCGCCACTGCGGCATCCACGTCGCCCAGCTTGTCCAGGCCAAACAGCCCCACCCGGAAGGTCTTGAAGTCTGCGGGCTCATCACACATGAGCGGCACACCTCCCGCGGTCTGCATGCCCAGTTTCACGAAGGCAGCGCCACTCTTGATGGCATCATCACTGGTGTAGGAAACCACGACACCCGGGGCTTCAAAGCCGGGAGCGGCGACACTGGCAAAGCCACGCTCCGCCAGCAGGTCACGAACTGCCATACCCAGCTTCCACTGCCGTTCCTTGACTGCCGTCAGGCCTTCACTAATGGTTTCCATCATGGTATCGCGGAAGCCGCGCAGGGCATCGGTGGGCATGGTGGCATGATAGGCATGGCCGCCATTCTCGTAAGCCACCATGATGTCGCGCCACTTGCGCAGGTCTGCCGCAAAACTGGTAGAGGTCGTTTCCTGCAGACGTTTGTCGGCCGCCTCACTCATCATGACCAGAGCGCTACAGGGGGAGGAACTCCAGCCTTTCTGGGGAGCGCTGATCAGCACATCCACACCGATGGCCTTCATATCCACCCAGATCGTGCCGGAGGCAATGCAGTCGAGTACGAACAAACCACCCACACTATGCACCGCCTCAGCCACCTGCTTGAGGTAAGCGTCAGGCAGAATGATGCCAGACGCCGTTTCCACATGAGGGGCAAACACGACAGCGGGCTTTTCGGACTTGATGGTAGCGACGACGTCCTCGATGGGCGCAGGGGCAAAGGGCGCGTTGGCGCGTTCATCCACCGGGCGCGCCTTGAGCACAGTTTCCGATGCCGGGATCTTGCCCATGTCAAAGATCTGGCTCCAGCGGAAGCTGAAGAAGCCATTACGTATCACCAGGCAGTGCTCGCCAGTAGCAAATTGACGGGCCACGGCTTCCATACCAAAGCTGCCTCCCCCCGGCACCACGGTCACGGTATCCGCGTTGTACACCTTTTTCAGGTTGTCTGAGATATCCCGCATGACCTGCTGGAATTGCTGGGACATATGGTTCAGGGAACGGTCCGTGAAGACCACGGAATATTCCAGCAATCCGTCTCGGTCAAAGTCGCGGGGCAAATCAGTCACGGGGAGTCTCTCCTGGCTTCTGCGCCGGCAAAGGGTCGGCGCTTTCATGTATTCGAATCACTGGATACTGGATTGCTCTGGCAAGCGCAAGTTTCAAGGGGCCAGGCGGTGGCAAAATGCACAGAAAACCGGTGTCTGGGGTCAATGATGCCTTGGGGGCATCACGCTAAGCTTATGCATTATCATTCTTGAGCCTGTGCAGGGGCTCACGCATACTATGCGCCCCTGAAAATACGGGGATCTCGGGGTAAACTCTTGTTTGCGTTCATTTTGCACAACGCCAACCGCAAGAGATTGTCAGAGCGTCCTCATCACCGCGATTATCCCGCGAGCAAGGTGACATGACCGAATACGTCCTGATACTGATCAGCGCAGTGCTGGTTAACAACTTTGTTCTGGTGCAATTCCTCGGACTCTGTCCGTTCATGGGCGTCTCCAACAAGATCGAGACTGCCATGGGCATGTCCCTGGCCACCACCTTCGTACTGACGCTTTCATCGGTGCTGGCCTACCTGACATGGGCCTACATTCTGGTTCCCTTCGAACTGGAGTATCTGCGCACCATCAGTTTTATTCTTGTGATTGCAGTGTCCGTGCAGTTCACCGAAATGTTCGTCAAAAAAGCCAGCCCATTGCTTTACCGCGTGCTGGGTGTGTTCCTGCCGCTGATCACTTCCAACTGTGCGGTGCTGGGTGTCGCCCTGCTGAACGTACGCCAGGAAGACGCCACTTTCATGTCTTCCCTGACCTACGGCTTTGGTGCCGCGCTGGGCTTTTCCCTGGTGCTGGTCCTGTTCGCTGCCATGCGTGAACGCATTGCCGTGGCGGATGTACCGGAAGCCTTTCGCGGACCCAGCATTGGTTTGATCACCGCAGGCTTGATGTCACTGGCCTTCATGGGATTCTCAGGGCTGATCAAGATATGAAATTACGCCAGACGCCTGATGCCCGACGCCTGACGCTGGCTCGGAGCCTTATGCCAATCCTCATGCCCCAGCTGCCACGCACTGTTTTTTCTCGTCCGGCTTCCCGCATCCAGCATCCGGCTGCAGACGGAGTCTGCCAATGACCGCTGTACTGATTGCTGTTGCTGCTCTGCTGGCGCTGGCCGCCGTGTTCGGCGCCATTCTTGGTTTCGCCTCCGAGAAGTTCAAGGTGGAAGGTGACCCCATTGTCGACCAGATCGACAGTCTGCTGCCGCAAACCCAGTGCGGTCAGTGTGGCCACCCCGGTTGTCGTCCCTATGCGGAAGCGATCGCCGCAGGAGAGGAGCACAACCGCTGCCCGCCCGGCGGGCAGGATACGGTAGATGCCCTGACCGATCTGCTCGGCCGTGATGAGCTGACCCTGGACGATGACGGCGCTGAAGATGCCGCCGTAGCCAAGGTGGCCTATATCCGCGAGGACGAGTGTATTGGCTGTACCAAGTGCATCCAGGCTTGCCCGGTGGACGCCATTGTCGGCGCCGCCAAACTGATGCACACCGTCATTGTGGATGAGTGCACCGGCTGTGACCTGTGTGTTGAGCCCTGCCCGGTGGATTGCATCGACATCGTTCCTGTGAAGCCCACCCTCCAGACCTGGGGCTGGAATCGCCCAGCCGGGATTGGCCAGCGCCCGGACAGCCGTATCGAGGTGGTAAACCTATGAGAGGCCTGACGCTGGACGCCGGACGCATGACGCAGCCCCCGTTCCACATCGTAATCCCCCTGCCAGCCTGGAGACAGCAGCCATGAGTCAGGCTCAGGAAACCAAAACTCGCAATCTGCGCTCTGTTTTTGCGCGTCTGGCGTTGGGCGTCAGGCGTCCAGCGTCTGTTCATGATTTCCATGGTGGCATTCATCCGCCGGAAATGAAGCACCTGTCCAACGGTACCGACATTGCCCCCGGTCCCCTCCCCGCGCAACTGATCTTGCCGCTGAACATGCACATTGGTGCGCCAGCCAAGCCGCTGGTGGAACCCGGTGACCGGGTTCTGAAAGGACAGATGATCGCTGAACCCACGGGTGCGGTAAGCGCGGCCATCCATGCGCCGACTTCAGGTACCGTGAGCGCCATTGGACCACGCCCCATTCAGCACCCATCGGGCATGGATGCCATCTGTATTGTGATCGATACCGATGGCAAGGATGAGTGGATTACCCACAGCGGCATGAGTGACTACACCGAGCAGAGCCCTGGCGAGTTAGTCGACATTATTCGCCATGCAGGCATTGCCGGAATGGGCGGCGCAGGCTTCCCCACCAGCATCAAGGTGAACCTGGGCGACCACCAGCGCGTGGAAGAACTGCTCATCAATGCGGTGGAGTGTGAGCCCTACATCACCGCCGATGATCGCCTGATGCGCGAGCGCGCCGACGAAATCATCACCGGTATTCATATTCTTCAGTATCTGCTGAATCCGCGTCGTACGCTCATCGGTATCGAAGACAACAAACCGGAGGCCATCAAGGCCATCAAGCAGGCCTGCAAGGGCTGTGACATCGAAATTCGGGTGGTACCGACCAAGTATCCCTCCGGCGGCGAAAAGCAGCTAATCCAACTCCTGACGGGCAAGGAAGTAAAAAGTGGACAGTTGCCCGCCCACGTAGGCGTGGTATGCCAGAATGTGGGGACGGCCCACGCCATCAAACGCGCCGTGATTGATGGCGAACCGCTGATACAACGCGTCACCACCCTCACCGGCGATGGCGTCGCACAACCCGGCAACTATGAGGTGCTGATTGGCACCCCGGTGAGCGACTTGCTGCACCACGGTGGTGTTGAGCCTGACAAACTCGGCCGCCTGGTCATGGGCGGCCCCATGATGGGTTTCACCTTGCACAACCCTTCAGTGCCCATGGTGAAAACCACCAACTGTATTATTGCTGCCAGCCCGGAAGAACTGCCCGAGCCGCCACCGGAGCAACCCTGTATCCGTTGTGGCTCCTGTGCCGAAGTCTGCCCGGCCAACCTGCTGCCCCAACAGCTCTACTGGCATGCCAAGAACGACGACCTGGAAAAGGCCCAACACCACAACCTGATGGATTGTATCGAGTGTGGCGCCTGCGCCTATGTCTGTCCCAGCCACATCCCCCTGGTACAGTACTACCGCTATGCCAAGGGCGCGGTCCGTCAACAAGCGGCCGACCAACTGAAAGCCGACAAGGCACGCCAGCGTTTCGAAGCTCGTCAGGCCCGTATCGATGCTGAAAAGGCCGAAAAAGAAGCCCGTCGTCAGGCACGGCTTGAGGCCAACCGCAAGAAGAAGGAAACCGCAGCCGCACCCGCGGTGGACACCGCGGCCCTGAAGCAAGCGTCACTGGAAGCGTCCAAGGCCTACAAGGCGGCGGTGAAAGCCGCCAAAGCAGCCGACGCCGAAGGCGCAGCCAATGCCTCCGAGCTGAAAGCCGAGGCTGACCGCCTCAAGGAAATCGCTGACAAGGCCAAGGCCGCTGTCCGTGATGCGGGCAATGCCGCACCGGCCGCTGCGCCCGCAGAAGACATGGTTGCCATCCTCAAGAAGAAGGTGGGCGATGCCTCCAGTGCCTACAAGGCTGCTGTCAAAGCGGCCAAGGAAGCCGAAGCCAATGGTGACGATAACGCCACCGCACTTCGCAATCAGGCCGATGAACTGAAGGCCAGCGCGGACAAACTCAAAGCCGAACTCCGTGATGCCAAGGCCAATGCACCGACTGGCGTCGCTGCCGTACCGCAAGTGGATCCGGTGGCCGAGCTGAAGAAGCAGGTTGGCGATGCCTCATCGGCCTACAAGGCCGCCGTCAAAGTCGCCAAGGAAGCCGAGGCTAACGGCGATGAAAACGCCAGCGAACTGCGCACCCGGGCTGACGAACTCAAAGCTGCCGCAGATCAGCTCAAGGCGGAATTGCGCGATGCCAAGGCCAATGCACCGGCAAGCCCCTCGCCTTCTGCTCCCTCCACCCCTTCCACCCCTTCCGCTCCGGCGCCTTCTGCCGACCCTGTGGCTGAGTTGAAGAAAAAGGTGGGCGACGTTGCCTCGGCCTACAAGGCTGCAGTGAAAACCGCCAAGGAAGCTGAAGAAAACGGTGCGGGCAATGCTGCCGAGCTGCGCGCTGAGGCCGACAGACTCAAGGGCGAAGCCGACCACTGGAAAGCGGAGCTGCGTGACGCCAAAGCGGCTGCCCCCGTCACCACCAAGGCACCTCCGGTCCCCACCGATCCGCCCAAGGTTCCCGAAGCCACCGCCCCGCAGTCACTGGCGGCCGTGGATCCGGAAGCTGCCGCCAAGCGGCAAAAGCGCCTCAAGGCTCTGAAGACAGCCTATAACATGGCTCACAAGCAATATAAGGAAGCCCATGCGGCTTTCGAGCGTGCTGAGCGCAAAGAGGAAGTCTCTGCAGACGAGCTCAATGACATGCAGCGCAAAGTCGACAAGCTCAAGCACAAGGCGGACATCGCCCGTGATGCCCTTGATGCCTTGATTGAAGAAGCCAAGGCAGACATTCGCGCACACACCGGCAAGGATCTCAAGACTCTCAAGCTGGAAGCGGCCCGGGCTGAAAGCGCACTGGCAGACAAACAGCTGGAACTCGAAAAACTGGGCAGTAGCAGCAGCGAAGAAGCGCTTGAAGCACTGCAATCCGAACTCAAGGCAATGGAAGCTGAAGCCCAGATTGCCCGCAAGGCGCTGAAGCAGGCCATGGAAGAACAGGGGCTGGTGGAATGAGAGATCGCCTGATGCTGACTGCCAAACGCCTGACAACAGGCACAGCCCCCTGCAGGAGCGTCGCTTGCGGCGCGATGATCGCGCCCGGAGTGAGCCAATGAGCCTGATTACCTCCACCTCGCCCCACGCCTCGGTAAAGAACAACACCGGTGCATTTATGCGCCAGGTGATCTACGCCACCCTGCCCGGCCTGGCGGTGCTGACTTGGCAGTTTGGCTGGGGCAGCGTGATCAATGTGCTGTGGGCCGTTCTCGTTGCCGTGCTCAGCGAAGCCCTGTTCCTGAAACTGCGCGGCCGCAACGTGGGCTTCTATCTGAAGGACTACAGTGCGGTGCTCACTGCAGTATTACTGGCCCTGGCCTTGCCACCCACAGCACCGTGGTGGCTGACCCTGATCGGGGTGAGCTTCGCCATCATTGTGGCCAAGCAGCTTTATGGCGGTCTGGGCATGAACCCGTTTAATCCGGCCATGGTCGGTTACGTGCTGCTGCTGATTTCATTCCCGGTGGCCATGACCCAGTGGATTGCGCCGGGGGAAGCCCCCGGTTTCATGCAAAGCCTTCAGTTGTTTACCGGCCAATTGCCCGTGGACGGACTCAGTGGCGCCACCCCCCTGGACACCTTTCGCACCTGGGCCGGCAATGAATCCGAGCTGGCCTCCCATGCCATTCTGCATGGCGACATCGCCGGGCAGGGTTGGGAGTGGGTCAACCTGGCTTTCCTGCTCGGTGGCCTTTACCTGATCAGCCGCAAGATAATCACCTGGCACATCCCTGCCGGCTTTCTGGCTGGCCTGGCCATACCGGCTTTCATCGCCTGGCAAATTGATCCGGTGCGCTTTGCAGACCCGTCATTCCATCTGCTCTCTGGCGGCGCCATGCTGGGGGCCTTCTTTATTGCCACCGATCCGGTCAGTGCCGCCACGAGCCGCATGGGTCGCCTGGTGTATGCCCTGTTGATTGGTGTGCTGATCTGGGTGATTCGCAGCTTCGGCGGCTACCCGGATGCTGTAGCCTTTTCGGTGTTGCTGCTGAACCTGAGCGCTCCGTTCATTGATTACTACACCCAGCCGCGCACCTACGGTCATGACAAGCCCAATCGTGGCACGGGAGGCGCCTGATCATGATGCGTTACGCCATTACTAAAAACGCTGTAATCCTGAGCCTGTTTGCCATTGGTACCGCGGCAACACTGGCCGTCACCAACGAGCTGACCATCACAAAGGTGGAGTGCAATCGTCAGCAGGCCCTGATGTCTTCACTGAATGAAGTGATGCCTCATGATCTGCACGATAATGATTTGTTGTCCGACCGCATCACCGTCAGCGATCCCTCGCTGGGCCGCGGCGAGCAGCATATCTACCGGGCCCGACTGGGTGATAACGCCAGTGGTGCGGTGCTGGAAGCCACCGCCCCCGATGGATACGGTGGCAATATCTCGCTGATCGTGGGCGTGAACGCAGATGGCAACATCAGTGGCGTACGTGTCGTACCGCCACACAATGAGACTCCGGGTCTGGGCGACAATATCGAAACCAAGAAATCCGACTGGATCTTCAGCTTCGATGGTCGCTCCCTGAGCAACCCCGATGAGGATGGCTGGGCAGTTAAAAAAGATGGCGGTGAGTTCGACAGCTTAACCGGAGCCACCATTACCCCCCGTGCGGTGGTCGGTGCTGTGCACCGTGCCCTGAAATACTTCGACGCCAACCGCGATAGCCTGTTTGCGGCAGAAGCCGAAACCGTTGCGGCGGAGGTCTGTGATGAGTGATGTGAATTATCGCAAGATAAGCATGGATGGGCTGTGGAACAACAACCCGGCCACCGTGCAGATTCTGGGACTATGCCCGCTGTTGGCAGTCACCGGTTCCGTGGTCAACGCCCTTGGCCTGGGTCTGGCCACGCTGGTGGTACTGGTAGGCTCTAATGTCTGTGTTTCAGTGATCCGGGGCTATGTCACCGATGCCGTGCGCCTGCCCGCTTTCGTGATGATCATTGCGGCCATGACCACCGTGATCGAAATGCTGATGCAGGCCTACACGTTCGAGCTGTATGAAATCCTTGGCATCTTCATTCCTCTCATCGTGACCAACTGTACCGTCCTTGGCCGCGCGGATGCCTTTGCCAGCAAGAATCCGATCCTGCCCTCCGCCGTGGATGGCTTCATGATGGGACTGGGTTTTCTGGTGATATTGCTGATTCTCGGCGGCATGCGTGAGCTCGTCGGCCAGGGCACCCTGTTCACCAACATGCAGTTGCTGTTTGGCCCCATGGCCGCCAACTGGCAACTGAACGTGATCGAGAACTACGGCGGCTTCCTGCTCGCCATCCTGCCCCCCGGCGCGTTCCTTGGCCTGGGCTTGATCATTGCAGGCAAGAACGTGATCGACAAACGACTGAAAGAAGCCCGGAAAGCCAAAGCCGCAGACGAACCCAAGGTCAGCCGCCGGGTTCGCACCACGGGCAAGGTCAGTTAAGAGTCAGTAACGAGTTTCGAGTCGCGAGTTTCGAAAAGCAAAACCGCCATGGCTGCCCGGTTTTCGCAACTCGAAACTCGCTCCTCAAAACTTTCTCTCATCGCCAGCAGGCTGGCTCCTGCAGCAGCACTAGAGCAACAAACCCGCTACCACCAACGCCACCGCCATCAACCCGTGCGGCAGAAACACATGGCGCAGGCCGAGGATTCGGATGAGTTCTCGGGTGCCGCCGGCACGACGACTTTTCTCCCAGCTGATGGCACTCTGGAACGGGGCGATCTCATCCACTTCACCCCGAAAGTGTGCCTCGATCTTTTCGATACGGGCATAGTGCGCCGCCTGGAACGCTTTCCAGTGGCCTTCCACCAGCCAGAACATCAGGCTGCCAAATACGCCAACCCAGAGCATGCCGGGCCGGTCAAAGAAGGCCCCGGAGCCTGCGAGA